>PXBD01000077.1 GCA_003565625.1 Gammaproteobacteria bacterium
CTCGGGCACCTCGACCACGTCCATGCGAATGACCGGCTCGAGATCGCGGTTGTTGTAGATCAAAGCGGTCACGTACACGTCTTCCGCGGCGTGCTCGGCGGCCAGGAAGCGCTTGTCGCGGTCGTCCGTTCCGCGAGTCCAGCCCAGGGTGCTGCGCGAGGCGCCCTGGCGGTCGCGATCGAAAGCGTCCTGGGCATAAAAGCGACGCCCCAGCTGGCTTCGTCCGCTGCCGGCGTAGGCGATTTCGAAGCCGGCATCCTCCAGTCCCTGCCGGTAGGCGCGTTTGACCTGCAACGTCGTCACCTCCGGATTGCGCAGCACATAGGTCAGCTGGGTGTGCTCTCCTTCGAGCGTGCGCTCGTCTTCGAAGCCGTCGTCGCTGCGCGGTCCGAACGGCAGCGTGACGCGATCGAATTCGACAAAGCGATAGGTGATGATCTCGCTGCCGTCCAGGCGCGGGATCAGGCGATGGTCGCCGGCACCTTCCACATCGGCCGCGATGGGCTGGGTTACGAACAGTGCGGCGCAGGAGAGTACGGCCATCCAGATTTTCGATAAGAAACGCATCCAAGAAATCAGTCGCTTTGAGTTCGCCCCGCATTCTAGGAAACGAGTTGCAGGCTTGCAGGCGGTCGGCCAAAATCCACCGCCATGCCGCATTCCCCCGGACGTGCCCCGCCTGCAAGGCGAACCATCCGGATCCGCAAAGAACCCACGCCAAGGCAGCGAATGGCCGAGTGTGTTGCCCAGGTTTGCCTATAATTCGAGGCTGGTTTTGCAAGAGAGCCTCAGGGCATGCCCAAAGTCACCGACATCAAGCGCGGTCACGTGATCGAGCACGAAGGCACCGTCTACGCGGTGCGTCAAATCGATCGCTCCGCGCCGACCGCGCGCGGCGGCGGCACGCTGTATCGCTTCAAGCTCGAGTCCATCCCGGGTGGTGATCGGCGCGAACTGACCTTCAAGGGCGACGATTCGCTCAACGAGGCCGACCTGGTCCGGCGTCAGAGCGAATATTCCTATCGCGATGCCGACGGCTTCGTGTTCATGGACAGCGAGGATTTCAGCCAGTACGTGCTCTCGGCTGCCGACGTCGATGACGCGGCCGAGTATCTGCTCGAAGGCCAGGACGGGATCTACGTCCTCATCATCGCCGACCAGCCGGTGGCCATCCAGTTGCCCCAGTCGGTGGTGCTGGAAGTGGCCGACACCGCACCGGTGATGAAAGGGGCCACGGCCTCGCGCTCGGCCAAGCCGGCCACCCTGGAAACCGGGCTTGACGTGATGGTGCCCGACTACATCACCCCGGGCGAGAAGATCAAGGTCAACACCGAAACCGGTGAATTCATGAGTCGCGCCTGATGGCTGCCTCCGGGCCGGTGGACCCGCGTCTCAAGGCGCTGCGCGATGAACTCGACCAGGTCGACGTTGGCCTGATCGACCTGGCTGCCCGGCGCCAGCAGATCGTGGCCGAAATCGGGCGCATCAAGCAGGGTGCGGGTCGGCAGCTGCGTGATTTCCGGCGCGAGCGCGAGGTCATCGAAAAAGTCCGCGCCCGGGCGCGCGCCGGCGGTCTCGATCCGGACGTGGCCGAGGACCTGCTCAAGCGCCTGATCGACGCCTCGCTGACCCGCCAGGAACAGGACCGGGTCCGGGCCGCCGGGCGCGGTGAGGGCCGCCAGGCCCTGGTCATCGGCGGTGCCGGCCTGCTCGGCCGCTGGCTGGTCGGGTTCCTCGACTCGCAGGGCTACGTGGTCTCGGTGGCTGACCCGGCGGTCGATGACGAGCTGCCGCGCAGCTGCCGCGACTGGCGCGATGCGCCACTGGATGCCGAACTGATCGTGGTCTCCACCCCGCCGCGGGCCAGTGCCGCCATCCTCGAAGAACTGGCCGAGCGCGGCGTGCCGGGGCTGGTGTTCGATGTCGGTTCGATCAAGTCACCGCTGATTCCGGCGCTGCGCAAGGCGGCCGCGGCCGGTTTGCAGGTGTGCTCGGTCCACCCCATGTTCGGGCCCGACACCCAGCTGTTGTCCGGCCGTCACGTGCTGCTGATGGACGTGGGTTGCCGCGCGGCGGTGGATCGGGCCGGTGCGTTGTTCGTCGACACCATGGCCGAAGTGGTCGAGGTTGCGCTGGACGAGCACGACCGCCTGATGGCGCTGGTGCTGGGTCTGTCCCATGCGCTCAATATCGCCTTTTTCACCGCCCTGGTGCGCTCCGGCATCGAGGCCGAACAGCTCGCCGGCATCTCCAGTACCACGTTCAAGCGCCAGCTCGAAATCGCCCGCGACGTGGCTGCCGAAAACCCTGAGCTCTACCACGAGATCCAGCGCCTCAACGAACACGGCGGCCTGGCCCGTCGGGCCCTGGTCGAGGCGGTCGAGATGCTGTCGAAGGCCAGCGACGCCGATGATCCGGATGCATTTCGCGGTTTGATGATCGAGGGGCGGGGCTACCTGGAAAGTCTCAACCGGTAGCCGATTTTCAGACGAAATGCTCGTCCAGGTAGCGGTGGATTTCGTCTTCCACGCGCGGCTGCAGGTAGCTCAGGAAGAACCCCAGCTGGGCCTTGACGTGGACTGCTTCTTCGTCGACGGAGATTTCGCCGTGGACGCCGAAGCGCTGGAAATGGATGGTGTCGCCGTCCCAGTTGTATTCGATGGCGAACTTGTCGGCCAGGTCCCGGGCCAGGTCGTCGGCGACCTGCTGGGCTTCTTTCAGGCTCTTGTTGTGTGGCTTGTGGATATCGATGGCCATGATGTGCTCACAAAGAGGTCCGAGGGGGCAGCAATACGCTGGCCAGGATCATGCCCGTAGTCAGCGCAACGGCAATCATACCCGCCATCGCCGCGGTTTCGATGCCCGACAACACATCGTCGGCCAGCAGGGTGGCCAGGCTGCGCAGGCCAATGCTGCCGGGCACCAGCATGATCAGCCCCGGCAGGTGCATGATCGACCCCGGTCGCCCGGTCATGGTGGCAAACAGGTTGCCGGCCAGTCCCACCGCCAGCGCGCCGATGAAGGCGCCCACCACCGGGGCCTCAATCATCAGACCGACCCGTGAGCCGACATAGGCGATGCTGCAGGCCAGCAGGATCCAGACCCAGTCGCGCCGATGGGCCTGGTTGAGCAGCATCAGCCCGAGTGCGGCCAGCAGTACGCCGACGACCGGCAACCAGTCCGGACTGGTTGCCGTGCCGACCAGTTCGACCGGGCCAACCAGCCACTGGCCTGCCAGGCCGCCCAGGACCAGGCCCAGGGCCAGCAGGGCGAACACCATCAGGGCAAAAGCCAGGCGCGAGGAGCCCGAAACCAGGTGCCCGGTGGCCAGTTCGCGCGAGGCGGTGGTCAGATCCATGCCCGGCACCAGCGCGATGATGCTGGCGATCACCGCCGGCACCAGCGCAGTCTGCGGATCGATGCTGCACCACAGCACGCCCAGAAAGGTGATTACGGTGGCCGTCAGCGGCGAGGCCAGGCGCGAGCGCTCCACGTGCCGCCGCAGCCACAGTACAATCAGCCCGGTGATCGTGCCCAGCACGAGGGCCAGCAGCATTTCGCGCCAGCCGCCGCCAATCAATGGCGTGATGCCCCCAGACAACGCGATGAAGCCCAGCAGCTGCCGCCAGTAGCCATAGATGGCGGGCGCCTGGTCAATGGCTCGAACCCGCTCGTCCGCAGCCTCGGGTTCGAGCCGGCCCGAGGCCAGGTCCTCCATCACTTCGGTCAGGTCAGCCAGCTTGGCCAGGTTGGTCGAGCCGGGCTCTGAGCGGGCCAGGAAGGTGCGCTGTTTTTCGCCGTCGCCGAGCGAGACGATCAGAGCAGTCGGGGTCGAGAAAAACTCGGCCTGCAGCCCCAGCCTGGAGGCCATGATCTGCATGGCATCTTCGAGCCGATGGGCCGGTGATCCAACATGCAGCAGGGCGCGCCCCAGGTTCAGTACCAGCGCGGCGTAGCGGTTGGACTCGTAGGGCTGGGGTGCGTCGGCAGAGAAGGGCGGTTCACTCATGAGAGCAGAGTGTACTGCTTGTGCTAGCCTTTCCCATCATGAATACCGCTGTTGATTATCTTTCTGAACTGGTCGCCTTTCCCACCGTTTCGCGGGATTCGAATCTGGATCTGGTCGACTGGGCCCAGGCGCGACTGTCCAGGCTCGGCGGGCGCTGCCGGCGGACGTTCAGCGACGATGGGAATAAGGCCAATCTGTGGGTTGCTTTCGGCCCGGAGGGCCCGGGTGGGGTGGTGCTTTCCGGCCACACCGACGTGGTTCCGGTCGACGGCCAGAACTGGGCCACCGATCCGTTCGTGCTGAGCGAGCAGGGCGGACGCCTGTATGGGCGCGGAACCACCGACATGAAGGGTTTTTCGGCGGCCATCCTGGCGGTGCTGGAGCGGTCCGATTTGAACCGGCTGCAGCGACCGCTGTACGTGGCGCTGTCCTACGACGAGGAAGTCGGCTGCCTCGGGGTGGACCGGATGATCGACGATGCCCTGGCGGCCGGGGCGCGACCGGAGTACGCCGTGATCGGTGAACCGACCACCATGCACATCATCCGCGCCCACAAGTCGATCAACGTCTTTCGCACCCGGATTACCGGCAAGGCCGCCCATTCCAGCCAGCCGCATCGCGGTGCCGGTGCCATTCTGGCCGCAGGTCGACTGATCGACCGGCTCTACCAGATCGGCCAGGACAGGCGCGCCGCCGCGACCGGCAACGGTTTCGAGCCCCCGTGGACCACGGTCCAGGTCGGGCTGATCCGCGGCGGCAATGCGGTCAATATCCTTCCGGCCGACTGCCAGTTCCTGTGGGAGTATCGGGCCATGCCCGACGAGGACGCCGACGAGATCATCGAGGAAATCCGTGATTTTGCCCAAGTCGAGGTATTGCCGGCCTTGCGCGAGTTTGCCCCGGAAGCCGCCATCGAGATCGATACTCTGGCCCGGGTTCCGCCCTTGAGGCCGGATCCCGAGCAGCGTGCCGAGCGTTGGGTTGGCGGTTTGGCGGAGGTGCGTGCCGGCGGCAGCGGAGAAGTGTCTTTCGCTACCGAAGCCGGCAGCTTTCAGCGCGCCGGCATCGCCAGCGTGGTCTGTGGGCCCGGCTCGATCGACCAGGCGCATCAGCCCGACGAGTTCATCGAGGTCGCCGAGCTCGAACGTTGCGAGCGCATGCTCGAAGCCGTCGTCCGTGATCTGCAAGAAGCATCCGGATGAAGCTGCAGTTGTTCCAGGTCGATGCCTTTGCCGAGCGCGTGTTCGAGGGCAATCCGGCCGCCGTGGTTCCCTTGGAACAATGGCCCGATGACGCGATGTTGCAGGCCATTGCCGAAGAAAACAACCTGTCAGAAACCGCCTTTTTTGCCCCCGAAGACAATGGCTATCGCTTGCGCTGGTTCACCCCGGTCTCCGAGGTCGACTTGTGCGGGCATGCCACGCTGGCCAGCGCGCACGTGCTGTTCAACCATCTCGGCTTCGATCACCACCGGGTCTGTTTTCATACCCGAAGCGGCGAGCTGACCGTCCGCCGCGCTGAACGCGGGTTTGTCATGGACTTTCCCGCCCTGCCGTCCGAGCCGGTCACGACTCCGGGGGACCTGATCGACGGGCTGGGTGGGCGCCGACCGCTGGAAACCCATGCCGGCCAGGACTACCTTGCGGTGTTTGGCAGGCCGCAGGATGTACTCGAAATTCGGCCCGATTTTGCCGCGCTGTCGCGCCTGGACCGGCGCGGCGTCATTGTCACCGCACCCGGTGAGGACTGCGATTTCGTCAGCCGCTGCTTCTACCCCGGCGTGGGCGTGGACGAAGATCCGGTGACCGGCTCGGCGCACTGCCAGATGGCGCCGTTGTGGTCTTCGCGGCTTGCGCGCACCGAACTGTCAGCGCGCCAGCTCTCGGCGCGGACCGGGCGCCTGGATTGCCGGGTGGCCGGTGCGCGGGTCGAACTGCTGGGCCCGGCGGTGACGTATCTGCAAGGAAACCTGATGATCGATTCAGCAACAACTTCGGGCAAGACCTCATGAGCGCCAATGCGCAGGATCGACCGCAGATCCGGCCGCTGTGGCCGACCCTGTTTCTGAGCCATCGGTTGCCAGCCTGGGAGCGCGCCAACCCGGTGCTGCTGGAGTTGATCACCGACATGGAACGGGACCGCCCCGATCTCACCACCGGGTATCTCGAAGGCAACCTGTTTGCCCACGCCCATCCGGTGCTGGAGTGGCTGGAAGCCTGCATCCGCCGCTGCGTGACCGATTATGCCGGGGCTACCGGTATCGACTACGAACTGGATTTTCATGTCCAGGGCTGGGCCAACATCAACCGCTTCGGCGATTACCACAATCTGCACAATCACCCCTATTCCTGGCTGAGCGGCACCTACTACGTGCAGGTACCCGAAAGCCGGCGCAAACTGCCCGGCCGTAGTGATCTCGACCCCGGCGCGATCAGTTTTTTCGACCCGCGCGCCCAGGCCAACATGAATGCCATCCGCGGCGATGCCCAGGTCAATCCGGAACACCGCGTGCTGCCGCGCCCGGGTGATCTTTTGCTGTGGCCGGCATTTGTCCATCACCTGGTTCACCCGAACCTGTCTGATGAGTTGCGGGTGTCGATATCGTTCAATATCGTGCTGCGCTGGCGCGACAGCTACATGCCGTCAGGCGGCGACGACCAGGCCGGCGCCGGCACAAGCCAGGCATGAGCCGCGAGGAGTGGCTGCAGTTCAGCGTCGTCGGGCTGCTGGTCGGCACCCTGTTTTTTGCCTTTTCGTTGACCCCGTCGCTGCTGCCCAGGCCGTTTGCCGTACAGGGCCTGCTGGCCGGCTTGTCGTTTGCCGCCGGTTACGGCGTCGGCGTGGCCGGTGGCTGGGCCTGGCGCTACCTGGAGTTGCCGGTTGCCGGCCCGCGCCTGGCCCGGACCATCAAGATCGTCGCCGGTTCGCTGTGCCTGATCGTTGCGGTCAGCTTCCTGTGGCAGGCCACCACTTGGCAAAACGACTTGCGCGCGCTGATGGGCATGGAGGAGTCCCATGCTGGTCAGCGCCTGCTGATGGCCCTGATTGCGGTGTTCGTTTTCGGCATCGTTTTGGTGCTAGCACGACTGTTTCGGATGCTGTTCCAGATGATTGCGCGCCGTCTCAATCGTCATGTCCCGACCCGGATTTCGCAGATTGTCAGCGGCGTGCTGGCCGTGCTGCTGTTCTGGGCGGTGATCGACGGCGTTCTGGTCAGCTCCGTGCTGCGAATGGCCGATCGATCCTTCCAGCAGCTCGATGCCCTGATCGACGATGACCTGCCGCGACCGGTTTACTCCGACCAGGTTGGCAGTACCGAGTCCCTGCTGGACTGGGAGGAACTGGGGCGTCAGGGCCGCAGTTTTGTCAGCAGCGGGCCGACTGCGGCTCAGCTGGGCGCGTTTTTCGGCGTCGACAAGCCGCGGCCACTGCGGGTCTACGTGGGCCTGAACTCGGCCGAGACGCCGGAAGAACGGGCCCGGCTGGCCCTGGCCGAACTCCAGCGGGTGGGTGGGTTTGAGCGCGAAACGCTGCTGCTGGTCACTCCCACGGGCACCGGCTGGGTTGATCCAGCTTCGCAGGATGCCATCGAGTATCTTCTGCGTGGCGATGTGGCCTCGGTAGCCGTTCAGTATTCCTATCTCAACAGTCCGCTGGCGTTGCTGACCCAGGCTGCCTACGGTGCCGAGACCGCGCAGGTCGTGTTCAACGAGATTTACGGCTACTGGCGGACGTTGCCGCGCGATCAGCGCCCGCGCCTGTTTCTGTGGGGCTTGAGCCTGGGCTCGCTGAACTCGGATCTTTCGTTCGACTTGTTCGATATCATCGACGAGCCGTTCAGCGGAGCATTGTGGAGTGGGCCGCCGTTTCGTCACCGGACCTGGCAGCGGACCACGTCCCAGCGTGAACCCGGCTCTCCCGCCTGGCTGCCCATTTTCCGTTCCGGGTCGGTGGTCCGGTTCACCAACCAGTTCTCGACTCAGCAACTCATGCAGGGCGGCTGGGGTGATTTCCGCATGGTCTTCCTGCAGCACGGCAGCGACCCCATCGTGTTTTTCAGCCCCGGCTCGGCCTGGCAGGAGCCGGCCTGGATGCGCGCGCCACGCGCGCCCGATGTTTCCCCCGACCTGCGCTGGTTCCCGGTGGTGACCATGCTGCAGCTGACCGCAGACATGATCGTGGGCACCGCGCCGCCTGGATTCGGTCACGAATATGCACCCGCTGATTATGTCGATGCCTGGCGGGCGCTGACCGACCCGCCCGGCTGGTCCGAAGAGCAGGTGGAGCGCTTGAAAAGACACCTCACTGATCGGCTACCATGAGAGCGTCGGTGCCACAACCCTGCTTCGGAGAAAAATGATGACTACCAAGTTCCGCCTTGTTACCCGCAGTGACTTTGACGGTCTGGTCTGCGGTGCCCTGCTCAAGCACCTGGATTTGATTGACGACATCCTGTTTGTTCATCCCAAGGACATGCAGGACGGCAAGATCGAGGTTAGCTCCAGCGACATCACCACCAACCTGCCGTACGTGCCGGGCTGTCACCTGGCCTTTGACCATCACTTGAGCGAGACCCTGCGCAACGAAAAGGCGGACAACCACATCATCGATCCGGATGCGCCCTCGGCGGCGCGCGTGGTGTGGGATTACTACGGTGGCGAGAAGGTCTTCCCAGCCGCCTGGAACGAGATGATGGTCGCCGTCGACAAGGGCGATTCGGCCGACTTCAATCGCGACGAGATTCTGGATCCAAAAGGCTGGGTGCTGCTCAATTTCCTGATGGACGCCCGCACCGGTCTGGGCCGGTTTCGCGAGTTCACCATCTCGAACTACCAGTTGATGATGAAGCTGATCGACTACTGCCGCGAGCACAGCATCGATCAGATTCTCGAACTGCCGGATGTCAAGGAACGGGTGGATCTGTATTTCAGCCATCAAGGCCTGGCCCACGAGCAGATCCAGCGCTGCGCCACCGTCCACGGCAACCTCGTGGTGCTGGACCTGCGCGCCGAGGAGACGATCTACGCCACCAACCGGTTTACGCTCTACGCCTTGTTCCCGCAGTGCAATATCTCGATCCACCAGATGTGGGGGTTCCGCAAGCAAAACACGGTCTTTGCCATTGGCAAGTCGATTCTCAACCGCAGTTCGAACACCAATATCGGTGAGTTGTGCCTGGCCTACGGCGGTGGCGGGCACCTGAATGCCGGCACCTGCCAGATCGAGAACGACCAGGCCGACCAGGGGCTGGAAGAACTGATCAGCCGGATTTGCGCGGACGGCTGAGCCTTATCGAACCAACTCGATTCGGGCAACCTCGATCTCGGCCTCGAAGGCTTCGCCGTAGGCGACCACGCCCAGGCTGCGCAGGGCGCCCAGGTCCAGTTCACGGCGGATGGAGCGGCCCTCGAAGGCTGAAAAAGGGATGACCAGGTCACGCCAGTCCGGCCCCACGTCGATGGCGGCGCGGTAGTACTGCCATGGCCGCCAGGTATGCCTGGTGCGCAGATGCAGGTAATACGGGCCGGGTGCACCACGAACGCGTACGGCAATGCCGCCGAAGGCCGAGCCGTCAAAGTCCCCCTCGACGCTCAACGGTAACCGCGCCTGGATGAAACCGCCGTTGTTGTCCAGGCGCACCTGGCCTGACAGGCGCAGCACCGGGCCATCCGGCCCGTCCTGGTAGCCAACCTGCAGATCCGAGCGCCCGCCCATCACCCGATCGCTGAAGCCGCGCCACTCGGTGCCGCTACTGGCACGACCGTCGCGGCCGGAAAAGTCGTCTATCAGCATGTCCTCTCCTGCGGCCGCGGCCGCGAATGTTGCCAGCAGCACGGGGAAAAGCCACCAGTGGTTGGTGCGATCACTCATGGCGCGCAGGGTAGCACCGGAGTGTGCGGATGAATGCAAGCGCGCTGGCGCACTGCGCTACCATGTCGACCATCGTAACGAGGGAACAACATGCCATGAAGCGCGACCAGATTGATTTCCCCGCCCGCCACGAGGCCCTGCGCGAGCAGGTCAGTCTGCTCGGCGGGCTGATCGGCGACCTGCTGCAGGAGCAGTGCGGTCAGGCCTTGTTCGCCCGCATCGAGGAGGCCCGTTCGGCCGCCATTGACCGACGCAGCGTCTCGGCGCCGAGCGCGGCGCTGCAGGAGTTGTGCCGGTTCGAAAACCCGGCCGAGGCCAGTGAGTTCATTCGGGGCTTTACCGCCTGGTTCCGGATGGTCAACCTGGCCGAACAAGTTCACCGCATTCGGCGTCGGCGCGAGTACCGCAACAGCTCGGCCGGGCCTCAGCCGGATAGTCTGATCGACGCGTTTTCGCGCCTGCAAGACAGCGGAGTGGAATGGGATGAACTGAAAGACCTGCTCTCGGACTTGCTCATCGAGCCGGTGTTTACTGCCCACCCGACCGAAGCCACGCGCCGCTCCATCCTGGAAAAGGAGCAGCGGATGGCGCGCTACCTGGTGCAGCGCCTTGACCCCGGCCTGCCGCCGCTGGAGGCCGAGCGCCTGATTGATCGGGTGCGTATGGAACAGACCATCGCCTGGCAGACGGCCGAACAGTCGCGCACTCGCCCGACCGTGGCCGATGAGGCAGAACACGCCCATTTCTACCTGGCCAATACCCTGTATCGGGTGGCTCCCGTGCTCCATGAGGCCATAGCCGACGCGGCTGCGGCCGTCTATGGCGTGGACATCCATCCTGGCGATATTCCCACGGTACTGCGCTTCGGGTCCTGGGTCGGCGGTGACATGGACGGCAACCCCAACGTCGGCCCGGATACCGTGCTCGATACCCTGGCCGAGCAGCGCCGCCAGGTCATCCTCAACTACCGGCGCGAAGTTGGCCGCCTTAACCGACTGCTCAGCCAGACCGAGGGCAGAGCGGCGGTCACCCGGGAGCTCAAGGAACGCATCGTGGACTACCGCCGCCGGATGCCCGACGTCGAGCGCCAGGTGCCGGCCCGGCACGTGGAGATGCCCTACCGGGTATTCCTGTGCTTTATTGACGCGCGCCTGCGCGGCACGCTGGAGGAGCATCGTGCTGGCTACGAGCGCGCCGAAGAGTTTCTTGACGATCTCGATATGATCATCACCAGCCTGCAGCGCAACGGCGGACAACGGGCCGGCCTGTTTCCGGTTCAGCGCCTGCGCCGGCGCGCCGATATCTTCCGATTCCATCTGGCCGCGCTGGATTTGCGGATCGATTCTGGCGATTTGCACGAAGCGCTCGCCCGCCAGCTTGATGATCCCGACTGGCCCAGCCGAGGGGCCGAAGAGCGCATCGAGGTGTTGCTTGAGCAGCTGGAGCAGGGCCGGGAATTCCGGACCGATGACCATCCGGTGTTTCGCCTGCTCGAGTCGGCGGCCACCGCGCACTACCGCTTCGGCCATCGCTCGATCAGCACCCTGATCGTGAGCATGAGCCGCAACGCCGACGACGTGCTGGCGGCGTGGCTGATGGCACGTGCGGCCGGCATCGAGGATGGTCGCCTGGACCTGGTGCCATTGTTTGAAACCGTCGGTGACCTGCAGGCGGCCGAGCGGGTCATGGCCGGTCTGCTCGACCTGGCATGCTGGCGCCAACTGCTGACCCGGCGCCAGAACCGCCAGATGATCATGCTCGGCTACTCCGACAGCAACAAGGACGGCGGCATGGTCGCCTCGCGCTGGTCGCTGCAGGATGCCCAGAGCCGACTGACGGCGCTGTTTGCTGAACGGGGCACAGGCGTGGTGTTTTTTCATGGCCGTGGCGGCACCATCGGCCGCGGCGGCGGCAAAACCCACAGCGCGGTGCTGGCGTCGCCGCCGGGTTCGGTGGCCGGGCGTCTGCGGATCACCGAACAGGGCGAGGTCATCCACCGCAAATATGGCCTGCGTGCCATTGCCTCGCGCAACCTGGAGCAGACCATTGGCGCGGTCATCCAGGCCACCCTGGGCCGGGCCGGCAGCGAAGACACGCAAGACGACCACCACCTGATGGCGCGGTTGGCCGATCTGGCCCGCACCGCCTACCGCGAACTGGTCTACGGCAGCGATGACTTTGCCAAATATTTCCGCCGGGTGACGCCGATTGATGTGATCGAGCGTATGCGTATCGGTTCGCGCCCGGCCTCGCGCCAGAAAAAAACCGGAATCGAGGGTTTGCGTGCCATTCCCTGGGTCTTTGCCTGGGGACAGAGTCGCCACAGCCTGCCTGGCTGGTATGGCCTGGGCACCGGCCTGGAGCAGCTAGCCGAGGAAGTTGGCCTGGAGACCCTGCGCGAAATGACCGAACGGTGGCGTTTTCCGGCCAACCTGCTCCAGGACGCGGAGATGGCCATGGCGAAATCGGATATGGACATTGCCGCTCACTACGCTGAACTGGCCGGTGACCTGGCAGACAAGCATTTTCCCACCATTCGAGCCGAGTTCAAACGAACCGAAGCCATGATTTGCAGCATTCGCGACCAGGATCAGCTGCTCGAGCGCGACCCGACCCTGCGCAGGACCATCCTGCTGCGCAACCCCTACGTCGACCCGATGAGTTTTGCCCAGGTGGATCTACTCAGTCGCTGGCGAGCCGGAAAACGGGAAGATCCGGCCCTGGAACAGGCGCTGATCACCAGCGTGCACGGTATTGCCCAGGGACTGCAAAATACCGGCTGAGGGTAAAAAAATGCAGTAGTGCGTTGCATCATGGTGAAGAATCGGTTACTTTTCGATCACGATTCCTTAACCGACAGAGGAAATATCCATGACCGAACTGCCACGACGCCACCCGCTGGCGACCGCCATTTCCGCCAGTTTGCTGGTTTTCGGGCTCGGCAGCATGCCGCTGCATGCGCAGACGGAGGCGGAAGCGGAAGTCGCCGACGCTGCCGAAGAAGAGATTACCGACCGCGTCGTCGTGACCGGTTCGCGCATTGCCCGCGATCCCAACCTGATCTCGCCGGCGCCCGTGCAGTCCGTTGACTCCGAAGACATCCAGCTGTCGGGGGAAATCAACGTCATCGATATCGTGAACGACTTGCCGGCGCTGCTGGGCTCGTCCAATGCGACCGCCAACCTGACTTCGCCGGGCGCGGCCGGTGCCGGCATCCTCAACCTGCGCAACCTCGGTTCCGTGCGCACCCTGACCCTGGTCAACGGTCGTCGCCACGTCGCTGGTCTGGCCGGCAGTGCGGCGGTCGATGTCAACACCATCCCGGCCGCGCTGGTCGAGCGTGCCGAAGTCCTGACCGGCGGTGCCTCGGCCGTCTACGGCGCCGACGCCGTCACCGGTGTTGTCAACTTCGTTCTCAAGGACGACTTCGAAGGCATCGACATCACCACCCAGTACAACCTCTCGCACCGCGGCGATGCCGACCGACGCCTGATTTCAGCCACCTTCGGCCAGAACTTCGGCGGCGACCGCGGCAACGTGGTCTTTTCTCTCAGCCACGAAGACACCGTCGGCCTGCGCCAGGGCGATCGCTCGCACACTCGCGGCGATCGCCTGGGCTCGGTCTGGCCCAACCCGGTGCGCTTCATCCAGAGCGCCGACATTGCCGATTTCGGCCTCGACCCACTGCTGCTGGGCAGCCAGATTTCCAATTTCTGTAGCGACGGTGACGGTACGTTAGGTGCAGCCCGCGATCCGCTATGCAGCCGCATCGACGGCGTGCCGGGCCTGAGCCTGCAGCCGTTCGGGCGTTTCAACCTGACCAGCTACGGCTCCCTGATTGGCGTGGACTGGTTCGGGGATGGCTTCCTGTCGGCCTTTCCGGGGAATGAATTCGAGGATTTCGGTTTTCCCATCCCGGTCAACCGGCCGCCCGGCGGGCTGATCTTTGACCTGAACAACGACGGCATCGAGGACTGCTTGCAGACCGTCAACGGGGTGATTCTGCAGCGCTTCGGTTTATTCGCCGGCTGCCACGTCGTGCGCGAGCCGGGCGGTCCGGCCGACGTATTCCAGGACGGACTGCTGGCCGGCTCCCAAAACGCCTTCGGCGGTGACGGAACCTCGGGCGGGCGCGACGGTCAGTCGATTACACCGGATGACGAGCGCACCGTACTCAACCTCAATTCGCGCTACGACATCAACCCCTCGACCCGATTCTTCTTCGAGAGCAAGTACGCGCGCTCCAAGACCATCGACGACGGCAGCGAGGCGGTGCAGGGTTTCTTCGACTCGCATATCCTGAGCTGGGACAACCCGTTCATCCCGCAAAATCTGCGCGATCCGATCGAAACCTTTGTCGGTCTCAACCCCGACCTGTTTGTGCTCGAAAATGTCAATATCCTGATTGGGCGCGACATGACCGACCTGGGTCAGCGCCGCAGCATTGCCCGGCGCGAAACCATCCGCTTCGTAACCGGCCTGGAAGGCCTGATCGGCGATGGCCCGTTCAGCTACGAAGTGGCGTTGAACTACGGCCGCACCACCGCCGACACCCAGTTCACCGGCCTTGCGCTGGATCGCTACTATGCGGCGGTGGATGCGGTGGTGGATCCGGCCACCGGCAATATCGTATGTCGGTCCGACCTTGATCCCAGCGCCACTCCGGGCGATTCGTTCCTGCGCAGTGCCGGCCCGTTCCGGGGCTTCCAGACGTTCACTCCCGGTTCCGGTCAGTGCGCGCCCCTCAACCCCTTCGGTATCGGCGCGCCCAGCCAGGAGGCCGCTGATTTCGTGATTGTTGACATGGAGCGCAAGCGCACCGTCGAACAGACCGTGGTCAGCGGTTTCCTGGTGGGTGACAGCTCTGACTGGTTCGAACTGGCTGGAGGGCCGGTTGGCATGGTCGTCGGTTTTGAATACCGCGAAGAGGACAGCTCATTCAAGGCCGATGGCTTCGAGCTTCCGCAGCCCGATCCTTTGGGAATTGTTGATGCTTCCTCGCGTGTTTTCCCGGTTGATGCACCGACCGACAACACCTCCGGCAACTTTGATGTCAAGGAAGTCTTCGCTGAGGTCTCGCTGCCGCTGCTCAACAACCGGCCCGGAGTCGAAGACTTGACCCTGGACGCTGCCTTCCGCTATTCCGACTACTCGACCCTGGGCAGTACCGACAGCTGGAACCTGCGCCTGTCGTATGCGCCGATTCAGGACATCCGCTTCCGGTCGACCCTGTCGCAAACAGTGCGGGCGCCAAACATCAATGAGTTGTTCTCGCCGCTGCAGTCGGCCACGGCACGGCCGACCGACCCGTGTGATGTCGCCAATATCAACCAAGGCACGGCCAACCGCCCGGCCAACTGCGCCGCCGATGGCCTGCCGGCCGATTTCAGCGACCCGCTGACGGCGCGCTTCTCCGGTTTCACCGGCGGCAACCCGGATCTGGATGTGGAGACGGCCGACACTTTCACCGCCGGCATCGTGCTGGAGCCTCGATTCCTGCCCGGGCTGTCGGTCTCGGTGGACTGGTATGACATCGAGATTGATGATGCCATCTCCTCGATTGGGGTCCAGCAGTTGGTCAACGCCTGCTATGACGCAGCCAGCTTCCCCAACCAGTTCTGTGAGCAGTTCACCCGTGATCGCGACCCGGGTTCGCCAACCTTCCTCGGTTTCCAGTCATTTGTCAGCAGCCAGCTGAACTTTGCCAAAGTGGTTACCCAGGGCGTTGACTACGCCGCTCGCTACGAGTTCGAGCTGGGCAGTCTGGCCCAGGCGCTGGATTCCTACGGCAGCATGACCTTGGGCATCACCGGCAATTGGGTGAAGAAACTCGAGCGTTTCGAAGACCCGATCGACGACAGTATCGTCAACGATCTGATCTACGAAAACGGCCAGCCGAAGAACGCGTTCAGCGCTTTTGCCCGCTGGCGCTGGGATCGCCTGACCCTGAACTGGCAGGCGCGCTACTGGGGCAAGTTCCTCGAGTTCTCGCCGCGCATCGACACCGAGAGTGCCGACAACGTCGAGAATGCCTGGACTGGCGACATGTGGCGGCATGATCTGAGCGGTTCGTTCATGGCCAACGAGTCGATCCGCGTGATCGCCGGGGTCAACAACGTCTTTGACAAGCAGCCGGTACTCAGCGCCCGGGCCTACCCGGTCGGCATCATCGGCCGCGAGTACTTCCTGGGCTTGAACGCGCGCTTCTAGTCTGCGGCGCCAGCCCGACCCGCCAATCCCCCGAACCGGTGCGCTGGTTCGGGGGTTTTTTTGGGCTTTATCCTGAACCGTTGATCTCGGATCGCAGGGTCGCAATCAGTTCATCGAGCACCCCATCGAGCCTGGCAAAGACCTCGCCGGCCCGTTTGCTTTGGCCCGATTGCGAGTGATCGATCACCTCCGCGGCGAGGCGCTCGAGCTCGCTCTGTAGAGATTGGCAATGGGCGATGTTTTCGCTTTCTGAAGCATGGGATGCCAGCCAGGCGGCGAATTCCGGGGCTGGATGGGGGCTGATGGGCGGCCCGTTCTCCTTGCTTTCGGTCAGGCGTTGGAGTCGGTCGTGCCAGTTGCGGTATTCCACCGTGGCAATCAGCATGTGCAGGCGCTCATCATCGACCGGTTCTGTGGCCAGCCATGACTGCGGTGGACGCCAGTGTTCGAGCCAGGCCGGCACATCTTCGGCTGGCATGGGGCGGGCAATGGCATAGCCCTGGCCCAGTTGACAGCCGACCTGCAGCAGCATTTCGCCGTGGGCTTCGGTTTCCACCCCTTCGGCGATCACGGTCTGGCGGAAGGTGCGCGCCAGGCTGATGATGCCCTGCAGGATGGCCAGATCATCCGGATCATGCAGCATGTCGCGCACGAAACTGCGATCGATCTTGAGCGTTGCAGCCGGCAGCCGCTTGAGATAGGCCAGCGAAGAATAGCCCGTACCGAAATCGTCGAGCGAAAAGGCTACACCCAGTTGGCCGGCGGCCGTAATGATCTCGGCCATGGAGACGGCATCGTCCAATGCGCTGGTTTCAAGCACCTCGAGTTCCAGGTCATTGGGTTGCACGGCTGGATGCCGCTGCAGCGCGTCGGCCAGCTTGGCGATGAAATCCGCTTCGTTGAGCTGCAGCGGGTCGATGTTGAGGCTGACCGGCAAGGCCAGGCCGTCGGCGCGCCACGACGTGATCCGGTCCAGGACCGATTCGATCACCCAGTCGCCAAGGCGAATCATCAGCTTGTGTTGCTGCAGCAGCGGCAGAAAAGCGGCTGGCGGCAACAGGCCCTCTTCGGGATGCTGCCAACGGAGCAGGGCCTCCATGCCGACGACCCGTCCTTCTTTCATGTCGACTTTGGGCTGGTAGTGGAGCAGGAATTCCTCCTCCTCCAGGGCCTTTCGGACCCGCTCGATCTGCTGATGACTGGCGCGTAGCCGTCGGTCATGTTCGGCATCGAACAGGTGATAGCGGTTTCTGCCGGCCACCTTGGCCTGATACATGGCCTGGTCGGCCTGGCGCAATAGCTGATCGGCGTCGATGATGTCGTCCTGGGGGTAAAAACTGACGCCGAGACTGATCGAAACCTGCAGGCTGTGTCCTTCGTGCTCGATCGGTTCGGCAACGCTCTCCAGCAGGCGTTGCAGCAGAGGCTGGCAGGCTTCGACGCTGGCCAGTCCGACCAGGATGAGGGCAAACTCATCGCCACCCAGGCGGGCCACGGTGTCGCCTTCGCGCAAAGTCTCCTGCATGCGGCGGGCCACCGTGACCAGCAGACGATCGCCCACATCATGGCCGAAGCGGTCATTGATGGGCTTGAACGCGTCGAGGTCCAGGGCCGCTACGCCTAGCAGATCGCGGCGCCGGTCGGTCTGGGCCATGGCCTGCTGCAGGCGATCGGCCAGGAGCACCCGGTTGGGCAGACCGGTGAGCAGATCATGATGGGCCAGGTGTTCCAGCTGCAGTTCGGCCTGCTTGCGCTCGGTGATATCGGTGTCCGAGCCACTGATGCCCACCTGGTGGCCTTGCTCATCAAACACGGGGAGAATCGTGGAACTGACCCAGTGCACCTGGCCGTCCTTGTCGAGCATTCGATTCTCATAGTTGTTGAAGCGGCTTCGGGCGCGAAGTAGCTTCAGGCCGTCCCGCTTGATTTCTTCGCGGTCGGACTCCGGCGCCAGGTCGTAAAAGTATTTCTTGCCGACCAGTTCTTCAGGTTGGTATCCCAGTACCTTTTCGACCATTGAATCGAGGTCGGTGTACAGTCCGTTCATATCCACTTGCCAGCGGAAAGAACGGCTTTCCTCGGCCAGTTCGCGATAGCTCGATTCACTCTCTGCCAGCGCCTGAACGACCTGGCGCCGGCGCAGGGCGCCGGCCAGGATGTCAGCGACCGCCTGCAGCATTTCGACCTCTTGTCCCGGCCAGTTCCGCAGCGAGCGGACAGAGTCAAACCCGAGAAAACCCAGCAGTCGGGCGTTTTCGTCAAACATTGGCAGGCACGCCATCGAGCGAATATTCCGAGCCCGTACCAGCGCCTGCTCGGCAGAGGCCTCGGACGGCATATGGTCTGCATCTTCAATCACAATGGCCTGTCTCTGGGACCATTGACGCATCCACCAGTTGAACCCGTCCAGCGGTACCGACTGCAGCTGGTCTTTCTGATGCTCGATGCCTCCGGCGCACCATTCATGAGTCATGCTCGTGCTGGCCCGGTCGCCTGACACCCGGAACAGACTGGTCCGGTCGACTTCGAACAAGCCCCCCAGTGATGCCAGGGCATGCTCGAGCGAATGATCGAAGCCGGCATCATCGGGAGCGCTGACAAAGCTGGCGGCGATCTCGGCGACCAGCTCGCGGAAGCGCTGCTCGAAGCGCTCGCGCTCCAGCTGCTGGAGTTCCTCGCTGACATTGCGGGCAAGGCCGAGTATTCCGTAGGGCTCACCCTGTTCGTTCCTGATCAGGCTGGCCGACATGCGGGTGGGAAAGCGGTGGCCGTCCCGATGCAGGTGGCCGATTTCGGCAACCGCAGAACCGTTTTCCAGTAATTCCGCAATACTCGGTTCGACTTCCCGCTCCATTTGGTCAGCTGTATGGAAGAGACTCAGGTGTTTGCCGGACACTTCGCCAGGACGATAGCCATGCATCTCGGCCCAGGCCTGGTTGACAAAACGCACGGTTCCGTCGAGATCGGTCAAGGCGATGCCTTCGTTGGACTGCTCTACGGCGGCCCGGAATTCCTGCAGGGCGATGGTGCGTTCGCGAACTGCCTGCTCCAGACCTTTCCGTCGGCGCGCGACCAGGCCGACCACCAGGGCCAGCATCAGGGTCAGGAGGCTTCCCGACAGCGCCGTGCCGGAACCAACCAGGTTGCGATGCGCAGGTTCAAATCCTGATCCCGGCAAGACCCGAATGAGGAAGGTCCGGCCGAACAACAGCAGGGGCGTTTCAAGCGACAAAGCGCTCGCGCCGGCGCTGTCCCGAACACCGGTTTGGTCCAGCGCCAGGCGGGAGCCGTCTTCATTCAGCAACAGCAGTTCCACGGTCAGCATGTCATTCAGCGCAAGGTCGGCGACTATGTCTGCAAAGCTGATCGTGGTAACCGCTACCCCTTCCTGTGGGCTGTCCTGAAATTGCATGCTGGTGGGCTGAACGACCAGCATATGGCCGCGCAAAGGTGGGGCGTAGGTCCCGTCCAGAATCGTTACAGCGCTGACCAGGCCGGCCTGAAGCACGGCTTCCAGGGTCGGGTGGACGGAGGGCAGTGAGGCAAGATCGAAACCCAGCAAAGAAAGGCCCGGTAACCGGTCCGTGATCCGGGAGACGGGATACAGTACATCCCGGTCGTCGCGCCCGCGTGGCTCTTCCGGGTCGTCGTCTGGCCCCCAGATTCGAAAGTCGGAGATGCCTTCGGCGCGAACCTGTTGCTCAAAAGCTTCGCGTTCATCCACGGGAATCTTCGCTGCCCACGCCCAGTGAATGGCCGGTGCCTCTCGGGCGAGCAAAGCCGTGTAGTGGGCAAAGTCCTGCTCAGTGACGAATTCGCTGGCTTCGAAAAAGCGCACCAGGCCCTCCAACCCGAAATCCCGCAGGTTGCGAAGGCTGGTTCGAATTTCCTGAGCCGGTGCATCGGCCATCAGTTCAAATGCGCGTCGCTGATCGCGCTGCCCCTGGTCGTATGCCATCCAGGTCGCTACAACCGTGAGTACCAGGCCAACCGCCAGCACCAGGTACGGTTCCAGCAAGCGCAAGCCCGGGCATCCGGCAGGTCCGGCCTGGGCTCGCCGGGCAAACAGACGCTGGCCGACGCCAACAATCATCAGCAAGCCGAGCGTGGCCAGCGCGACGGGCGCGACCCCGCGCAGCATGACCTCTCCGCGCCAGTCGCGCGCGTCAATATCAACCCCCAGCGCTACCTGGCCGGGGAAGTCCGTAGAGCCGGGTATGGGCACCAGCGCCGAGACCCAGACTCCCCAGCGGTCTTCGGTCGGCCGGGTCGTCAGGGCGATGCCGGGATCGAAAACCTGTAGTTCTTCTGGCGCGATCTCGTGGTACACATCGCCGGGCGGTGACTCATCCTCCGAGCCAGGCGGCTCGCTGTCGACCTGAATGATCACCGTCTGATCCGGCCGGCGAACCATCAGATAAATGAAGCGATAGTTGGGGAAGGCCTGCCGGACTGATTGAAACTGACTCTTGAGGCGCTGGTATTCCGGCAAATCCGCATCGGCCTCTGTGCCGGTCAGCGCGGCCAGGCGGTGCGGATTGAGGGTATCGGCAATGCGCTGGGTCTCGGCCAGCAGATCTGCGCGCATCTGGCGGTCTACCTCTGCGGCCCGCTGGCTGGCAGTCACGGCGCCGATCAGCACGATAATGCCCAGCCAGATGAGCAGGCCTGCCCGTGGGCGTTTCAATGGAGCGGACCGGTCGGCACTCATGCAGGGCTTCAGCGCCTTGGCTTGGAATGAATCGGCATTGTCTTCGGTCTAGAGGGTCGAGTCCAGTCGCTGCAACTGTTCCAGCAAAGTTGCCGTAGTGCAAATGCCGGCATGGAAACAATCCAGGCGGATATTCTCATCCGGTGCATGGTTGGCCTCGTCGGCATTGGCGTAGGGCACCAGGATGGACGGCGCGCCCAGCACCCGGGTCCAGACCTGGTCGGGCAGGCTGCCCCCCATGCACGGGTAGATCAGCGGTTCGCGGCCGAAGCCTTTCGCCACCGCGGCAATCACTGCTTGAGAGACCGGCAGCTCGGCCGAAGTGCGCGAAGGATGCATGTCTTCCTCGCGGCGGGTCAGGCGCACGTCGCGGTTGAAGCGGTCGACGTGGGCCTGAATTTTGTCGATCAGGTCCTCTGGATCCTGGTTGGCGACCAGCCGTACCTCCAGTCGGGCCGTGGCGCTGGATGGGATGATGTTGCGCGTTCCTTCGCCCACGTGCCCGCTGCTCAGACCGTTGATGGTCAGGGTGGGCTGAAACATCAGGTGTTGGTAGAAGGCCGTGGCCGGCTGGCGCACCGCAGCGACCCCGTACACCCGGGCCAGCTGGTCCGGGTCAAACGGCAGCCGCGTCAGTAGCCCGGTCTCGAATTCGGATGGAGTGATCACATCGTCGTAAAAGCCGTCAATGGTGATCCGGCCATCGGCATCCAGCATGGTTCCGAGCAGTTGCACCATCTCCCAGGCTGCATCGGCGATGACCCCGCCGCGATTGCCGGAATGGTGATCCGTGATTGAAGTCTGCAGGTGCAGATCGAAATTCATTACCCCGCGCACGCCAAACACCACCAGCGGCGCGCCGCTTTCGTGCATCGGACCATCGGCGGTCAGGACCAGATCGGCGGCGAGCAACTCACGGTGTGCGGCCACGAAGGGCGCCAGCGACGGGCTGCCGATCTCTTCCTCGCCTTCAAACAAAAACTTGACGTTGACCGGTAAATCGCCGGCAACTTCCAGCCAGGCCTGCACCGCCAGTACGTGGGCCAGCAACTGACCCTTGTTGTCGCCCGTGCCGCGGCCGTACAGGCGACCATTACGCACCGTGGGTTCGAATGGCGGGCTGGTCCACTTTTCGGGTGGCCCGGGTGGCTGGACATCGTAGTGCCCGTAAAACAGTACGGTTGGCCTTGGCTGATCGGCGCCCGCGCGCACCTGGCCGAACACCAACGGCTGACCGGCGGTGGGGAGTAACTCGGCCTCGATGCCGCCGGCGGCCATCAAATCCCGCAACAGTTGCGCACACTCCACCACCCCCTCGTTGCGACTGCTGATGCTTTTTTGCGCCACCAGGCGCTGCAGCGCGGCCAGGTGTGCCGAACGCCTGGCGTCGATGTGTTGCCTGACCCGGGCGAGGCTCACGGCAGATTCCGGATGCATGGCCGCAGCCCCTGCTGCAGGGCCAGGCCGGCCACGATCAGCACCAGGCCGATCCAGGTAGACGGCAGAATGGTTTCACCAACAAACGCGCGGATAAAAAACAGCGACAAGAAGGGGGATAGAAAAATCAGGTTGCTGATTCGAGCGGTACTCTGGGTGAGTCGCATCGCTCCGAGCCAGAGCGCAAACGCAAGCCCCATTTCGAACACCCCAACATAGGCCGCACCAGCCAGCCCGCGCCAGTCCGGCAGGCCCAGCCCCGCGGTCAATGCGCACACCAGCAGCACGAAAGGCAAAGCCAGCGTAAAGTTGCAAAACAGCGCGACCAGTGGGTCTCGCTGGTCGCGCGTGCTGTAAATCCAGTACAGCGCCCAGAGAATGGTGCTGGCCAACGCCAGACCAACGCCAACCGGATTGGCGAATTCCAGCGCCAGGATTTGTCCGCGCGTTGCAATTACCCAGACCCCGGAATAGGCCACGAGACCTCCGATGATATCGGCCCGGGTCAGGCGCTGCTTGAGCAGGGGTACGGCCAGGATCGCCAGCGTGAACGCCCAGGTATAGTTCAGCGGCTGGGCCTCCTGGGCCGGCAGCCGATCGTAGGCCTCGAACAAGACGATGTAATAGGCCAGCGGGTTGATCAACCCCAGCCCGAGCGAACGCAGATAATCGCGCCGGCTACCCCGCAGCACCTGGCCGAACCGTCCGGTGACCAACAGCAACCCAGCCAGCGTGAGCACCGCAGCCAGGTTGGCCCAAGCCAGCAACTGGATTGGCGCCAGGTGTTCCAGCGAAAGCTTGAACGCTGTCGCCACCGTAGACCACAGCAGCACAGCCCCAAGGGCGAGCAGCAGCGCGCGCTTCTCCGTGCCGACTTGCATGCTGGCGTCTGTGCCTCTTTGCGTGAACGCGGCAGTTTAGCAGGACGGCCCTGACCGAGCGTCAGTCTGCTGCGGCATCAATCGTCATTATCAGAATCATCGCCGCTGTCTGAGCTGACAACTTGCACTCCCTGCTGATTTTCCGGCTCCTCCGCAGAATTTGTGGGTCGGGGAGTCATGATTTCGTCTGAGACAGCGTGCTCTCGAGCGCCCCGAGTGCTGTTGTAAAGGAGCATCCCGGCTCTGGCTCTGAGAAGATGGAAGTGTCAAGCAACCATCAAGCAGAGCACGGAGGCCGGGATGCAACTGAAGACTATC
>PXBD01000056.1 GCA_003565625.1 Gammaproteobacteria bacterium
AAGTCCCTGGCCCTGGACGCACAAACCGAGGCAGTGCTGACCCTGGTCATTCGCGAGGCCGTCACCAACATCATCCGCCACGCCCGCGCCCACCGTTGCTGGATTTACCTGACTCGCCCGATAGCGGACGCTGAGCTCGTGCTGGAAATTGGCGACGACGGGGGCGGCCGGATCCGGCCCGAAGGCGGCGGAATCGACGGCATGCGCGCACGCATCGAGGCCCTGGGCGGGCTGTTCCACCTTGATCCGGACCGGCGCCTGATCCAGGCCCGCCTGCCGGGAGGATCGAGCGCATGATCCGCGTGCTGATCGCCGAGGACCAGGGCCTGGTGCTGGGGGCGCTGGCCGCACTGCTGGGCCTGGAAGACGACATCGAAGTGGTGGCCACCGCCGGCGACGGGCAGGCCGCGCTCGATCGGCTGAATGACGACCCGGACATCAACCTGGTGCTGACCGATATCTAAATGCCGCGCCTGACCGGCCTGGAACTGGCCGAGGCACTGGGCCAGCGCTTTCCCGACATTCGCGTGGCCATCGTGACCACCTTCGGCCGACCCGGTTACCTGCGGCGCGCGCTTGAGGCTGGCGTGCGCGGCTACCTGTTGAAAGACACCCCGGCCGAGCAACTGGCCGATGCCGTGCGGCGCATCGCCCGCGGCGAGCGGGTGATTGCCCCGGAACTGGCGCTGAGCGCCTGGGATGGCCAGAACCCCCTGAGCGACCGCCAGCGCCAGATTCTGCGCCTGGCCGGCGAGGGTTTGAGCAACCGTGCCATCAGCCAGCAACTGCACCTGGCCGAAGGCACGGTGCGCAACTACCTGTCCGAGGCGATCAACGAACTGCACGCCGCCAACCGAATCGAGGCCTATCGACTGGCCCGCCAGCAGGGCTGGTTGTAGCCGGTCGGTATCGTCGGCCCAGGATGACGCTGGCGATGATCCCAATCACCAGCGGCAAGAGCCAGGCGATGTGGATGATCCAGGCCGAGCCCAGATCGGCAAACAGGCGGACCAGGCCAATCTGGAAAAACGCGATATGGGTGGCGATGCCGTTGCCGATCATGGCGCCGAAGTGGCTGCGCAACCACCACTGGCGGTCATCCGGGCCACGCCGAATCAGCCGTAGGGATTGCCAGGCCGTCAATGGCCCGACCAGGCCGAAGGCCATGAGAACGATCGCGCCGTGGAATGCGCCGACGACCATCACGCCGAGCCCGGACAGGCCCAGCACGAGGGCTCCAATCCGGAAACCCGGGTTGATATAGCCTGCAAAGTCGGATCGGAAGCGAATGGCCCGCCAGGCGTTGAGGCAGTTCACGGCAACCAGAATGACCAGGTAGGCCAGAAAAGTGGCAAAAACGACCTGACCGCGCAACCAGGTTGCCACGGTCAGCGGGAGGGCCGTGAGCAGAATACCCAGCATGGCCACCAGGAATAGCCGGCCGGCATAGCGATGGGTCTGGCTGCCCTTGCGCGCCAGCGCGGCTGTCCAGAACGTGATCAGCGCCAGCGCGCCCATCCAGGCATGCGGTTGGGCAAAGGCGGCTTGCAAGAGCGAGGCGTTCATGGCGGTCCTTTCAG
The DNA here is from genome assembly GCA_003565625.1 of Gammaproteobacteria bacterium. Lineage (GTDB taxonomy): Bacteria > Pseudomonadota > Gammaproteobacteria > Xanthomonadales > Wenzhouxiangellaceae > Wenzhouxiangella. The sequence goes on from PXBD01000056.1 coordinate 1,581, forward strand.
TCGATGATGAGCGTGGTGTTCATCATCGGCTTCCCTGGGACGGCCATCAGGTGCCAGAAGTCAGCCAGGCCGGGTGCCAGAAGTCACCAATTGCGCCGGCGGCCTTGCCAGCCAGCCGGCATCGGCCTATAACAGCCCCTATGCATCCCAGCCCCACCATGCCGCTCGCCTGCCTTCGCCATCGCGTGAGCGTTGGTTGTTGAACATGCCTGCGCTGCAGTCGCCACTGGCCGACCTGTTCAAGCCGCTGGCACTGGCATCCTACGTGGCGCTGGTGGCCGTCTGGTTGGGCGTCACCGGCGGGCTGGGGTTGCCCGGCGACAACCTGGGAACGCTGACCTTGATGCTGCTGGGCTCCTTCAGCCTGGCCTGGCTGTGGGCCTTGCTCAGCGAGCATGCAACGCCAGCCTGGCTGAGTGACGCCAGTCTGTTTCTGCTGGCGATCAGCGCCCTGGGTTTGATCGGGCTCGGGCGCTCCGGGAGCAGCCCCATTCTGCTGATCCTGCTGGCCACCATGCTGGCCGCCCGTTTCCCGGGCGCGCGTGTGATGGCGCCCCTGCTGGCCGTGAACCTGATCTTTGCCGGCCTGATGCGCTGGCGCTGGCAGGCCGATTGGTCGTGGGTGCTGGTATCGGTGTCGGCCTACGGGTCGTTTCAGATATTTGCCGCGCTGCTGCTGCACTACGCCCGACAGGCCGAGTCGATGGCCGAAGACCTGCGGGCGGTCAACGCCCACCTGCTGGCCACCCGCTACTTGCTGGATGAGGCAGTGCGCGACCAGGAACGGCTGCGCCTGTCGCGAGAACTGCACGACATCGCCGGCCACAAACTCACCGCGCTGAAAATGAACCTTCGCCAGAGCGCGCGCTTCGGCACGGACGAGCCTGACCCAGGCTTGCACCAGGCCAGCCAGTTGGCCGATGAACTGCTGGGCGATATTCGCGGCGTGGTCCGCCAACTTCGGGCGGGTGACGGCGTGGATCTTGGCCGCGGCATCCAGCAGTTGGCCCAGCCTTTTCCGCGCCCGGTGCTTGAACTGGACATCGAACCGGGCCTGAAACTGGCGCGCACCGAGCAGGCCGAGGCACTGCTTCGGCTGGTTCAGGAAGCCCTTACCAATGCCGCCCGCCACGGGCCCGCCTGCCGCCTGTGGGTGCGCTTGAGCGACCAGAACGACACCATTGCGCTGGCGCTGGAAGACGATGGGTCGGCCGCCTGGCCGGTCAAGCCCGGCAACGGATTGACCGGCATGCGCGAGCGCATCGAATCACTGGGCGGCAGCTTTGACCTGGCCCCGTCGCCGCGCGGTGGTTTGCAGATTACCGCCAGTCTGCCAAAGGCGTTGGACGCATGACCACGCGCATCGCCCTGGCCGATGACCAGGCGCTGGTGCTCAAGGGCCTGAAGTCCTTGCTGGATGACATGGCCGGCGTAGCGGTGGTGGTTGATGCGCGCTCCGGCAGCGAATTGCTGGCCGCTCTCGACGACCAGGACGTCGATCTGGTGATCTCGGACATCCGCATGCCTGGCATGGACGGCATCGAGTTGACCCGCCGCCTGGCCACGCTAAAGCCCGATTTGCCGGTGCTGTTGCTGACCACCTTCGACGACCACGAACTGCTGCTGGCGGCCGTCGATGCCGGCGCCCAGGGCTTCTTGCTGAAAGACATCTCGCCGGAAGATCTGGAGGCGGCGATCCGCGACATTCTCGCCGGCCGTTCGCTGCTGCAGCCGGTCTCCACCGACCCGGTACGCCAGCGCTACGCCTATCACGACGACAGCAAGCCAACGGACACCTTCAGCGAGCGCGAAGTGGCCATCCTGCGCCTGCTGGCCGGCGGCTACTCCAACAAGGAAATCGCCCGCACCATCCACCTGGCCGAGGGCACGGTCAAGAACTACGTCTCCGACATTCTCTCCAAGCTCGACACCCGCGACCGCACCCGCGCCGTACTCAAGGCCATCACCCTGCGAATCATCTGAAACGACGAGTATAGGAAGTATAAGCGCCGGCCCAATCGCCGACCGGCACCGTCGTTACCGATAGCAGCACCGTCACCACGATCATTGACCCGGTCGATGCGATTGTACTGGGCACAACCGCCAGCGCCCCCGCCGTGATCGCGGTTGGTGAGATCGTTACGCTCAGCTACACCATCACCAACACCGGTGAGGCGACGCTCAGTGACGCCACGATCAACGACCCATTGCTGGATGCGCCGCTGCTCTGCGGCAGCGGAGACTTGCCGGTTGACGACAGCGTGACCTGCGAGGCCACCTACGTCCTGACCCAGGCCGATCTGGACGCCGGCACGTTGACGAGCGCCGCCACCGCCACCGCCCTCGATCCGCAGGGTGACAGGGTCACCGATGTCGCCACGACGACCGTGGATCTTCCCCTGCCCGAACCCGAGCCGGAGCCTGTGCCAGTCCCGGCCTTGGGATCCATTGCGCTCATGCTGCTAACGCTGTTGATGCTGCTGATGGGCCTCTTGGTCTGCCAGCAGCGGCGCTGCACAGCCTGACATCGGTTTTCGGTCTGACGAAAGGCCACTTGCCTGGCTCGGCAGGGCGATTAGAATGTCAGTTCGTTTCCTGTATCGGGCGGACATGATCCGGCCCTGGAGTTCCCATGTACAAGCATCTGATTCGCACCACGCCGCTGATGTGCGGCGCCCTCGCTCTAGTTCTTGGCGGTCCGCTACTGGCCCAGCCCGGCCCCGGCGAAGGCCCGGACGAAAACCTCGAGGCGATCGAGCCGGTTGCCGAACCGATCCGCATCGGCCTGGCCGGCGAGTACCCGGCCGATATCGCCCGCTTTCTGCTGGTCCAGGGGGTATCCGGCGCGCGCCTGTCGCCAAACGGGGACTACGTTGCCGTATCAAAGTCCGTCACCGGCCAGCCCCAGCTGTGGCTGGTTCCCACTGATGGCCGGCAGGCCCGCCAGTTGACCTTCGGCAACGGCATCACCTTTTTTCGCTGGGCGCCCAATGGCGAGAGCCTGGTGTACGGGGCCGACAACGCCGGCGACGAACAGGAGGCCTATTTCCGCATCAGCGTCGACGGCAAACACGAGGCCGAGCTGGTGCCCGCACTGCCCGGGGCCTTCCGCGCCTTTGGCGGCGTGTTGCCGGACGACCAGCACATCGTGTTTGCCTCGACCGAGCGCAACGGTCTGGATTTCGATATTTATGTCCGCAACCTGGAAACCGGGGAGCAGCGCATGATCTTCGAGGGCGAGTTCGCCTTCTGGCCGCGCTCGATCGCCCCCGACGGGAAATCATTGCTGATGACGCAAGCCGTCGGCGAGGACTCCAACAACCTGTTCCGGGTCGATATCGAATCAGGTGATGTCACCACGCTATCCCAACCCGAGCGCCGAGCCAATACCCAAAGCGGCGGCTTCGCCTGGACGACCGACGGGGAGCACGTCTTTCACACCTCCAACGAAGACCGGGAGTTCCGTGCTCTCGTTCGCCGTGAAATCTCCAGCAACGAAGTCGAAGTGCTGGTAGAGCTCGACCACGACATCGACAACGTCCGGTTATGCGGTGAAAACAACCGCTTCCTGCTCTGGACTAGCAACGAAGACGGCTTTTTCCGCCTGCACGGTCGCGACCTCCACACCGACCGCGCTCTTGCCACGCCCGATGTGCCCGAAGGCGTCTACTCATTGTCTTGCCCGTCCGGTAGTCCGCTGGCCACCCTGGTGGTCAACGGCTGGTCCACCCCCGGCGATTTGTGGCTGTGGGACCTGGCCGCAGGTCAGGCCGAGACTCTGTGGACGGCCAACCTGGCCGGCCTCGATCCAGAACGCCTGGTTCAGCCAGAGTCGGTCCGCATCGAAGCTCGGGACGGCGTGATGCTGCAGGGCCTGCTCTATCTGCCGCGCGCAGATGCCCGCCTTGACGACGGCCCGCCGCCGGTAGTGTTTGACGTCCATGGCGGCCCCACTTCGCAGTCGGTGGTCAATTTCAACGGCGCGGTCCAGTACCTGCTCGGCCGCGGCATTGCCGTGTTCCGCCCCAACATCCGCGGCTCGACCGGCTTCGGCCATACCTACGTCACCCTGGATGATCAGGAAAAACGCCTCGACAGCATCCGCGACCTGGTCGACATGCTGGCGTTCTTCCGCGAAGACGGCCGGGTCGATGCTGACCGGGCGATCGTGCGCGGCGGCTCGTATGGCGGCTACGCGGTCAACGCCGTGCTGGCCAACCATCCGGGGCATTTCATTGCCGGAGTGTCACTGTTCGGCGTGGCCGACTGGGTCACCGCACTGGAAGTCGCCTCGCCGGCGCTCAAGGCCTCCGACATCATTGAATATGGTGATATTCGCGAAGAGCGCTGGCAGGAGTTCTACACCATCTACTCGCCGATCCGCCAGGCCGATCAGATCAACGTGCCGGTGCTCTACTCGCACGGGGTCAACGACCGACGCGTCGAAATCTACGAAACCGAGGTGATGGTTCGTACCCTGCGCGCCAACGGCATCGACGCGCCTTACATCCGTTTCCGGGATGAAGGCCATGGCTGGCGCCAACTCTCGAATCGACTGTTCTACGCACGCCGGGAGGCAGAGTTCCTGCTCCAGCAGTTCGGCCTGTCCGACGGGGAGTCATGACGATCGGCCGATACAAGCTGAGCGCGATCGCGATCAGCGGCCTGATCGCCTTGGGCTTGCTGTTGACCGGCTGCGGCCGCGATGACGCACAGCCCGATGAACTGGCCGATTTCGCCGGTCCGCTGGTGGGCACCTGGCACGGCGACCTGGACGGCATGATCGAGCGTCGCCAGATCAGGGCCCTGGTTCCGTACAGTCGCACCTTCTTTTTCGTGGATGGGCGCGGCAGTCAGCGCGGCCTGTCGCATGCCTTCATGGAGGCCTTCGAGGACTTTCTGAACGAACGTCTTGAACTAGGACATCTGCGGGTGAGCGTGGTGTACGTTCCGGTAACCCGCGACCGTCTGATTCCGTGGTTGCTTGAGGGGCGCGGGGATGTCATTGCCGCGAACCTGACCATTACCGAGACCCGCGCCGCGCGGGTCAGTTTCACCGAGCCGCTGGCGCGCGAGGTGCGCGAGATCCTGGTGTCCGGCCCGGCAGCAGAATCAGTCGCCACCCTCGACGACCTGGCAGGTCGCACCATCTTCGTTCGGCCGGACTCGAGTTTCTTCGAAAGCCTGACCGAACTCAACCGCAATTTCCGGGCACGCGGCCTGGCCCTGATGCATCTGGAGCCGGCCCCGGCGCATTTCGAAGTCGGCGACGTTCTGGAAATGGTCAACGCCGGGCTGGTTGATCACGCCGTGGCCGATGACTACCTGGCCGAGTTCTGGGCCCGCGTACTGCCCGATCTGATTGTCCATGAAGACCTCGCGCTGCGCGAAGCCGCCGACATTGCCTTCGCCGTGCGTCCCGACAGTCCGGAACTGAAAGCAGTGCTGGACCAGTTCCTGCACACCCATCGGGCCGGCACGCTGTTTGGCAATGTCACCTTCGAGCGCTTCCTGCAGGACACCCGCTGGGTTCTGGAAGAAGGCCGCGAGCAGCAAACAGCCCGCTTCCGTCGCATGGCTGATCTGTTCCAGCACTACGGCAGCGAATACGACCTGGACTGGCTGTTGCTGATTGCCCAGGGCTACCAGGAATCCCGTCTGAACCAGGACGCCCGCTCCGCGGCCGGCGCGGTCGGCGTGATGCAGTTACTGCCAACAACGGCCGAGCAAATGGGCATCGACGACATTTCCGATCTCTCCAGCAACATCCAGGCTGGCGCGCGCTACCTGCGCTGGATGATCGACCGCTACTACGCAGACGAACCCATGGATGAGGACAATCGGCTTCTGTTTGCCCTGGCCTCCTACAACGCCGGTCCGCGCCGGGTACGGGAAATGCGCCGAACCGCTGAAGCCGAGGGCCTGGATCCCAACGTCTGGTTCGACAATGTCGAATACATCGCTGCCCGGGTGATCGGCCGCGAGACAGTCGAATACGTCAGCAACATCTTCAAATACCACATCGCCTTCAAGCTGATCGCCGAAAGCCAGGGCTTGGCGAGCTCGCCGGTGATGAGCGCGCCGAACTCCTGAACCGGCGCGCTCCCGACAAGGCAGGATCACGCCGGCCTCATTCCACCTGGCCGCGCCGCTGCAGCCATTGACTGAGGGCGTGCACGGGCAGCAGCAGAATCACGACCCAGGCCAGCACCAGCAGCAGCAGATAGATCAGGGCCGGCCAGTCAATCTGATCCAGCCCCAGCGGCACATGGACCATATTGACGTTGCGCTCCGGGTCAGTCAGCCACCAGCTCAATGGCACCAGCAGTGCGATCAGGCCAGCCTGCCAGGGCAAGGCGCGCGAGTCATAGCTCAGGCGATAAACGGCAAAACCGCTGATCACGGGCAGCGCCAGATGGTAAAAGGACAGGAGTTTGGCCGCGACCGGAAAGTCCGGGTCCAGCATGTAGGCGGTGCCACCGATCGGATGCACACCGGTCAACCAGGCCATACCGACGTCGATGCCCCAGAAAAACCCGATCAGTGCGACCGACAGCCACTGCATCGACAACAGCAGGCGGCTTTCCGTCCACAGGCCGATCAGGATCAGAAAATTGGCCAGGTTGCAGATCCAGAAAAAATTCTGCGGCCCCAGCAAGGTGATGATCGAGGGTGCCCAGACCAACACCCAGGCGGTAAAAGCCAGCTTCAGCGGCAGCGGCAGGCGGGGCCGGGATCTGCGCGAATGCTCCAACTTCGGATCAAGCATGAATACACTGTAGACCAAGCCCGACGAAAGGTTCGAATTACACTCAATCGAGCATCACGCATTCAGCGCGCGGTCGCAGCACGAGGCGCCGGGGTTTGGTTAGCACTTGTTCTGGGCATGGTAAGCTGCCGATAGTATGATTATTGATGACCCAAGTAACCGACATGGCCGCTATTCGAAAAACCATCACGCTGACTGAAAAACAGGAAGAATGGATCAAGGCGCAGATTGCCAGTGGTGATTTCACCAATGAAAGCGAATATCTCCGTGCCTTGATCCGCAAGGACCAGGCGGAGCGCGAGAAGCTGATTGCCCTGAAAGCCGCCATCCAGGAGGGACTGGACAGCGGCATCAGCGACGATACGCTGGAGGAAATCTGGCAGGACGCCGAAACGCGTCATCAAAACCAGCATGCCTGATTACCGGCTGTCCAAGCGCGCCAGGGAGGATTTGGCGAACGTCGCCGACTACACCATTCAGACCTTCGGTATTGCTCAGTCACGGATGTACCGTGACGCCCTGAGTCGCTGCTTTTCGATGCTGGCCAAATCGCCGGGGATGGGCCGCAGCGCTGAATATATCCAGCCCTACTTACGCCGGTTTGAGCATCAATCCCACGCCATCTTCTACAAGCCTGAAAAACAGGGCATCCTGATCATCCGTGTTTTGCACGGTTCCATGGATGTACTGCGCCACCTCTAGGGGACCACGGCTCAGTCGGCCAAGCCAACCAGTTCCAGGCTGATCTGGCGCAGCTGCGCGCGCGCTTGTTCGTCGTAGGCCTGCTCGTGGGCGCGTGTCGGCGCGCCATCGCGAAAGTAGTGACCGCTGCCGACCTCGTCGGTGATCAGCTGCATGGTGCGATCGGCGCCTTCATCGACATCGGTCTGCGGCTCGATGCCGGCGCGACGGACCATGTAGGTATCCATGAACGTCGCCGGGTGCAGGGCGTTGATGACAACCCCGGTGCCATCCAGCCGTTCGGCCATATCGTAGGTGTGTAGAACCTGCGCCAGCTTGCTCTGGGCATAGGGCCGGCCGATCTCGCGGCCATCCGGCTGCCAGCGCTCGAGCATGACATCGTCGAAGTCGATCGGCGCCTGGGCAGCGGATGAGACATTGACAATGCGCGCCGGGGCGCTGTCGATGAGCAACGGCAACAGCTTCTCGGTCAGCAGGAAGTGAGCGAGGTAGTTGACCTGGAACACGGCCTCGTACCCTTCTTCCGAGACCAGTCGGCCGTCCTCGTCAGAACCGATGCCGGCGTTGTTGACCAGCAGATCGAGACGATCGAAATCGGCCAGCACGCCGTCGGCCAGTGCCCGGACTTCATCCAGCGACAGAAAATCAGCGCGCAGGAATTCGGCACGACCGCCCGCCTCGACAATCGCCGCCACCACCGCCTCGCCGCGCTCGACGCTGCGGCCATGGACGATAACGTGATAGCCCAGCCCGCCCAACCGGAGCGCGAGCTCTTCCCCCAGGCCGCGGGTAGAACCGGTGATCAGGGCAATGGGTGCGACTTGGCCGTTGTCAATCACATCCGAGCCGGCTTGAGCCAGACCGAAAACAGTCATCACGGGAATCATCAGCGCGGCCAACAGGTACCGCGTGAAAGTGGAGAACAGCGCCATCGACGATTACCATTTATTCGAAAACGACCGTCAGTATATCGATCACCGGTTTCGTGGTTTACGCTGTCATGAATCCGCCTTCAATCCCGGATGGCTTGAAACAGCGCGCCGAGCGCATCGCAGGGCAAGCCGACCTGCTGGTCCGACGTGCACGCCTGCTCGGCTGGCTGGTGCTGGTCTCGATCGCGCTCTGATCAGATCAGACTGGCTTGCTCCAGCAGCTTGGGAATGTTTTGCTTGAAGGGGAAGAAGCCCTTGACCGCGTGCGGCCAGGCCTGCTCGTCCCAGGCGCTGCGCACGCGCTGCAGGGTGATGCCGTTTTCGCCGAGCGCCATCTCCAGTTGGGCCAGACCAGCGACCAGCGGACCGACCGGCGCTTCCGGTGTGACAACGATCTCGACACCGGCCTGCCGGGCTCGCTCGGCGATCGTTTCAGCTTCCAGCCGATCAATCCTTCCAACCATCACCTTCAAGCGCTCTCCCAGCTCTGTGGCGGTATCGGCGCAGGCGGCCCGAACAAAAGACTGCGCCTTGTCGCCGAACGGCCAGGGGCTTTGGCCATGGCCACCGGCCACCACCAGGGCGGCGCGCAGATCCAGCCCGGATTCCAGAACAGCCTGTGCGCCCAGATCATCGCCGTGGGCCAGCAGCAACGCCGGCCGGTCGCTCGGGACTGCGGGCAGTTTTTCCAGCCGCTGGCGCGGATAAGGCGCTTCATCCCGAATCGGGTCGGCCTGCTGAGCCAGGCCGGTTGGGCGGTAGCGGCCATCGGTGTATTTCTCAATATTGTCGGGCCGGGCCAGGTAGGTCTTGCCGCGGGTCTGAATACCGGCCACCCAGCGCCAGCTCAAGGTATTGGAGGCCGGATCCGCGTCGAGCAGGTGGCGCAGGAAAAAGTCCGCCCCCAGCGCCCACGGTAGTTTGAGGGTAAAGATCCAGATCGAGGCAAACCACATGCGGGCGTGGTTGTGCAGGTAGCCGGTCGCGACCAGTTCCCGGGCCCAGTCGTCGAAACAATCGATGCCGGTGCGGCCTGACTCCGCCTGATCCAGCGCCCGGGCCAGGCCCGAGTTGCTTTGTGCGCGGCTTCGATCCGCATCGCGCTCGGCCAGAAAGTCCATCCATACTTTCGGCCGCATCTGCAGCCAGCCTTTCCAGTAGGTGCGCCAGAACACCTCCTGGATGAATTTCTCGGCCTGGTTGGCGCTGTGCTGCTCCAGAACCGCAGCAATCACCTCATGCTCGGTGAGCAGGCGGTGGCGCAGGTAGGGCGAGAGCATGGAGACGTTGGGCTTGCGTCCCGGACCGGGATCGGCGTTGCGCTGAGCCGCATAACTTCGGCCGGCGCGTGGAACGAACTCGGCCAATCGGTCGAGGGCAGCCGCGCGCGACGGCGGAAACAGCTCCAGCGGTTCCGGGAAATGGGTCACGGCCAATCCAGCAAGTTGGACGAGCCCTTATTGTCGTACCGGGCAGCCAAACCTTCGTGAGCGTGGATCGATGCGAGGACGGAGGTTGTACTCTTGAGAAATAGTAGCGTAGAAATGCGCGATATGGTAGCGTAGAATCGCGATAGACGGCAGCGTAGCAACGCTGCGAGGAGGTTTCGTGCCCGGGGAGTATTTCAAGCGTATCGTCGACGATGAGCTTGATGAACTGTTGCCGCAGTTGCCCGCAATCTCTCTTGAAGGCGCCAAGGGCGTCGGCAAGACAGAAACCGCTCGGCGCCGTGCGAACACCTGCTACGAACTCGACGAGCCCGCGCAACGCGAAATCATCGAGGCCGATCCGGCTCGGGTGCTGGGCGGCAAACCGCCTCTGTTGATCGACGAATGGCAGCGCACACCGGCTGTCTGGGATATCGTCCGCCGCGCCGTGGACACCGGCAGCCAGCCCTCGAAGTTCCTGCTGACCGGTTCGGCCAGCCCCCGCAAGGCGCCCACGCACTCCGGGGCGGGTCGTATCGTGACCACGCGAATGCGGCCGCTGTCTCTCGCGGAGCGACGGCCAGAATCTGCAACGATCAGCCTGAGCGAGTTACTACAGGGCAAGCGACATGCACTGAGCGGACAGTGCGATGCGAGCCTGAGCGACTATGTCGATGAAATCGTGCAATCCGGACTGCCGGGGCTGCGCCACTACTCGGGGCGTGGATTACGCGCACAGCTTGACGGTTATCTGCACCGAATCATTGAGCGGGACTTCGAGGAACAAGGACTGTCAGTGCGCCGCCCCGAAACACTGCGACGCTGGCTGACTGCCTATGCCGCTGCCACGGCAACCACGGCCAGTTTCGAGACCATACGGGATGCTGCTACCAGCGGTGAGGGTGACAAACCGGCAAAGACGACGACCCAACCCTGGCACGATGCCTTGGTACGCCTCTGGATTCTCGATCCTGTCCCGGCCTGGCACCCGACTCACAACGATCTGAATCGGCTGGCGCAGGCGCCCAAGCACCATCTGGCCGATCCCGCCCTGGCCGTTCGTCTGCTTGGCCTGGATGGCAACGCGCTTTTGAGTGGCGCTGAAACCAGCCCGCGAATTGTCCGCGGTGGCTCACTGCTGGGCCGGCTATTCGAGTCACTGGTTACACTCAGTCTTCGAGTCTATGCCCAGGCCAATGAAGCCCGACTACGCCACTTGCGCCTGCACGGCGGACAGCGAGAGATCGATTTGATCGTAGAACGCGCCGACCGCCGGGTACTGGCCATCGAAGTCAAACTCAGCCGCAGTGTTTCCGATGATGACGTCCGCCACCTGCTTTGGCTGAAGGATCGAATCGGCGATGACCTGCTCGACACCCTGGTCATCCACACCGGCCCGGAAGCGTACCGCCGCCGGGACGGCGTCGGGGTCATTCCCGCCGCGATGCTAACTGCATGACATCTGCACCAACCCGGTAAGGTCAATACAGCCGTTCCACGTACGATTCCACCGGTTTTGGGACCCGCTCGTCGGCATCGTCGGCCCATTTGCGCCGCGGCAGTTCCGGGGCCGGTGGTGGCTCATCGCGGTAGGGGATCTGCTGGAGGATATGGGCGATACAGTTGAGCCGGGCATGGCGCTTGATGTCGGCGTCGACAAAGCGCCAGGGCGCAACTTCAGTATCGGTATATTTGACCATCTCGTCCTTGGCCTGCGAATACTCGGCCCAGCGCGAGCGCGACTTGATGTCCATGGGTGAAAGCTTCCAGCGCTTGACCGGATCCTCGACCCGCGCCTTGAGCCGCTTTTCCTGCTCGCGCTCGCTGACCGAAAACCAGTATTTCAGCAACTGAATGCCTTCGCGAACCAGCATATGCTCGAACTCCGGACAGGTCTGCAGAAAACACTGCACCTGCTCTTCGGTGGCAAAACCCATGACCCGCTCGACGTTGGCGCGGTTGTACCAGGACCGGTCGAACAGCACGATCTCGCCGGCCGCCGGCAGGTGCTCGACATAGCGCTGGAAATACCACTGGGTCTTTTCCCGGTCCGACGGCACACCCAGGGCCACGGTGCGGACAATGCGCGGGTTGGTCATGTCGGTGATGCGCTTGATCACACCGCCCTTGCCGGCCGCATCACGGCCCTCGAACACGATGACCACGCGCCGGCCCGTTTCGACCACGCTGTGCTGCAGCTTGACCAGCTCCAGCTGCAAGCGGCGCAGCTCTTTGTTGTAGAAACTCTTTTTCAGGTGACCTTTGCGGTTGTAGTGCTTCGGCTCAAAGCGTCGGTTTTCAGACAGTTCCTGCATGATCAATCCTTGGTAGACGGATGCGGTCCCGGTGTATGCATCCAGCGTTGGAATCAGGCGCCTTGGCGGCAGCTTCAGTTATTGCCCCGGCCCGCCTCGGCCAGGCCGTCAAGCACTTCGCCCAGCGCCAGCAGTCTTGTGCCAGTGATGCCGGTTCGACCACGACCAAGCAGCAACAGGTTATCAGCTTGTTCGGTCAGGGCGGAAACCAGCGCCGGATCGAATCGGCCGTTGGCCGCTTCCGCCTGGTCGAGCATTTCGATAATGAGCGAATGCTGGTCCTGATCCAGGTGCGACCCCCGCGCCAGCTGGTCGAGGTAGGCACGGGCGACAACCGGCTCAGCCGGCCATTGCACCCGGTACTGTTGCTGCGGGTTGAACGTGTCGTCGGGATCAAACAGCGAAGCCGCCGCGATTTCGTCAGCGCTCAGCGCCTCGCCGGGCAGCAGCGAAAACACGTCTACCCCGCGGACGATCTCGGTACCAAAGATGCGGTTGCGGTACCAGTACGCCGACCAGAAACCGCCGGTGACCAGTGCCTCCTCGTCAATCGGGCCGCGGTCGAAGAAGGCGATTTCGGTCGGGTTGGCGGTGTCGGTAAAGTCGAACACCGAAATCCCGCCCTGGTACCAGGACTGGACCATGATGTCGCGCCCCGGGACGGGAATCAGCGAGCCGTTGTGGGCGACGCAGTTTTCCTGCTCGGTTTGCGGCGCCGGCATCTTGTAGTAGCTGCGAAAGACCAGGCGGTTGTCGACGATCTCGTAGATCGCGTTGGCGCCCCAGTGAAGCGGGTCGGAGGCGCGGCAGCGCGGCCGGGTGCCGCCGCCCCACTCGTCGGTGAAAATCACCTTGGTGCCGTCGTTGTTGAAGGTCGCCGAGTGCCAGTAGGCAAAGCCCGGATCGACCACCGCGTCGATGCGTTCCGGGTTGACCGGGTCGGAGATATCGAACAGGATGCCGTTGCCCGAACAGGCGCCAGCAGCGAGGTTTAACTCGGGGAAAATCGTGATGTCGTGGCAGTGGTTGGTTTCCGATGAGGTCTGGGTACCGGGGCCGTGATCACCGCGCTCCCACAGGCCGGCAAGAATACCGGTTTCGGGGTCGGCGAACACCGCCGGGCTGTGGATGATGCGGGCATCCTGCGGACGCTCGACCGGGATCTCGATGACATCGATCCGAAACAGCGCCGTGCCTTCGTCGCGCCAGGGCGACTCGTCGATGCAGCCAGGCAGTTCTTCTTCCTCGCGCACCGGGGCGGTGCCGGAGTTGTAGACGATCAGGCGGCCGTCTTCACCCGGCCCGGCGGCCACGGTGTGGGTGTGCGAACCGCGGCAGGTCTGGACCTGGCCGACCTGGACCGGCATCGTCCGGTCGCTGATGTCGAAAATGCGCAGGCCGCGGAAACGCTCGTCACTGACTGGATCGGCCACGCCTTTCAAGCCGCAGTCAACCCGGCCGCGGTTCTGCTCCACCGACAGAATCAGCAGATCATCGACCACCGAGACATCGCCCTGGCCACCCGGACAGACCACCGCCGAGAGCAGTTGCGGGTCGTCCGGGTCGGTAATTTCATAGAGCTTGAAGCCGTGGTAGTTGCCGACCACCATCAGGTCGCCGGCAAAGGCCAGGTCGGTGTTGGCAAAATCCAGCAGCGCGGGCCGCGAGCGCTCGTCGGCACCCTCGTCTTCTTCCGCTTCCTTGCCCTGCAGCTCGCGCAGCCGCTCCGGCGGCAGCGCGGCCGGGTTGTCCGGGTCGAAAAAACCCTCGGGCTTGGCCAGCGAGGCGGTCAGCTCGAGGTTCCAGATGGCCTCCCCGGCATCGCGAAACCCGGCGGCCAGGCCAACGCGCGGGTCGGCGCTGTAGCTGGCCAGCATAACGGTCATGCGATCGATCTCGGCGGCCTGGTCATTCTTGACGTCGGTGGCGAACTCGTACAGGGCCGGATCTTGGGCCGAACCACGCTGACCGAGGAGATCGTCAACCATCACCAGCGCCCCGCGGTGATGCTCGATCATCAGTTCCAGGTAGAGCCGATCAAAAGCCTCTCCGGTGGCTGCTTCCAGCTCAGCCATCTGTTCCGGGGTGGCCATGCCTTCCATGCCGTGCTCGCCATGATGGTGGCCGTGGTGATTGCCGTGGTGATGGTCACGATGGGCCGAGTCAGCCGGCACCACGTGCGGCAGCCAGTCGCGATCCGGCACGGCTTCGCCGCGGTCGCGCAGCCACTGCTCCATGAACTCGATCTCGTCGCGCTGGGTGGTATCGATGCGGCGGGCCAGTCCCAGCAGATCATGGCTCTGGCTGCGGTCCGGCGCCAGTGCCGACATGTCCAGGGCCTGCTGGTGGTGCGGAATCATGTCGCTCATGAAACGCACATCGGCCGCCGAATGACGCAGGCCGGCCAGTTCGATGGCCTGCTCAGCGCTGATCTGGCGGCTGGGCTCGCCCGGTGCGCCGGGCTGGATGATGGGAGTCTGGGCGACGGCCAGCGCGCCAAGCCACAGCGGCGCGAACAAAATCGAAAGCAGGCGTACAGCTTGAAAAATGGTCTTCATGGGCAAGGATTCCGGACAGTCAGCAAACAATGAACCAAACGGAATCTAGCAGAGTTGGGCCAGAAACGCTCCCTCAGTAGCTGGCTGTTCGCATCAGGCTGGCGCCTCCAGGGCCCGATCCAGCAGTTCAAGCAATCGATCGCGCGTGCGCTCCACTTGCTCGAAATCGGCAGCGCAGTCCGCTTCAGCATCGGCCCGGCGCCGGGTGACAATCCGCTCGCCGAGCCGATGAATCTGGTCATGAACGTGATGGATTTCATCGGCAATGGATGCCTCCGGCAGCAGCGATCCAGCAGCCAGCGGCCGGCTGAAAAGGCACTCGGTCGGATCAAGAACGGGAGGCTGATCACAATCACCTGTTGCCCAGGCTGCCAGCTGGGCCATGCTCAACACACCCTCCAGAATGGCCAGGTCATCCGGATGTTCCGACATTTCGCGGACAAACGACTGATCGATCTTCAGGCCGGCCACGGGCAAACCCTTGAGATAGGTCAGCGACGAGTAGCCGGTGCCGAAATCATCGAGCTCAAAGTCCACTCCCAGGGCGCGACAGGCGGCGATCACCTCGCCGACCCGCTGAATGTCTTCCAGCGCGCTGGTCTCGACCACTTCCAGCGACACCCTGCCCGGCGCCAGATCGGCAAACTCGTCCATCAGCGCGGCCAGTTCAGGAACGAAATCGGGATGCTGCAGGTGATCTCCGGCAATATTGACCGCAGTCGTCAACACCAGGCCCTGCGCCTGCCACGCGCGCGCCTGCAGCAAGGCCTGGCGCAAGACCCAGCGGCCCACATCCATTTCCACCGGGTGGTGCTCGATCCAGGGCAGAAAGGCACCCGGGCCCAGCAGCCCGCGGCTCGGATGTTGCCAGCGAATCAAGGCCTCCATTCCCAGGACCTCACCACTGCGCAGATTGACCTTGGGCTGGTAGTACAGGCGCAGCTCGTTGGCCGCGATGGCCTCCGCCACCTCGGCCACAAAGCGCAGGCGCTCGCGTTGAGAAACCTCTCGATCGACGTCAAACAGCTCGTAGTGATTGCCGCCGGTCAGTTTGGCCCGATACATGGCCCGGGAAGCCTGGCGCAGCAGTTGATCGCCATCGAGCTCCGTCTCTTGCGGGTAAAAACTCAGCCCCATGCTGGCCGAGATCGACAGCTGGAGTTTTGCCTCCCCGACCGCAAGGGGCTTGTCAAAGGCGCGCAACAGACCGCCCGCGATTTGCTCACTTTCATCGACCGAACCAAGATCAGTCAAAACGAACGCAAACTCATCCCCGCCGACCCGGCCCAGCAACACGCCATCGGGAAGATGTTGCCGCATGCGCCGAGACGCTTCGATCAGCAATTGATCCCCGATCTCTGCGCCAAAACGGTCATTCACCCGCTTGAAAGCGTCCATATCGAGCATGGCGACAGCCAGCAAGCCCTCATCGGCACGAGCTTTTTCCATGGCGCGCTGGAGTCGGTTGGTCAGCAGAAGCCGGTTGGGCAGACCCGTCAAGGCATCGTAATAGGCGATCCGGAACAATTCATCTTCATGCGCTTTCTGCAGACGCCTGCGCTGCTCGTGTTTTTCCGCCTGGGCACCAATCAGACGGTAGGTTCCCAGCCCCAGCAGCGCCAGGACAGATACTGCCAGCAAGACGTTGAGGATGAGGTTGCGCGCAAGCCGGGTCAGCCCCGGCTCGGGCGCGTAGGACAGCAGCACGCCGATCGCCTGGCCGCCGGCATCGAGAACGCTCTGGTGCAAAACCAGAAACCGTTGACCCTCCGCGCGCAGGGTGATGGCTCCCCGCTCCAAGGTCAGCAGCTGTTGCCGATGCGAGGAATTTTGCGCCAGCCGGGCCGCCACGGCTTGTGCGCTTGCGCCGAGGTCGATGCGGGAATCCTCGCCAAAAGCCTGCTCGGTAAACAACTCGTCTGCGCCAAACCAGTCATCCCTCGCTGTAGCCTCCGACCAGCGGTCGAGCGCCTCGGCATCGCGGCGCAAAACAAGCTCATGCTCACGCCCGGACCTGAGCGATACCAGCTCCGGCAAGATGTTGCTCAAGGGCACGGAAATCTCGACGCTGCCGAGCAGGGTTCCCTCGCTATCGAGGAGCGGGTAGGCGTTGCGATAGGCGATCGCCAGACGCCCGGCTTCGATGCCGGCTACGGGCACCAGGCGCTCGTTGACCTGCTGCAGGACAGGGCGGTGAGCAATCACCGTGTCGCCAAATCGGTCAGGTTGGTGGGAGCGGTAAAAACTCAGCCCCTCGGGTAGGTGAAAGTGAACCAGCTCAGCCCCGGCCGAGGCCATTGCTCCCGTCAGCGGCGCCAGGTAGTCGACAAGATCGGCGCGCGCCTGGTCGCGCAGTTGCGCATCCTGTGCCCGGGCCATGATGTCTGAGATACGAGGCTGATCGACAACCACTTCGAACCAGGTGGTCGCGCGCCGGTCCAGCAGGCGCTGCACCGCCGTCCAGGCCACCTCCTGACCGGCCAGTTCACGGGAAATCAGCGATTCCCGCGCCTGCCGGTACTGATGAACCAACAGGGTGATGGTCAGAGCAGCGGCAACACAGACCAGCGCTACGGTTGTCCCCGCTGGATTTCGATTCCAGAACCGTTGTATTTTTGACCTCCCCGTGGAGCTTCGATTCCCCACCCTGAAAACCAAGTTAACAGTCTTTCACTCCGTCTTTACGCTTTTTGTGTGCTTTTCACTCCTTGTGTGCGTCGTCATCCGTTCAGAGGCGGCGACGCCGTTCCAACTCCGCCAGCCATTCATCGTCCGAGCCCTCGGCGATGTTTTCGAACAAGAAGGTGGAAATGTAGCGCTCACCGGTATCGGCCAGCATGGCCAGGATGGAGGATCCTTCGGGGGCGGTTTCGGCCACCTTTACCGCCGCCGCCACCGACCCGCCGCCGGAAATCCCGGTGCAGATGCCCTCCTGTGAAGCCAGCGCCAGGGCGGTATCACGGGCCTGCTCGTCGCTGACCGGGACGACCTGGTCGGCCACCTCGCGGTCGAGCACCTCGGGGATGAAGTCCGGCGTCCAGCCCTGGATCTTGTGCGGACTCCATTCCTTGCCGGCCAGCAGGGAAGCACCGGCCGGCTCGGTGGCGATCACCTGCAGTTCCGGCCGGGCGAGCTTGAGCACCTGCCCGGCGCCGGTCAGGGTGCCCCCGGTTCCCCAGGCGGTGACGAAGTAGTCCAGCCGGCGGTCGGCGAAATCGCGCAGGATTTCCGGGCCGGTGGTGTTGCGGTGATAGGCCGGGTTGGCGGGGTTTTCGAACTGCCGGGCCAGGAACCAGCCGTGGCGTTCGGCCAGTTCCCTGGCCCGGCGCACCATGCCGGAACCGCGCTCGGCGGCCGGAGTAAGAATCACCTTCGCGCCCAGCGCTCGCATCAGCTTGCGGCGCTCGATGGAAAAGGTCTCGACCATCACCGCGACGAACGGATGACCGCGGGCCGCGCAGACCATCGCCAGGGCAATGCCGGTGTTGCCGGAAGTAGCCTCGACCACGGTCTGGCCGGGCTGTAGATCACCGCGCCGGGTGGCGTCATCAATGATCGCGATGGCCAGGCGGTCCTTGACCGAGGCCATGGGATTGAAGAACTCCAGCTTGGCGTACAGGTCGACGTGGTCGGGCGCCAGCCGGTTGATTCGGACCACCGGGGTATGGCCGATGGTCTGGAGGATGTCGTCGTGGATCATGATGGCGTCATCGGCTCAAATGTGGAAGGTTGGAAAGAAAACTGCCCCCCCGGTTCCTGAATGGCCCCTATAATCTGGCCGAAAACTCATCTGGCCCGAAGACTTCGCATTCCAGGCGGGACAAACGACCATGAAGCGAGAACAACTGGTAGACCTCCTGATGAAGGAGTTTGATCGCAAGGGCGACGGCGTGCTGTCGCGTGGCGAATTCAAAGACCTGGTCAAATACCTGATAGGCGAGCACGGCGTAGGCATCAGTTCGCGTATTTTCGAGCGTTTTGACGACAACCACGACAACGCCATTTCGCGCGATGAACTTCTCGAGGTGATCGACGAATACTGGCTGTGAGCCGGTTCAGCGCTCTTCAAGCAAGGCCTGCAGCAGCGCCCAGCCTGCTCCATAGGGCAGGATCACATCGAAATGACCGACCGGGGCCGGCAAGCGGTGCAGACGGACCCGACCGCCAGCGGCATTGGCCTGCTCGGCAAATCGCTCGCTCTGGCGCAGCGGCACGATTCGGTCGTTGTCACCGTGCACGAGTTCTACCCGAACCGGCCCCGGCAGGTTCTCCACCGGGCTGACCGCGCGATAGCGCGCGGCCTGCTCTTCCGGCGTGCCACCCAGAACGCGGCGCGCACCGGCACGACAGCCTTCCGCCTCGGCAGCATAGTCGACCAGGTCGGTGACGGCCGCCAGCGCCAGCACCCGGGCCACCGCCAGTGGCTGGATGGCATACAGCGGATGACTCACGTCCAGTCCTGAACGGGCTGCCAGCCACAGCGCCAGCTGGCCACCAGCCGAATGCCCCAGCAGGGTGATCTGCTCCAGGTCAAGCGAGTAGGTTTCGGCCAGGTCGCGCAGTGCATCCAGTCCGGCTGCTGCATCCAGGAAGGTATCCGGCCAACCATCCTCGCCCGCCACCGGGCGCCGGTATTCGATAGTCCAGGTGGCAAATCCCAGTGCGGTAATCGCATCGGCCAGCGGCCGGACATGATCGAGATCGAAATCCGGCAGCCAGCAGCCGCCGTGAATCATCACAACCACTCGGTGCGGGCCCGAACCTGGCGGCAGTCGCAGTTCGCCAAACTGATCGGGGTGAGGTCCATAGGCCATCACGTGATCGGCCGGGCCGGCGCTCTGGGCGATGACCTCTTCCCAACTGGCCGGTTCAGCGCCAGCCACTGCGGCCGCCAGCAGCCCCGGCACGATCATCAGCCATCCGGTCAGGGCGCGGTACACTCTCGTCGAATTCATGTTTCAAGGACTCCCGTCTGAACATTCCCGCAGAATTGCTGCCGCTGTGGTTGCTGCTGCCGGGCTGGGTTCTTTTCCTGGCCTTCGCCGGCTGGAACCTGATGGGCGCCCCCTGGCGATTGCTGGTCGACAACGGCCTGGGCGGAGTCTACACCGGCGCCTGCCTGTTGCTGACCGGTTTGTGGTGGATGAAGGCCGGCGCCCACGCCGGGCTGGAGTTTCATCTGCTGGGCCTGACCACCATGGTGCTGTTGTTCGGCTGGCGGCTGGCGCTGATTGGCGGCATCATCGCCCTGGGCATGCTGACCGGAATCGGTGTCTACGACTGGGCGGCCACGGGCGTCAACGGACTGCTCGGCGTGGTCTTGCCGGTATTGCTGGCCAACCGCCTGCACGGACTGATCTACCATTGGTTGCCCAGGCATTTTTTCATTTACCTGATGGTCTCGGCGCATTTCTCCTCGATGCTGGTGATTGCCGCCGTCATCGTCTCAGGCGGCCTGCTCCTGCTGGCGCTGGGCGCTCAGCCCTGGAGCCGGGTGGGCAACGACTACCTGCTGTTTTTGCCCATGATCATGCTGCCCGAGGGCTTTCTCAACGGCGCCATCCTGACCATGCTGACGATCCTCCGGCCCGAGTGGGTGCGCAGTTTCCACGACCGGGACTACATTGATGGGAAATAATCAGCACAGCCCGGTGCCGCAGCTGGATCATCGCGATCAGAAGCGCCGCCAGGTGCTGCTGGCGCTGATCGTGATCACCTGCGTTGGCGGCCTGTTCTTTGGCGCATTGAACTGGATGCGCGGGATCTACACCGCTGCCTGGATTGAGTTCGTCTTTGCCGCCTTCTGTCTGGTTGCCTTTCCGCGCGTTCGCGTGACATCCCGCCTGCAACGCTGGGCGCTGGCGATATGCCTGCCCTGGATCCTCGCGGTCTGGCTGGTTATTTCCATCCCGGCGGCGGCCGCCTCGGTCTTCATCTGGGCGCTGGTGCTGCCGATTTTGCTGATGTTTCTGCTGGGCCGGAGACTGGGCCTGGTGCTGTCCGTCGTCTCGCTGGCCGGGGCGCTGCTGATTGCCGGTTCTCGTTTCGAGCTACCGCAAGATCCGGATGAGGTGGCGTATGCCGCCAATCTGGTCATCGCTGCTGTTGCCATTCTGGTGCTGGCCTACGTCTATGAGCGGGCTCGCGAAAAGGCCGAGCAGGATCTCAAGTACCTGGCCGTGACCGATACCCTGACCGGCCTGCCCAACCGGGTCCTGCTATACGAGAACTTCGATCGCATGAAGGCGCTGGCCTTGCGGCAGAAAACACCGTTGAGCCTGATGATCATGGACCTGGACCACTTCAAGCAAATCAACGACCGCCATGGTCACGACGTCGGCGACCGGGTGCTGCGCGTTGTCGCCGATCTGTTGCGTCAGCGTCTGCGCCGCTCCGACCAGGTCTATCGTATGGGTGGAGAAGAGTTTCTCGTGCTGATGCCGGATACCAGTCTGGAGCAGGCCGCCACCCTGGCCGAAAACTTGCGCAGCCGCATCGAAGGCCTGGGGACCGGCCTCGACATAGCCCCGACCCGGGTCACGGCGAGCATCGGCGTTACCCAAATGCAGGCTGCCGAGGACAGCTTCGAGGCCCTGCTGCGCGAAGCCGACCAGAACATGTACTGGTGCAAGGAGCAGGGCCGCAACCGAATCCGCGCGGCCTAGT
>PXBD01000036.1 GCA_003565625.1 Gammaproteobacteria bacterium
CACCTCGCTGCCGTTGGCTTTTGCCGAGATGCCGTTCGGGATCGCCTACGGCATGGCGTTCTTCCTGCTGCTGTCGGTGGCGGCCTGGACCAGCTCGATTTCGCTGATGGAGCCGGCTACTGCCTACCTGGTCGAAGCCACGAACCTGTCGCGCAAGTCGGCCGCCCTCATCGTCGCTGCCCTGGCCTGGATCATGGGCCTGGCCACGGTTTTTTCCTTCAACATCTGGTCGGAAATCTCAATCGCCGGAAAGTCGCTGATGGACGCCATCGAGTTCGTCGCCGCCGACATCATGATGCCGGTCGGCGGCTTGCTGACCGCACTCTTTGCCGGCTGGGTGCTGTCCAGGACCATCACCAAGGAAGAGCTCGACGACAAGATGCACGACTGGGCCTTCAAGGCCTGGTTATGGCTGACCCGGATCGTGACCCCGCTGCTGATCGTGATCGTCATGGGCAGCATCCTGGGCTTTTTCTGAGCCGGACAAGCCTGCCGAAGTCAATCGACTCGCTCGACCCGGTCGCCGGATCCCAGCGAGACTCGGCGCCCATCGACCGTGCGGAACTCACGCTCGCCCAGATCCTTGCGCCGGACCTGGTAGACCGAACGGGCACCCGAGGCCGGTTCAACCACCTCGACCCGAACGACTTCGTTGGCGTGCAGGTAACGCATCCAGGTGACCCCGGCTGTGGCCAGAATCACGATGCCGGCGAAAATGAAGCCGACAACAGCCGTGGTCGACTGGTACCACTCCTCCTCCCCTTCGGCGGTTTGCGGTGACCGCTCCCGCGCCTGTTCCCGGGCGCGCTTGACCCGCGCCACGATAATCACGATGAGCGCCACCAGCAAGGTAATCAGAAGCTGCTTGATCATGGGCGGTGAGCTTATCAGCAGCGGCCGGTCGATGCCGCCCGGGCCAGCACCACCGCGCGCGCAGGCGCCGGCAGGTCTTCCCGGGTTCGATCCGGGTGCACCGGGTGCAGCGCCTCGGCCAGCGAATGGTAGGGCATCCAGGCAGTGCTGCGCTGCTCGTGAGTCGTGGTCGGTGTGATGTCAACACAGCGGACGTCCGCAAACCCACTGGCTTGCAGCCACTCGCCCAGCAGGGACACACTCGGCAAGCCATGGACATTGCGCATCCCGGCGTAGCGATCCGGGGTTTCCAACAGCGCGGGCTCATCCCCCGGCGCAATCAGGGTCTCCAGGATCAGCAGGCCATCTGTAGCCAGGCGCCGGCGCAAATCGAGCAGATGCTCGCGTGGTCGGCGACGATGGTAGAGCACCCCCATCGAGCAGACCACGTCGAAATCAGCCAGCGCCTGCGGCAGATCCTCCAGGCGCAAGGCCAACAGCACCGGGCTTTGCCGACCGGCGAAATGACGAATGATCTGGTGCTGGAGGATGAACAACACGCTGGGATCACAGCCAACAACCTCGCCGGCGCCATGTGCGAGCAGGCGCCAACCGAAATAACCATTGCCGGCACCAACGTCGAGCACCCGGCCACCGCGGAGCTGGATATGCGGCGCCACCCGGTTCCATTTCCAGTCCGAGCGCCACTCGGTATCAATCAACACGCCGGCCAATCGGAGCGGGCCCTTGCGCCACGGGATGAAACCCCGCAGCGTCTGCTCCAGCTCCAGCCGTTGCCGCTCATCATCCGGCGCGGCCCCGGCCACCAGACAACCCTGCTCCAGACTCCACCTTGCTGGCACCCTCGGCAAACGCTCCAACGCCTGCTGCCAGCGCGCGAAATCACCATGCTGACGCAAACGCTGGTCATGTTCCGCGAGGACAAGGTCGATCTCGCGCTCGGCCATGTGCGGTGCGAGCACGGCCTGCAGGGAAGGTGCCGGGTCCAACACGCGCCGACTACCTAAACCAGTGCGTCCAGGGCAGTCTTGAGACCGGCACTGGCGCCGGCGCCGGCGACCGCCTGCGAGCCGAGATTGAATGCCCGACCGCCGCACTGCACGACCGTTTCCAGCAGGGTCGGATCGCGGCCAATGGCGATCAGGTCGTGACCCTTCACCCCGTAGCGCAGCGCCAGACGCTGGAGTTCGTCAAGGCGCGCCTGGCGACGGGCGAAAAAGCCGGTGGTCAGGTACAGGGTGCCGTCCAGTTCCGCCCCGGCGCGACGAAAGGCCTGGTGCAGCGTCTGTTGCAGTCCAAGGTCAGTATCCATGGAACTCAGGGTCGGCCGCCAGCGCACGGGTCTGCGCGCCAGCAGCACCAGCCGATAGCCGGTGCGCTGGAAAGCAATCAACTCTTCGAGCCGCTCCGGATCGGGCTGGTTGCGGGCCTGATCAAGCAGCAGGCCACGCTGGACCAGCAAGGGCGCCGCCCGTGCAGTCATCAACGGCCGAGACGGGCGACGTCGGCAACACGCAGAAACTGGGCCCGCAAACGGGCCAGCAGGGCAAGACGGTTTCTGCGAATCCTTTGATCGTCGGCCATCACCATGATCGCATCGAAAAAGCGATCAATGGGCTCGCCCAGCTCGGTCAGACGGGCCAGCGCAGTGGGGTAGTCGGCGTGCGCAAGGGCGCCATCCAGCGCCTGTTCGGTCGTATCCATGGCTGCGGCCAACTGCTGCTCGGCCGGCTCGATCAAGGCATCGCGGTCCAGCGACTGTTCGCCTTCGGCACCGGCCTGGCGCAGCAGGTTGGCGATCCGCTTGTTGGAGGCAATCAGGCCGGCCGCACGCGGGTCTTCAGCGAGGCTTTGAACGGCGCGCGCGCACGCCAGAAAATCGGCCACGCTGCGGCCCCCGACAGCCGCCACGGCGTGCACGGTGTTGGTCTCCATGCCCTGGTCCAGTGCGTACGATCGCAAGCGCTCGGCGATGAATTCATCCAGCTCATCGATCAGCTCCTGGTCTGCGATCAAAGCCTGATCGGAGCTGGCCAGCAGGCACTGCGCGACCCGCTTGAGCAATTCGCGCACCGGGACCGCGGCCGGCGCAACTTCCAGCAGCCGAACCACGCCCAGTGCGGCCCGGCGCAGCGCAAAAGGATCTTTGCCGCCTTTGGGTTTCTGGCCGGCGGCGAACCCCCCGACCAGGGTATCGAGCCGATCCACCAGGGCCAGCGTCTGGCCGGCCGGGTCGTCAGGCAAATCGTCACCCGAGTAGCGCGGCAGGTAGTGGCTTTCGACCGCTTCGGCAACCCGTTCCGACTCCCCGTCGGCCAGGGCGTAGTGGCGACCCATCACACCCTGCAGTTCGGGAAACTCACCGACCATTTCTGTAACCAGGTCGCATTTGCACAGTCGGGCCGCACGCACCACAGTGTCCGAATCGGCGCCGAACAGATCGACACAGGCGCGACCGAGGTCTTGCAGGCGCTGCACCTTGTCGGCCACGGAGCCAAGTTTTTCCTGGAACTTGATCTCGGCCAGGCGCGCCAGTCGATCGGCCAGTGGCTGCCGTCGGTCCTGCTCGAAGAAAAACCGCGCATCGGCCAGGCGCGGCCGGATCACGCGCTCAAACCCGGCCCGCATGGCGTCGACGTTTGCGCTCTCCAGGTTGGCCACGGCCACGAAACTGGCCGCTAGACGGCCGTTGGCCTGGCGCAGCGGGAAACATTTCTGATGTTGCTGCATCGAGCTGACCAGCGCTTCGGACGGCACTTCGAGAAAAGCCTCATCGAACCGACCGAGCACCGGAACGGGCCACTCGGTCAGGCCGGCGACTTCATCCAGCAAGGCCTCGTCCACCGTGACCTGGAGGCCGGCTTGCTCGGCCAGACGCATGGTTTCGGTCCAGATCCGGTCGCGTCGACGGGCTGAATCCACCTCCACAAAGGCTTGTAACAGCACCTCCGGATAGGCGGCTACCGAAGCGACCGGGCGGGGGCCCGGGGCATGGATTCGATGCCCCATGGTGTGGCGCCCGGCCGCCAGACCGAACGCCGAAACCGGCACTACCTCATCGCCATGCAGAACCACCAGCCAGCGCACCGGGCGCAGGAACCGATCACTGCGATCCGACCAGCGCATGCTGCGGGCGCCGGCCATGGTCCGGACGGTTGCATCGAGCATGTCCGGCAGCAGTTCAGCCAGCGCCTGGCCTTGTTGATGCACGCGTGCCAGCAGCCAGCGGCCCTGTTCGTTTTCCAGGCGTTCCAGATCCTCGACCGCCACGCCGACACTGCGGGCAAAACCTTCTGCGGCGCGCGTGGCCCGGCCATCGGCATCAAACGCCACCGACTCGGCCGGACCTTTACGCTCGAGCAGTCGGTCGGGCTGGGCCGCGCTGACTTCCTCGAAGATCACGGCCAGACGGCGCGGCGTACCCAGTTGTCGAACCACGGCCTCGGCAGCCAGCAACCCGGCTTCCTGAAGGCGCTCGCGCAAACCCTTGGCGAGCAAGCTGAGCTGCGCTTCGATCTGGCGCGCCGGCAGTTCCTCACAGCCCAGCTCGATCAACAGGGCCTGGTTGTGCTCGGAGGGCTTGTTCATGCTGCCTCCTCGGCCCGGGCCAGGCCGGGAAATCCAAGCGCTTTGCGCCGGGTCAGGTAGGCTTCTGCCACCATCCGCGAGAGATCACGAACCCGGAGGATGAAACGCTGGCGCTCGGTGACCGAGATGGCCTGGCGGGCATCGAGCAGGTTAAAGGTATGCGAGGCCTTGAGCACCTGGTCGTAGGCCGGCAGCGGCAGATCGTCTGCAACCAGTGCGCGCGCCTGTTGCTCGCAGGTGTCGAACCAGGCAAACAGGCTTGCCGTATCGGCCTTTTCGAAGTTGTAGGCGGATTGCTCCACCTCGTTTTGGTGGTAGACCTCGCGATAGCTCACCGGCCCGTACGGCCCTTCGGTCCAGATCAGGTCAAATACGCTCTCCACGCCTTGCAGGTACATCGCCAGGCGCTCCAGACCGTAGGTGATTTCGCCCATGACGGGGCGACATTCCAGCCCCCCCGCCTGCTGGAAGTAGGTGAACTGGGTGACCTCCATGCCGTTGAGCCAGACTTCCCAACCCAGACCCCAGGCGCCCAGGGTGGGCGATTCCCAGTTGTCCTCGACAAACCGAATATCGTGAATTTTCGGATCAATGCCAACGGCATCGAGCGAGCCCAGATACAGTTCCTGGAAGTCCAGCGGCGAAGGTTTCATCACCACCTGGTACTGGTAGTAGTGCTGGAGGCGGTTGGGGTTTTCACCATAGCGCCCGTCGGTCGGCCGGCGACAAGGCTGGATGTAGGCCGCATTCCACGGTTCGGGCCCGATCGAGCGCAGGAAAGTGGCCGGATGAAAAGTACCGGCGCCGACCTCGAGATCCAGCGGTGCAGTCAATACACAGCCCTGCGCGGCCCAGTAGTCGTCGAGGGCGCGGATGAAATCCTGAAAGTTCACGGCAGCAGCAATTCCGGAAGGCGTCTGTGACAGCGCCCAGTATAACGGCCGAGGTCGTATCATTGGCCCATGGCCAAACGAGTGCTGATCATCAAGACTGGCTCCAGCGTCCCGGCTGCGGGGCAGCGCTTCGGAGATTTTGACCAGTGGTTCATCAACGGGCTGGGGCCCGAGCGGTTCGACTACTGCACGATCGGCGTTCATGATGGCGAGCAGTTGCCGGGGAACGTCGGGCAGTTCGACGGAATCGTCATTACCGGTTCGCCGGCCATGGTTTCGCATCGCCATGAATGGTCGGAACGCGCGGCCGAGTGGATTGCCGCAACTCATGCCTCCGGTACGCCGATGCTGGGCGTGTGTTACGGGCACCAGTTGATCGCGCACGCGCTCGGCGGCAAGGTCGGCCCGAACCCGTTCGGCCGGCGGATGGGATCGCTGGCGGTTGAAATCATCGAAGAGAGCGACCCCTTGATCGGAGCCTTCGCCCCCGGGCAGCATTTCCAGGCCACCCACGTCGAGGCGGTCCTGGAGCCACCGGTCGGTTCGCGCGTGATCGCCCGGGGCGAGGGCGATCCGCACCACGGCCTGTACTTCGGCAATGCCAGCTGGGGGCTGCAGTTCCACCCGGAATTCAACATCGAAATCATGGACTGCTACATTCGCTCGCGCCAGTCGGTCCTGACCGGCGAAGGGATTTACACCGACCGCCTGCTGGCCTCGCTCACCGCCACACCCTGCGGCGCGGCCGTGCTCGAGCGCTTTGCTGAGCTGGTCGACGATCCAGCAGAGCTGCCGCCCGCACCCCATCGGGCAACATGAGCGACCGCGACAGGCTCTACCTTCAGGCCGGCGAAGAGGTGGCGCCGTTCGTGTTTTCCGAAGAAGTTGTGCGTGTCTTTCCCGACATGATCGAGCGCTCGGTGCCTGGGTACCGGTTGCTGCTGGAACTCACCGCCAGCCTGGTTCGTCAAGCCGCGCAACCGCAGTCGCGTATCTACGACCTGGGCTGTTCTTTGGGAGCGGCTACGCTGACGGCCCGGCGCGCTGTCCAGAAACCGGGCGTGAGCATGATTGCACTCGACAACTCACCGTCGATGGTCGCACGTTGCCGGCAAATCGTGGCAGATGACAACTCAATCGTCCCCGTTGAAGTCATTGAGGGTGACGTGCTGGATCTTCCCATCGGCAACGCTTCGGTAGTCATGATGTATTTCACCCTGCAGTTCATCGCCCCGGCCGAACGGGCCGGACTACTGCAGAAAATCGCTCGCGGCCTGCGTCCGGGCGGCGTGCTGTTGCTGGCCGAAAAAATGTCGTTTACCGAACCGGTTCAGTCCTGGATGGATCGACACCACCACGATTTCAAGCGCGCGCAGGGCTACAGCGATCTGGAAATCGCGCGCAAGCGCCAGGCTCTGGAACGGGTCCTGATAGCCGATTCCCGCTCCAGCCACCATGAACGACTCAGGGCAGCCGGTTTCGATCAGGTCATCGACTGGTTCCAGTGCCTGAACTTCAGTGCCCTGGTGGCCACCAAGGCCTGAGGCATCCTTATACGTCGAGGTTGCTGACCTGCAGCGCGTTGGATTCAATGAAGGCGCGGCGCGGCTCTACTTCGTTCCCCATCAAGGTCGAGAAAATTTCGTCTGCCGCCACGGCATCCTCGATCGTGACCTTCAGCAAACGGCGAGACTCCGGATTGACCGTGGTTTCCCAGAGTTGGTCCGGGTTCATTTCACCCAGGCCCTTGAAGCGCTGAAAACTGCGCCCCTTGCGCGATTCTGCCATCAGCCAGTCATAGGCCTCGGCAAAGCGACCCACGCGGGTGGACTGGTTGCCGCGCTCGATGCGCGCGCCCGGCCCGAACAGATCACCGACCACTTCCCCGACCCGGGCGAGTTGACGGTATTCAGGGGATCGGAAAAACGGCTCATCGAGCAGCGTGTCCTGGACCACGCCCTGGGCATGCCGCGACACCACCACCCCGCCCGTGCCCAGGGGCTGAATGCGCCACATCACGCCAGGCGGGGTAGCCCGCTCCAGGCGCTCTGAAAAACGCCCCACCCAGCCCTCGACGCGGCTAGCATCAGTAAGAGGAAAGGGTTCAAAATCAATCAGCTGGCTGATCACCGTGGGGTCGTGACGAAGCTTCAGCCGTTCCGCTGTCTGCGCCGCCAGCTGAAAGTTTTTCAGTAGCTCGGCCAGGGCGCTCTCGCGCAGGGCCGGGACATCTTCTGCCGGGAACAGGCGCGCGCCGTCCAGAGCCCGCTCCAGCAGATACCGGTTCATTTCGGCTTCGTCCTTGAGATACCACTCCTGCTTGCCCTGCTTGATCTTGTACAGCGGCGGCTGGGCAATGTAGACGTGGCCGCGCTCGATCAACTCCGGCATCTGGCGGTAAAAAAAAGTCAGCAGCAAGGTCCGGATGTGCGAGCCATCCACGTCGGCGTCGGTCATGATGATGATGCGGTGGTAGCGCAGCTTTTCCGGATCAAACTCATCTCTACCGATCCCGGTACCCAGGGCCGTGATCAGGGTTCCGACCTCGGCCGAACCCAGCATCTTGTCAAAGCGCGCCTTTTCAACGTTCAGGATCTTGCCCTTGAGCGGCAGAATGGCCTGGTATTTTCGGTTCCGGCCCTGCTTGGCCGACCCTCCGGCCGAGTCACCCTCGACAATGAACAACTCGGACAGGGCCGGATCCTTTTCCTGGCAGTCAGCCAGTTTCCCAGGTAGGCCGGCAACATCGAGCACACCCTTGCGCCGGGTCATGTCGCGCGCCTTGCGCGCCGCCTCACGTGCCCGGGCCGCCTCGACAACCTTGCCGGTAATGACCTTGGCGTCGGTCGGATTTTCCAGCAGAAAATCGCGCAGCTGATCACTGATCACGGATTCGACCGCCGATTTGACGTCCGAGGACACCAGCTTGTCCTTGGTCTGGGAAGAGAACTTGGGATCCGGCACCTTGACCGACAGCACCGCAATCAGGCCCTCGCGGCAATCATCGCCGGTCGTCTGCACCTTGGATTTCTTGGCGATGCCGGATTCTTCGATGTAGACGTTGAGGGTACGCGTCAAGGCGGCGCGGAAACCGGCCAGGTGGGTGCCACCATCACGCTGCGGAATGGTGTTGGTAAAGCAGAACACGCTTTCCTGGTAGGCATCGGTCCACTGCAGGGCGGCCTCGACCGAGATCCCGTCGGACTCGGCCAGGATATGCAGCGGCTTGGGATGAAGCGGTGTTTTTTTCGCGCTCAGGTGCTGGACAAAAGACCGAATACCGCCTTCGTAGCAGAAGCGATCGGACTTCCCGCTGCGCTCGTCATCGAGGTTGATGGCAATACCGGAATTGAGAAAACTGAGCTCGCGCAGGCGCTTGGCCAGGATGTCGTAGTGAAACTCGATGTCGGAGAAGGTCTCACGGCTGGGCAGAAAGCGGATTGTCGTGCCGTTGCGCTCGCTGGCCTCGGTTGCCGCCAGCGGCGACTCCGGGACGCCGTTGCGATAGGTCTGCGTCCAGCGCTTTCCCTGCCGATCGATGACCAGGTCGAGGCGCTCGGACAAGGCGTTGACCACCGATACCCCTACCCCGTGCAACCCGCCGGAAACCTTGTACGAGTTGTCGTCAAATTTGCCGCCCGCATGCAGCACGGTCATGATGACCTCGGCGGCCGAGCGACCTTCTTCTTCGTGCAGATCAACCGGGATGCCGCGCCCGTTGTCCGACACGCTGACCGTGCCGTCGTCGTGGAGCACGATATTGATTTCGTCGCAATGTCCGGCCAGGGCCTCGTCGATGGAGTTGTCGACCACCTCGAAAACCATGTGATGCAAACCGGTGCCGTCATCGGTATCGCCGATGTACATGCCCGGTCGCTTGCGCACCGCATCGAGTCCCTTGAGGACCTTGATACTGCCGGAACCGTAGCTGTCTTGGGTCATTCGAAATCCACGATGAACATTCAATCAATTATACCATTGCGCTGATCCAGCCCTGTTCCACGTGGAACACCGTCGCCGGACCGGGGCAATCACTGGTTGAAGTCACCCAGGTCTGCACCGGATGGGCAGACACCCAGTCAAGCACCAGCCCCAGATGACGCCCATCCAGCTCGGAAACCGGGTCATCCAGCAACAGCATTGGTGCCGGTCCGGCGCCGCTCAGCAGGCTTTCCAGCTGGGCCAGCAGCAACAGCAGCGCCAGCAATTTCTGCTGCCCGCGAGACAACTCCTGCGCCGCCGGCTGATCGGAACAGGCCAGCACCATATCGGCCCGGTGCGGTCCCTGGCGGGTAAATCCGGCCTCGCGATCACGAAGTCTTGCGGCAGCAAGAGAGTCGGCCAGATCAACATCGGCAGGATGGCCCGATCGATAGCGCAGCGTGACCGGACCGGGGAGCACAATCCCCAACTGGTCGGCGAGGGCGCTGACCGCGAGGTTCAAGCGGCTCACCCAATCAGCGCGCAACCGTGTAATGACTTCTCCGGCTTCGGCCATCGGCCGCTCCAGCGCCCGCAGCAGCGCGTCATCTTCTGCGGTTTTCAGGGCGGTGTTGCGCTGGCGCAGCATGCGGGCGTACCGTTGCCAGGTCGAAAGGTAGTCATGTTCCACGTGAAACAACTGCCAGTCCAGGTACTGGCGCCGGTGCTCCGGCCCGCCGTCGACCAGTCGATGGCTGTCGGGCTCCATCAGAACCAGCGGCAGTTTGGCGGCAAACTCGCTCAGGCGTCGGCTGTCCTGCCCGGCGATGCGCCCGCGCCAGGTTGCCACCGAGCGCTCCATGCCCAGCATCCTGCCGTCCTGCCGCCGACGCGCGACCACCTGGATTTGTTCGCATCCATGCTGGATGATCGGTCCGATTCGGTGACTTCGGAAAGAGCGCCCGCGGGCGAGCAGATAGATGGCCTCCAGCACGCTGGTCTTACCGGCCCCGTTCAAGCCATGAAGCCAGTTCAACCCCGGCCCGGGCGCAAGCTCCGCCTCCCGCAGGTTGCGCAGCCCGGCGATTTGCAGACGGTCCAGGCTCACGCCCGTTCCCGCCCGCTCATGCGGCGGTGCCCCGCCAGGGCGCCTTTTTTGTGCTGGCGTGCCGCGATCAGAGCTTCAGCGGCATGACCACCTGGCGCACCGCTTCGTTTTCCGGAGCGGTCACCAGGCAGGAACTGTTGGCATCCCGGAGCGCAAGCCGAACCTGGTCTCCGTCAATCGATCCCAGCGCATCGAGCAGGTAGTTGACGTTGAACCCTACCTTCAGATCGCTGTAGGTGTGCTCGGCCTCGATTTCCTCCATGGCCTCTTCCTGCTGCGGGTTGTGGGCAATAATCCGCAGCAACCCGGGCGTCATTTCCAGGCGCACTCCCCGGTACTTCTCGTTCGACAGGATGGCCGCGCGTTGCAGGGCCTGGACGAAGGCCGCTCGATCGGCCACCAGCGACTGGTCGGTTGCCAGCGGTAAAACCGCCTCGTAATCGGGGAAGCGGCCGTCGATCAGCTTCGTCGTCATCACGATTCGGTCCCGATCCACGCGCAGATACCCTTGCCCAACCACCAGGTTCAGGGGCTCCTGGCTATCCTCGAGGACGCGATTGAGTTCCATCACCCCCTTGCGCGGAACAATCACGCTGCGAACCTCGCCCTGCACCGGCGCTTCGATTTCCGACAAGGCCAGGCGATGACCGTCGGTTGCAACCGCCCGAATCAGACCGTCGCGGAACTCCAGCATCATGCCGTTGAGATAATGACGGACATCCTGGTGGGCCATTGCAAAACCCACTTTATCCAGCAACCAGCGCAAGCGGCCCTGGATCACCTGGTAGGTTTGCAGACTCTCTTGCTGATCGCTGGCCGGGAATTCGCTCGCCGGCAATGTCGCCAGGGTAAAGCGGCTGCGTCCGGCATGCAGGGCCAGTTTTTCCTGGTTGAGCTGAACGTTGATCTGCACTCCCTCGGGCAAGGCGCGACAGATATCGACCAGCTTGCGCGCCGGAACCGTGATGCTCCCGGTCTGGGCGACCTCAGCCCGGGCCCGGGCGATCAACTCCACTTCCATGTCGGTACCGGTAATGCGCAAGCCCGACTCCACCGCTTCGATCAGAAAATTGGCCAGCACCGGCAGTGTTTGCCGGCGCTCCACCACGTTGACCACCTGGGCAATCGGCGCAAGCAGCGCTTCACGTTGAATCGAAAATTTCATCACGGCTCCTTGCAGATCCCATCCAGGCAACGTGGAGATGCCAGAGAACTACGGTTTTTTTAAATAAAGATAAAGAAAAAGACAGTAGT
Organism: Gammaproteobacteria bacterium; assembly: GCA_003565625.1. GTDB lineage: Bacteria > Pseudomonadota > Gammaproteobacteria > Xanthomonadales > Wenzhouxiangellaceae > Wenzhouxiangella. The sequence continues at coordinate 11,638 of PXBD01000036.1, forward strand.
AATAGGCCCTGTGGGCACTGTGGACATCCCTTTTTTATCTTTTCCATCAGACACTTGTACTCTAATAACGGGCATCCGAACAACCCCGGAATGCTGTGGGGAGATTGTGGATAACGGTTTCGTCCCCGATTATCCACAGCTTGCCCACCGTTTGCTGCCATGTTCAGCTGGACAACTCTCGCATCAGTCGCGCCCGCTCCTCGCGCAAGCGCCCGTCAGTCTCGCATAGGCTTTCGATTTTACGACAAGCGTGCAACACTGTCGTATGGTCTCTGCCGCCAAAAGCGCTGCCGATCTCCGGAAGCGAATGTTCGGTCAGCGCCTTGGCCAGGAACATCGCCATCTGGCGCGGCCGCGCGATCGAACGGGTGCGCCGTTTCGACAGTAAATCGTTCAGGCGCAGCTGGTAGAAATCAGCCACCGTTTTCTGGATGTTCTCGATCGTGATCAGCCGGTCATGCACCGCCAGCACGTCGCGCAGGATTTCCTGGGTGTAGTCCAGATCGATGGGGCGACCGGAAAAACGCGCGTTGGCGATCAGCGAATTCAAGGCGCCTTCCAGATCGCGCACGTTGGAGCGCATGCGCTTAGCAATCAGGTAGGCCACATCCTCATTCAGGTCGAGATCGCGTTCGGCCGCTTTTTTTTGCAAAATCGCGACCCGCGTTTCAAAGTCGGGCGGCTCAATGGAGACCGTCAGGCCCCAGCCAAACCGTGAGCGCAGCCGCGACTCGATGCCATCGACCTCCTTTGGATAACGATCGCAGGTCAGGATGATCTGCTGTCGGGATTCCAGCAAGCTGTTGAAAGTGTGAAAGAATTCTTCCTGGGAACGATCCTTGCCCGCAAAGAATTGAATGTCGTCGATCAGCAGGGTCTGGACTGAACGATAGCGGCGCTTGAATTGGTCAATTCGATCGCGTCGCAGCGCCTGGATCATTTCGGAGACGAATTTCTCCGAGTGCAGGTACAGGATTTGCGCTTCCGGATTGGCCTCGGCGATGAACTGGCCGGCAGCGTGCAGCAGATGGGTTTTGCCCAGCCCGGTCGACCCGTACAGCAGCAGCGGGTTGTAGGCCGTGCCCGGGGCATTGGCGACCTGGCGGGCGGCGGCGAAAGCCAGTTCGTTGGACTTGCCGAGAACGAAATTCTGAAACTGGTAGCGATCGTCGAGGCCGGTGCTCTCGCGCTTTCGTGCCCGGCCAGGCGAGGATTGCGACGTGCGCTGGGCATCGTCCACCGAGACGTTCACTGCGGCCCGATCCAGACCATGACCGGCCACAAAGTCCCGAATCATTTCCAGGTAATTGGCCTGGACCTGGTCGCGAACAAAATCATTCGGAGCCTTCAGACGCAGCTCCAGACCGGCTTTGCCGGCTGCCTGCAGGGGCTTGAGCCAGGTATTGAGTTCATCGAGCGGCACCTGGCGCTCCAGCCGCTCGAGGCAGTTTTGCCAGAGCTCGGCTGCGGATTGGGGCTTGGCTGCCTTGTTCATGCTGCTCCGAGGTCGAGGACGCCGGCCAGGCCAGACGCGTGATTGTCAGCAAAGACGTTGACTGCAATGCTTGGAAAACGCTATGCTTGTCGTCTTTTGTTGCGGGTTTGTGCCTGCCGCTCCGGCAGGCCAGATACCGCTGTTCATATTACCTATTGTAGAGTTCGGCAGGTTTTTTTAAGGACACTCCCATGAAGCGCACATTTCAACCCAGCAGAATCAAGCGTGCCCGTAGGCATGGTTTCCGTGCCCGGATGGCAACCCGATCGGGTCGCGCCATTATCAATGCCCGCAGGGCCAAGGGGCGCAAGCGGCTGGCGGCCGCCAACAGCCGCTGATTGGCCTGCGTGCATGGCCTGCCGCGTGATGCGCGCCTGCTGTCGGGGGCCGCGTTTCAGCGGGTCTTCGCGACCAGGCGGGTGCACGGCAACGCCTGGTTCCGAATGCATTACGCGCCGGCGGAACAGGCTCGTCTCGGCATGGCCGTGGCGCGAAAGGTGTCCGGCAAGGCCGTGGTCCGCAACCGCATCCGCCGGCAGATTCGCGAAAGTTTTCGTCTGAATCGATTGGCGCTGGCACCCATGGATTACGTAATACTCGCGCGCCCGGCCGCAGCCGCGCTGGATCGGGCGCAGTTGCGTCACGCGCTGGAACAACTTTGGCAGCGATTTATCTGACAGCATGAACACTCGGACCTTTTTTCTTCTCCTGCTCAGCATCGTGGGCATTTTCCTGTTCCTGGAATGGCAGCGCGAGTATTCCGCTCCGCCGACACCGGTAGCCGACACGGCGGCCGACGATGAGTTTGCCGAACCGGGCCAGGCAACGACGCCGAGCGCGGCCGACCTGCCTGAACTGCCAACCCTGCAGGAATCGCCCAGTGAAGAACCGGTCACTCCGACGGCCGAGATTCGCGCCAGCCGCCGCATCGAGGTGGTCACCGATGTCCTCGCGGTGGACATTGATGCCAACGGTGGCACCCTGGTGGATCTGCGCCTGAAGGATTTTCCGGTCGCGGTGGACCAACCGGATGAGCCCTTCGTGCTGCTGATTGAAGAATTACCCCAGCTGTTCGTTGCCCAGGCCGGTTTGCTGGCCGACGGCCTGCCGGCACCCAACCACACCAGCCGCTGGGAATTCGAGCGCGACTTCTATGAGCTGGCCGAGGGTCGGGATCGGTTGGAGGTGCCGTTGACCTGGCGTCATGAATCGGGCCTGGAAGTGGTCGCGACCTGGATTTTCCATCGCGGTGACTACGTGATTGATCTGGAGTTCGAAGTTCGCAACCAGACCAGCGCTGACTGGCGTGGTGCGCGCTACGTCCAGCTCCAGCGCACCGAACCGGATTTCAGTGATGCCGGTCCGGCGTTTACCAACCCCGAGCGCTTCAGCTATACCGGTGCCGCCTGGTTCAGCCCCGGAGAGGGCATGCGCAAGATGTCGTTTTCCGATATCCAGTCGCGTGATCATGCCGATACCTTTGCCGGTGGCTGGGCGGCTTTCATCCAGCACTATTTTCTGGCTGCCTGGATTCCACCCGAAGCCCAGACCCACCGTTACTCGACCCGTTTCGTGGCAACCGATCGCCTGCCGCGCCACGTGGTCGCGGCCACCTCGCCGCAGGTGACCGTGGCGGCCGGGGACCGGCACCGCTTCACCGCCCGCCTGTACGCCGGGCCGAAGCTGCAGAACCGGCTCAACGAAGTCGCCGATGGCCTGGTCCTGACCGTCGACTACCGCTGGTTCCGGATTCTGTCGCAGCCGCTGTTCTGGGCCCTGGACAAGATCCACGTGGTGATCAACCACTGGGGCTGGTCGATCGTGGTGCTGACCCTGCTGATCAAGCTGGTCTTTTACAAGCTGACCGAAGCCCAGTTCCGTTCCATGGGCAAGCTCAGAAAGCTGCAGCCGCGCATCCAGCAACTCAAGGAGCGCTACGGCGACGACCGGCAGAAGTTCGGTCAGGCCATGATGGATATCTACAAAAAGGAGAAGGTCAACCCGCTCGGCGGCTGCCTGCCGATCCTGGTTCAGATCCCGATCTTCATCTCTCTGTACTGGGTATTGCTGGAATCGGTGGAACTGCGCCAGACCTCGTTTTTGTGGGTACCCGATTTGAGCCGACCGGATCCTTACTTCATCCTGCCGGTGCTCAACGGCATTTTCATGATCGTCACCCAGCGCCTGATGCCGACCGCAGGGATGGATCCGATGCAGCGCAAGATCATGATGTGGCTGCCGGTGGTGTTTGCGTTCCTGTTCGCGCTGTTCCCGGCCGGACTGGTGCTGTACTGGGCGACCAACGCCGGCGTTTCGCTGGCCCAGCAGGCCTACATCTTGAAGAGGCTTGAGCGCGAAGGCTGACACCATCTGCGCAATCGCCACGCCGCCGGGCCGGGGTGGCGTGGGCGTGGTTCGGCTGTCCGGGCCGGACAGCATGGCAATTGCCGAGCAACTGACCGGCCCCCTGCCGGCACAGCGCAGCTTCGGCCTGCGCCGGTTTCGCTCCGCCACCGGCGAGGTCATTGACGAAGGCCTGGTGCTGTGTTTTGCCGGACCGGCCTCGTTTACCGGCGAAGACGTGGTTGAACTGCAGGCCCACGGCTCTCCGGTGGTGCTGGAAATGCTGCTCTCGGCCTGCGTGGCTGCCGGGGCGCGGCGGGCCACACCCGGTGAATTCTCCCAGCGCGCATTCTTGAACGACCGCATGGACCTGGCCCAGGCCGAGGCGGTCGCCGACCTGATTGCCGCCGCCAGCGAGAAAGCAGCGCGCGCAGCCCGGCGCAGTCTGGAGGGTGAGTTCTCCGGCCGGGTCAACGCCCTCAGCGAGGCGCTGACTTCGCTGCGAGTCTGGATCGAGGCGGCCCTGGATTTTCCGGACGAAGACGTGGATTTCCTGGCCGATGGCGAAGTGCTGGGCCAGGTGCAGGCGCTGCGCGAGCGTCTGGCGGCGCTGCTGACCGCGGCCCGGAGCGGTCGCTTGCTCAACGACGGCATCCGGGTTGCCATCATCGGCCCGCCCAATGCGGGCAAGTCCAGCCTGCTCAACGCCTTGAGCCGCCGCGACAGCGCCATCGTGACCGCCACACCCGGCACCACCCGCGATGTCTTGCGGGAAACGGTCAGTATTGCCGGGCTGAGCGTGACCCTGGCCGATACAGCCGGCCTGCGCGAGACCCGCGACCTGATCGAAGCCGAAGGGGTGCGTCGTGCTCACCTTGAAATGAAGGCAGCCGATCTGATCTTCTGGGTCGTCGATGACAGCCAAGCCCATCCCACCCCGCCTCCCGGCCTTCCGGAGGGTGTGCCGCTGCTGCGAATCCACAACAAGATCGACCTGACCGATGGGCCTGCACGCTGCCAGGACCGGTCGGTCTGGCTTTCGGCCAGCAGCGGTGAGGGCCTCGACCTGCTCGAGGCGCTGGTACTGAACGAGCTGGGGGTCGACGACCAAGCGGGCGGGGAGTTTTCCGCCCGCCAGCGCCACGTCGAGCGACTCGATGAAGCCTTGCGGCTGATTGACCAGGGCCTGGAGGAACTGACCGCCACCGGTTCCGGCGAACTGCTCGCCGATGATCTGCGCCACGCCGCCGAAGCGCTTGGCGAGATCACCGGTGCGGTCACGGCCGATGAGCTGCTGGGACGCATCTTTGCCAGTTTCTGTATCGGCAAGTAAGGTATACACTGAAACAATGAGCATGACGCTGGAGCAGGCAAGCAACGTCGCTCGGCGGCTGGGGCTGGACGAGCATGGCCTGAGTATTGACTCGGTTTCGGGCGGCGACACCTGCCAGGCGACTCGGCTGCGCTGCAGCGACGCCACCGTGTTCGTCAAATCAGCCTCGCTCCAGCAGGCCGGCCTGCTCAGCAGTGAAGCCGATGGCCTGCAAGCGCTGGCGGAAAGCGGCTGCGTGCGGGTCCCGAAGGCGCTCGGCCGGGGCCAGTTCGAAGTGGGTGAAGGAGCCTGGCTGGCTCTTGAGGCGCTGGAACTGAGGCCACGCGACGAGGTGGCTGACCGCCGGCTTGGACAACAGCTGGCCGCGCTGCACGCCTGCACCGGCGAGCAATTCGGCTGGCGCCGCAACAACTATATTGGTCGGATGCCGCAGTCGAATCGACCGAACTCCGACTGGGCGGTGTTCTTCCGCGAGCAGCGCCTGCGACCGCAGATCGAACGGCTGTTGACCCGCTTCCCTGAGCGCAAGCTTGCACCGGATGCCGAGCGGGTGCTGGCGCGCTGGTCTTCGATCTGCGCTGATCACAAGCCCCCACCTGCCCTGCTGCACGGGGATCTGTGGGCCGGCAATGCCGCCAGTCTGGCGGATCAACAACCGGTGGTCTACGACCCGGCCGTGCACTTTGGCGATGGCGAGTGCGATCTGGCCATGGCCGACCTGTTCGGCGGGTTCTCCAGGACGTTCTTTGCCGCGTATGAACAGGCCCGACCGCTGCCGGAAGGTTGGCAGCGGCGGCGCGCCTTTTACCAGCTATACCACTTGCTCAATCACGCCAATTTGTTCGCTGGCGCCTACGTGGCGCGCGTGGCAACGGAACTCGCGCGTCTGGCGCGCTAGCCGGGCCGTTCCCCGTCTCGTTGTTACACTGGGTGCTGGTTTTACCGGAGCTAGTTCAATGGGTTTACTGGTCGATGGCCGCTGGCAGGATCAGTGGTACGACACCGATTCCACCGGCGGCCGCTTCGAGCGTTCAGCGGCGGCATTCCGCAACTGGATTACCGCCGACGGCAGCGCCGGTCCGGACGGTAGTGACGGTTTCCAGGCCGAACCCGGTCGCTACCATCTCTACGTGGCCTACGCCTGCCCATGGGCGCACCGGGCGCTGATCTTCCGCAAGCTCAAGAAACTCGAAGACATGATCAGTGTCTCGGTGGTCAATCCCGTCATGCGCGAGCACGGCTGGACGTTTCGACCCGGCTACAAGGTGGTGCCCGACCCCATCCACCAAGCCGAATTCATGCACCAGGTCTATACCGCGGCCAAGCCCGACTACTCCGGTCGGGTGACCGTGCCGGTGGTCTGGGACAAACACAACAACACCATCGTCAGCAACGAGTCAGCCGACATCATCCGCATGTTCAACTCGGCCTTTGATGCGGCAGGTGCGGCTCCCGCTGACTTTTATCCCGAAGACCTCCGGGCCGAGATCGACGAAATCAACGCGATCGTCTACGACAAGGTCAACAACGGCGTCTATAAGTCCGGCTTCGCGACCACCCAGCAGGCTTACGAAGAGGCGGTTGTGCCGCTGTTCGAGACCCTGGATCAGCTCGAACAGCGGCTCGACGCCCGGCGCTATTTGTGTGGCGAGCGCCTGACCGAAGCCGACTGGCGCTTGTTTACCACGCTGATTCGTTTCGACGCCGTCTACGTCGGCCACTTCAAGTGCAACCTGCGCCGGATCGAGGATTACCCCAATCTGTCAAATTATGTTCGCGAGCTCTACCAGATGCCGGGCATTGCCGAAACGGTCGAGTTTCGGGCCATCAAGATGCATTACTACGCCAGCCACGACACCATCAACCCGCACTTCATTGTGCCGCTGGGCCCGGCCCAGGACTTCCATCGCCCGCATGACCGGGCGCAGCGCTTTCCGCTGCCCTGACCACAGGCCATCAGTTGCGGCCGGCGCCGTCGTCGGCGCGAACAATGGCATCCCGGCCGCCGGCCTTGGCCCGATACATGGCAGCATCGGCCGCAGCAATGGCCTGGTCGAGGCGACCGCTGACTGCGGCAATGCCAAACGACAGGGTCAGGCGCAGCGGACCTGCGCTGGTTTCCAGCGCGGTCGTCTCCAGCGCGGACCGAATTCGCAGCGCCGCCTGTTCGGCCTTGTCGGGGTCGCTGCCGGGCAGGACGCACAGAAACTCTTCCCCACCCCAGCGGCCGACCAGGTCGCAGTCGCGCAGGTTGTTGCGCAACACCTCGGCCAGCCCCTTCAGCACCTCATCGCCCACGCCGTGTCCGTAGCGGTCGTTGACGGATTTGAAAAAATCCACATCCAGCAGCACGACCGTCAAATCACTCTTGTCGCGCCGCTGCCGGGCGACTTCGCGCTCGCCGAGTTCTTCCATGGCCCGGCGGTTGAGTAGTCCGGTCAGGCTGTCTCGCCGGGCCAGTTCGGTGATCCGGTCCAGCGCTTCTTCCAGCGCCCGGTTGCGGGCGGCCAGGTCACGCTCCAGGCGCGACTTGATGCGGTAGCTGCGGGTGGCGCCTGCGGCTGACAGCAGGGCGATGAACAGAATCACCAGCAGGGCGATCAGCAGCTGGTTGCGTTGGCTGATCCGGGTGGACTGCAGTTGCGCCTCGAGCCGCAGCAGCTCCACGTCGGCCGCGCTGCGTTCCAGCTCGTAGCGGACTTCGAGTTCTTCCAACAGTTCGCGACGCTGGTTTTGCTCCATCTCCTCGCGCAGTGCGAGCAGGCGCTGCAACGTGGTCATTGCCTCTTCCAATCGACCCAGGTCAACCAGCACTTCGGCCATGCCGGAGAGCACTTCTTCTTCCACCGTCGCCACCACGCCTTCGGCCAGGGCCAGACTGTCGCGGTACATTTCCAGGGCCAGCTCCAGCTCGCCTTGGCCGCGGTGCAGGTTGCCGATGGTTTGTCGCACCCCGGCGCGCCAGCGCGTTTGCCCCAACTGATCGATTTCTTCCAAGGCCTGGCTGCAGACCGGTTCGGCGTCCTCCAGCCTGCCCACATCCACCAGCTGGTTGCACATGTTGCCCCGGGCCAGGGCGGCGCCGCTGTCGTCGCCCATTTCACCGGCCAGCGTGAGCACCTCTTGCTGCAGCGCCAGGGCGGCTTCCGGGCCTTCCACTTCCACGGCCACCAGTGAAAGATTGTTCAGGTAGGTTGCGATCAGGCGATTGTCTTCCTCGGCCCGCGCCTGTTCCAGGGCCAGGTTGAAGTAGCGGTACGCACGCCGGCTGTCGCCGGCAAAATTGTGGGTTATCCCGATGGCGTTGTAAATTTGCGCTAGGGCGCCGGGCTCGCCGATCCCTTCCAGATCCTGGCGGGCCGAGTGGAAATACTCCAGGGCCTGGGCCAGTCGACCCTGCTCGGCCTCGACCGTCCCGCGCAGGAACTTCGCCTCGGCCAGCAGCGGCGCGTCGCCGCTTTTCTCGGCCACAACGGCAAAGCGATCGGCCTGTGCGGCGGCCTCGGCGTATTCGGCTGCCCCTCGATGCAGTTCAGCCCGCATCCGGAGCAGTGCCGCAACATCGCGAAGCTCGTCCTCTGCCAGCGTATCCAGATTCATGTCGGCCAGCGCTTCGTCCAGCAACACAGCGGCGGCAGCATGATCTTCGGCGCGCAGGCTGCTTGCCTGCTCGACCAGCTCTGACCGGTTCACTGTTTCCGCAGCAGCGAGCGGCGTCAGCAGAAACAACAGGAGCAGGACGGATCGGCAGCAGGCGCTATTCATGCCGCCAGTCTGCCACACGGGCACAGGGATGGGCCGGCCCGGTTGATCAGGTACCGCAGAACGTGGTGGTTACGCGCTGTTCGGGCCGCGGTGGACGGGCCAAGTCGGCGTGTTCGGGCTGATCGACAAACGGCCGTGCCAGCACGCCATGCAGCCGCCGCATGGGCTCGAAATCCAGCCGCTCGATGGCTGCATCCACCGCCCACTGGGCCAGGTGATTGCGCAAGACGAAGGCCGGGTTGACCTTTTCCATAGCGCCGCGACGGTTCTCGTCGTCGCCGCCGCAAGCAACGAGACGCTGACGCCAGTCCGCCGCCCACTGGTCGAACGCGGCCGGGTCGGCGAACAGGGCGCGAACCGGGTCATCGTGTTCCGGGCCGTTGGACGGCAGCGTCGCCAGTCCGCGAAACACCAGCGTCATGTCGGCCTCGCCGGCGCTCATCAAATCCATCAGATCCAGGGCAAGCCGGGCGTGAGTCTCGTCGGGCGGCAGGCCGATCTTGGCCGCCAGGGCCGGGTGAAAATAGGCTTCGAAGCGGGCCGGGAAAGTGCCGAGCAGTTCGTTGGCGCAGTCCACTGCCTGCTGACGGTCCTCGTCCAGCAGCTCGAGCAGGCATTCAGACAGCCGGGCCAGGTTCCAGTGCGCAATCGCCGGCTGCTGGTTGTAGGCATAGCGCCCGCCGACGTCAATCGAGCTGTAGACGGTGGCCGGGTGGAAGGTATCGACAAAGCCGAACGGGCCGTAATCGATGGTCTCTCCGATCACCGAGCAGTTGTCGGTGTTCATGACCCCGTGGATGAAGCCGACCCGCAGCCAGTCGGCGATCAGCCGGGCCTGGCGGTCGATGATTTCCACCAGCAGCGCCTGGTAGGACTGGTCGGCGCCGCGGCAGTCCGGGTAGTGGCGGTCGATAACGTAGTCGGCCAGCTGCCGGACCTCGTCGCTCCGCCCGCTGCGGGCGAAGAACTCGAACGTGCCCACGCGCACATGGCTGGCCGCAACCCGGCACAGGATGCCGCCGGGCTCGATCTTCTGGCGAACCACCTCTTCGCCGGTCGCAAGAGCGGCCAGCGCGCGCGTGGTCGGAATGCCCAGCGCGTGCATGAACTCGCTGGCCAGGTATTCCCGCACCACCGGGCCGATCGACGAGCGGCCGTCGCCGCGGCGCGAGTACGGCGTGCGCCCGGCGCCTTTCAGCTGCAGGTCGCGGCGCTGCCCGGTGCGATCAATGAGCTCCCCGATCAGGATGGCGCGACCGTCGCCCAGGCGCGGCACCCACTGGCCGAACTGATGGCCGGCATAACCCATGGCGATGGGGTCCGAGCCTTCCGGCAGGGCGTTGCCCGACAGCATGGCCAGACCCTCTTCACCGGCCAGCCAGTCCGGATCCAGCCCCAGCTCCGCAGCCAGTTCATGGTTCAGGATGATCGGCTCTGGCCGGGCAACCGGCGTGGGCGCAACCCGGTCATGAAAGGCGTCCGGCAGGCCGGCGTAGCTGTTGTCAAATTGCGGAGCGGCGGCGGACATGGCAGGCAAAAAAACGGGAAATCCAAGGGAAAGCGTAGCAGGCACGCGTCGCCATGGAGGCAAATTTTTACTTGACATTCACTACTGGTCTCGGCAAAGGTACTGAACCTCCAACCACCAGCACAACAATCAAAGGGAGATTGCATGACTTCATCCAGCCGTCTTTTATCTTGTCTCACCGCCGTTTTCGGCCTGGCCCTGGGCAGCGCCGCCCTGGCCGATGACAACCGCTACATCATCCAGTTCGCCCCCGGCGCGGCCGGGCAGGGCAAAGCCGCGGTCCAGGCCTTTGGCGGCGAGATCAAGGTCGACCTGACCGATCGCAGCGTCAATGCCGTCGCCGGCACCTTGCCCGCTCAAGCGCTGAACGGACTGAAGAACAATCCCGCCGTGAAATTTATTGAACCGGACAGCCGCGTCTTCCCGATGGCCGAGCGAATCCCCTACGGGATCCCCATGGTCCAGGCGGATCTGGTCAGCGATGTCAACGCCTCGAATCAGAAGGTCTGCATCATTGATTCCGGGTATCACATCGACCACAACGACCTCCAGGATCTCAACGTCACCGCCACTTTCGATTCGCGCAGCGGCGACCCGTTCATTGATTCCTGCGGTCACGGCACCCACGTCGCCGGCACGATCGTTGCGCTTTCCAACGGAGAAGGCGTGATCGGCGTCCTGCCCAGCGGCCTGGTTGGCCTGCACATCGTCAAGACCTTCGGCGACG
>PXBD01000087.1 GCA_003565625.1 Gammaproteobacteria bacterium
GGTTGTACTCGTCTTCCTGCATTTAGTTGTCATCCTTAGGCAATGGCTTACTGTTCTGAAGAAGATACTCACCGAGAGGAGAATCCGAAGGTATCGGTATTGCCTCTCCATCTTCTTCTAATGCGTCTTTAACAGCAAGCATCTGACGTATGACTTCAACAGACATGTCATCGGGGTTTACTTCTGCGTAGCGTAGTTCGTCTTCCACTCAGAACTCGTTTGGCATCTCCGAAGACTCTTGACTGCTGCTTCCGCCGCTCTCGCCTTCGCTGCGGTTGCCACCACTACCAGCGTAGTTGAGGCTCTCTGCGACCAGAGTCACATTGGACATCTTCTGTCCGTCCTTTTCCCACCGGTCCTGTTGGAGACGATAGAGAATGGCTACCTGACTGCCCTTCTTCAAGTTGCCGTTCTCGATTTGTGAACGAACGAACTTGGTGTTCGTGTTGTCATCGTTGAGGAACACCGTCACATTGAAGTATCCAGTGCGGTTGTCCGGGTTCTCACGGTCCTTGCCTGCGTAGTCAGAAGCGATGCGCAGACGCACTACGTTGCCATTGTTGCCGAGAATCTCCGGGTCTGCAACCAGACCTCCAGTAAGGTTCCCATTATTTCGTCCATCAATCATCTGTTGATTCTCCTTCTTCCTCTCCGGCCATATTCAGGCCGGCAGATAGTCGCTCAAGGTATCGGATAACATATGCACGAGATTTCTCAGGTGGGTTGGCTTGGCTCAGTGTCTGAACCAATGTTATGACCATGTTGAATATCCCGTTTTCAATATCACGAATCTGTGAAGGAGTAGCGTTCGATTCTTGCGTCTCTTGTGCTTCTTGGTCGCTCATCGTTGCTCTCCTTTCTGTCGGCTAAGAGCTTGGTCCATGATTCGGCCAAGCTGTTTCATATCGCGCCACCCTTTATCGTAAAGCAGCGACATGATAGGTCTTGTGTCGATGGCGTTGTATGTAAGCCGCTGCAGATTCAGTACGTCATTCAACGTATAGATGCGGTAGTTATTCAAATCACGCTTTGGCTGTGGGTACTTCCCTAAACTGCCGTCTTTCTTCGGCTTCTCGCGATTCGCGATGGTTAAGGGGGGGACGTTCAATATCTTTGCAACGTCGCCACGCGTGAAGATAGGCTCCGCTGATTTTCGCTGCGGCTTAGCCATCTAGTTGCTCCCGGAATCTTTTCGTATCTTTAAGTTCTCTCGACAGTTGTTGAGGGTATCACCATCTAGGTGTTCGATATAGGTGCCGATTTTCTTTGATGCTCTCAGCACTTCTCTACCCATCTGTATGTAGCCGCTCGATATTTCTCGCACCGCTCGGCCATCTGCGGTCATGAACCATTTGTAGAACGATAAATCGTTGATACTCCTCATCATCTACAGTTGCCCATGCTAGAATAGCGCTGCTATTCTTCTCGAATAAAGGTATACGCTTTGTCATAACTCCCGCCTTTAATGAGCTTTCTTTATATGTTTAGCGGGGATTATAGTACAGCATATCAGCTCAGAACCGAGAATGCAACTACATCATAGTCCGTTGACGCAGTGTGTTGTGCATGTAGGTGACGTTGAAGTCACGCTCAGAAACATTCAGCATGGAGATGGCGTTCTCTACACGGACAGGGTCTGCCTCTGGCCACACTGCTGGCACCCAGTCCTTCCAACCAGCGATTTCATTTAGGGTGAACTCTTCCCAGCGCTTGAACAGGTTCGAGGGCTTGGGTGCTTTTGCTTTGTCCCGAGGGACTTCACCACGTCGTCCTTTACCCTCAAAGATGGCAGAAGGCTGACGGTGACGATATGCATTAAGGATGTTGCTGATGATGTCTGTATTGAAGTTGGAGTTCCAGATAGTTGCGTAGGCAGTGTTGATGCCCTCTGAGATACTCCACGGCTCATCGTCTGCTGAGCCCCACTCTGGATAGGGAGTGCAGAACTTGCCGTTGGCTTCGCAGTTTGGAAGCGGCAACACATACAGGTAGTCCGACATGCTGCTGATAGAGCGTGGAGTAGCGAACACATACGTGAAGTACGGACGGTTGAGGTGGTCAAGTCCGATGGCGTATTGCGTCCAGGGCAGAGGCAAGTCGTACTCTTGGAGCTGTGCTCCTTCGATGTCGTTCTTTTGCTTGCCGTAGTACTTGAAGTTCATGACTTGTGGAGGGCGTTCCAACAAGATGAAGCGTCCTGTTGGGGAGATGTAACGAACGACCGGTGGTAGTATGCCCGTCCTGCGAGCCTTCTGCACCATGAGCATTTCCATGCCCTGCTCTTGAGTCAGGGTAATGTTTTTATTCTCATGTGCATTGATGCTTGCAACGCGTACGGAACCGTCTTCTTCTTCTTTTATGATAAACTTGAAGTCCATTTAGATTCCTGCCATTTGCTGGGCTCGTTTGACGATGTGTACAAGGTATTCCCCCACTGTTGCTGGCCCTTCCTTTTGCAAGGTTGGGTCAAGCTCAACGCAGAGGTCATCAAGAGTGGGGATTTGGGCAGTCTTCAATGGTGAGAATGTGATGCTCTCCAGGTCGTGTTCGCCAAGGAGGGTGAGATACTTTTTAACACCTTCTTTCAGACTTGGAATCCATTCATCGGGCACCATCGTCTGGTAGGTTAGCATCTCGTTATGAGCACCAGTGAACGGACGCTCCCAGTAGCCTTCAATCATAGCCATGAACACTCGACCCATGTGACGTCCAGGTTTCGAAGGCAGAGCGATAGCACTGTTGATGGACATGTTTGGCAATGGGAATGCAAACAGTTCATCTGTCGAAGACGCCAACGGATAGGGGCGTGCGAACAGGTATGACTTCTCTACTCTGCGCTTAGCATCAAGACGCATGCCCCACACAGTCCAAGGAACACAGATGGTGAACATGTCCTCTTTGTAGTTGATTTCAACCTGTTGAGGTGGACGCTCAAGCACTATACCCAACCCGTCAGCAGCAATCCAACGCACTGCTGGAGGCAACAGCCCCAGGTCTACACTCCCACCGGAGAAGTACGCTCTAGCAACGTAATCAGACAGCATCTCTTGTTGTTCTTCTGTCTTTTCGTTGTAGATATAAGTGATATCAGGCCGGAGTTCGAACCGCATCGGTCACCTCAAGCAGGTAAGAGTTACTGGTGTCATCTTCCAGTGGAACATCAGTCACATCTGCGTCACCGAAGTTCTTCACCTCGTAGTTGAAGAGTTCATTCGCCATGTCACGAGACTTCTCTGCGTGTTCGTGAGCATTGACAGTGTGCTGAATCACACGGCTATCTGAAGTGTTGTGGGTAATGTAGAACTCTACGATTCCGAAAGTCACACGGGCTATTTCGAGACGAATCTCGACGTCCCCCATTCCAAGACGCGCAACCTTCACGCTCTTGAGGACATTGGGATTCTCTGGGTCGTAATAGTTGCACTTGTCTTGATTGCGAGCGAATGGGCAGCCCCCGAACGGGTTGTTGCCTGTCACCTCAACATTCGTGCATGATGGATGCGGGAGAAGCTTGTCAAACTCGTACGCATCATTGATTTGCAATCCGTCATGACGATCCATGTCAGTTGCAGATGGCGAATAGTGCTTGCAGCACCGCATCTAATCTATCTCCTTGTTGTCACTGCCAGGTTGCTACGGCCTTGAGCTGAGCCATATTCTCAAGCTCTGTTATCTTTGCATTGCTCTCGTCAAGCTGTGCTCGTAGCTCTTCGATAAGCTTGCTCATGTGGGTTTCGTTGCGGCGAGACTCGCGGAGCTGACGCTCAAGGTCTCGATATTGGTCGCGAACATTGCGAAGTAGGGAGGGAATGTTGTCAGCTACAGCAACATCCTTCTCTTCCTCTTCAACTTTTGCAGCAACAGCTTGAACTGGTTCCGCTTGCTCTTGGCCGTTCTCTTCTTCTGTTGGCAGGAGTGTTGCTGTGAGAACAACAAGGCACTTACCTCTACCCCTGCCACACTGCTGAAGTCTGCCACTCTTCTTCAGTGCTTGGATGGCCTTCTGGCCAGCTTCACCGCTGAGTCCTGCCTCATCTTTTGCGATGCCGGTGCCCGCTGCTACTGCACCAGCAGCTGCTTCGAGTCCTGCAGTCTGCAGGTTCTTCTTGAGTGTCCTATAGTTGTGGTCATACTCACTATCAGACAACCCTTCTTGCATCACGTCTAGATAATGCTTATTCATGCGTCCAACAAGAAACGCCAACAGCTTGTTGGCGTCTTGAATGACCTCTGGTTCGAAATCCATCCTGGTATTCCTTTAGGTCTGCCCGGGAAGTTTTACGTTAGCTATTTGTAAGGTGCCATCCAGGACATGCTCATACACAGAGCCGCTGACAGGTATCACGGCTTTAGTCTCCGGATACAACTGCCTAGCGGCTCCGAGTAGTTGCACAGCAACTGATAAGTCCCTAGCTAGAGGTATATCTTTATCCCTCATCACCAGGAGCATTATCCCGTTCGCTGTTGGCGGTAGCGGTCTGCTGTTTAGCAGCCATCGTGAGAATGGACTCTGCAGAGTTTGCTGGACCACGGTTTTCCACGTCATTTGCTACCTCACGAATCATCTGAAGCATGCTGGCGTGCCGTTCGTTCAAGGAACGCCTGAACTCCTGCTTCTCTGCCTCAGCTCTTGGAGACATCATCTCCTGGATGATGGTCTCGGTAGAAGAAGCTAGCTCTGCATAAGCCATCATGAGGTTGGCAATCAACTCTTCTTGCGAGTCAACCCGCTGTTCGATAAGGGTGTACTGCTCGTCAAGTCGTTCGTGAATCTTGTCGATTTGTTCTCGAAGCTTCTCATATTTTGCTTCATCGAGTCGCTCATCGGTGTCGTCAAACTGCTCTTGTATGCCTTTTTTGTCAGTCATCTTTTGTTTCCATTCAGCGCCTTGAACGCATCCTTCTCTTGAGAAGCAAAAGCGTTTAGGGCTAGGTCGAGACGGTAAGAGATTTCAGCCATCTCTAGGCGTGACACCTTGATGGAGTTCTGCGACAAACTCTTAGACATATCTGGAATGAAAGCACCACTGTTTGTCTTGCGAGCAGCGAAGTGTCCACACTTCCAAGCGAATGCAGAAGCATCATACGACTTGCTGTCACCGCTACCTGTTGACCAGTGTTCGACTTTCAAGATGCGGCTGACTGGCTTGCCATCAATCTGACCACCACCGTAGTAAACAAAGGCTTCTGGTGATGTATTGCGTTGCGACGGATACAGGACTGTAGCCCTGTCATTATAGACAGCTCGGATATAGACCGCTAAGTCAACAGCGTTAGCCCACACCTGGGTGTTGCCCTTGAGGCCGTCTTTTCCTAGCTCTCCTACATCTATCGAGATTTTGCCAGCTTCAAGCCAGCCTCTGATAGACAGGAACCCAGACCTGTCCTTTGTCCTGAACCACTTCTTGTATATGTCATCTTCGAAGTCGTCGCGTGAACCCTTACTTACTGGGGCTTGGTCCTCCTCGGGGAAGAACTCATCAAACTCATCTGACATTTATCACTCCGTTCTGGTAGGTTAAGCATATGATTATTCTACCAGGTAGAGATGACTTTGTCAGCTCTGACCCCATTGCTTGGGGACCTGGAACCCACCACCGGACTTGCCTTGTGGCTTCTTTGTTCCACTAGGAGCATACTTCGGAACATCCTTGGTTACTGGGGTGCTGACGGGTGATGTTGTCGCTGCAGTGAGAACTTCCTGAGCCTCTGACTGTTGCTGAGATGAAGCCCAAGTCCATTCAACCTTGGCCCGCT
>PXBD01000022.1 GCA_003565625.1 Gammaproteobacteria bacterium
CTCGACGTGCAGTTCGTGTTTTCCGGGGCCGATCGCGGCGAGTATCCCAACGGCATGCCGTTTGCGGCCAGCGACCTGCTCTCGCCCGTGGTGCTGCAGCGGGCATTGGACGACATCGACGGCCTGCCGGCCGACGTCGACGCCGCCTGGCTGGGCGATCGGATGGCGGTCTCGGCCCATTTCCCCGACGCCAACGAACTGCGCCAGCAGTACCGGCAGCGCCTAGGCGGCGATCTCAGCCTGGCCGAAATCCGCGAGCTGGAGTCGGCATTCAGCCGTGATTTCCAGCGCGGCGCCCGCACCAGCGCGCGGCTTTTTCTGATCACCGGTCGCAGCGATCTGCCGGTGGGCGATATCCTCCAGGCGATGCCGGCCGCCTGGGCCGACTACATGCGCGAAGAATACGGCGTGTTTCGCACCAACCGCACGCTTTATGGTGCCCGCGCCGTCAGCGCCGGCATGTTTACCGAAAGCGATCCGCTGATGACGTATCTGATCCTGCGCCAGCAGGTCGGGCTGCTGCAGCAAAACGTCGAACTTCTGCAGGAAGAACCCAACAGCGGCAACGTCCGCGACCCGGAATCCGGGCTGGGGCTTGCCGATATCCAGGCCCGGGCCAGTCAGCTCGAGGAACTGGTGCTGGAGGGCCAGCTGCCGCAGGTGCTCGAAGTCGTGGCCTACCAGAACCCCGAACAGGCCGAACGGTTTCTGGAGGTGCGCGTGGCCCAGCAGCAGCAAAACCTGGCCTTGCTGCAGTCCAAGTCCGCTGGAAGGCGTGGCGGTTGGCATGGGAGCCGGCGGCGATGACTTTCTAAGCCGGCTGATCGCGCTGGGTGTGGAAGGCGGCGACCTTGGATTCCGCCAGGAACTGACCCGCGAGCGCCTCGAATACGATCTGGAAGCGGCCGGTGTGGCCTCCAACATTGAGCGCCTGGGCGCTTTGCTCACCGATATGGCCTTGCCGCTGCAGGCTGATGCTTCGGCTTATGACATGGAGCAGGCCTTTCTCGAAGAAATTTCGGCCCAACTCGATAGCCTGGTGGCGTCCATCCGGAGCCTGTTCGAGGCCACCGAGCGGCTGGCCGACCATATCGACGCCCTTCGCCATGGCGAGGATGGTCGAATGTTCAGCCTGGGCGCCTTGCCCAAAGCGCCGACTTGGATGAGCGGCCGGTTTACCTCTGGCGACTGGCACTGGTATTTCGTCTCACTGGTCGCCGTTTTGCTCGCCGCGGGACTGTTGTTGCTGGCCGGCGGCGTACTGCGCCGCGGCAGACCGATGGCCGGCCGGTGATAAAATTTCCGACACCATGAATCAGACCCCATCCTCGCCCGAGGGCGACTACCTTACCGACGACGAAATCGACCTGCGCGAGCTGGTTCGCGCCCTGTGGGATACCCGCGTGGTGGTGGCCGTCGCATTGCTCGGTTTTGCCGGCCTGTTCTGGCTGGCCGTCATCGCCCTGGGCGCGCGCGACGGCATTACCTACACCTGGGAGACGCGGGTTCACTTCACCTTCAGCGGTGCCGAGGACGGCGAGTACCCCAGCAACGAGGACGATGAGAACGCCAATGGCGCGTCGTTTTCCAGCGGCGACCTGCTTTCGCCAGTGGTGATTCGCCGGGTCTATGAGCAAAACGATCTGGAGAGTAGGGGCCTGAGTCGGGCCGGGTTCTCAGACGCGCTGTCGGTTGCGGCCTACGCGCCCACGCGCGAATTCATCGTCCAGCGCTATCGCTCGCAGCTGGGGCGCGAGCGGCTCAGCGCGGCCGAGATATCCCAGATCGAGCAGGAGTTTGCTGATGCACTGGAGCGCGCCAGCCGCGGCCAGGCCCGCCTGACCCTGACCCTGCGCGACGGCATCGCGCCTACTGGTGCCGTGCTCAGCGACGAGATGGCGCGCAAGGTGCTGCTCGACATCCCGCGCGTGTGGGCCCGCTACATGACCGAAGAGGCCGGCGTGTTCGCCAGCGATATCAGCCTGTACAGCGTCGACGCCGTGGAAGGCGAAATCTTCGGCCTGGTCGACGAACTGGTCTCCACCGACGTCATCAAGAGCAATTTCGGCCTGTTGCTGAGCAACGTCGACGCCCTGGAAACGCTGACCAACGCCGGCGCCGTGCGCGATCCGGAAACCGGCTTGGGCCTGAGCGATATCCGCGCCCAGGCCGGCTGGCTGGAAGACTTTGTCCTCGAAGACATCCGCGCCACCGCGCTGGGTCTGGGGGTTTCGAGCAACCCGCAAGTGACCCTGCGCTTTTTCCGCAGCCGGATCGAGGAGCTGATGCGGCGCAAGTCCCTGCTGGAGAGCCGCGCCGATCGGGTCGAGCAGGCGCTGCAGGCCTACCTGGCCGGGCAATCGCGCGCCGGGCAGGGCGGGCGCAGCAGCCCCGGCGCGCCCTTGCTGCCCGACGAGCTGCGCGGCGGCACCACCATTCCGCAGTTTGGCAGCGACTTTCTCGATCGCCTGGTCGAGCTGGGCTCGGATTCCGGCGACGTCCAGTTTCGTCAGAACCTGACCCGCGAGCGCTTGGACTCCACCTTGGAAGCCGCCGAGCTGCAGGCTGAGATTGACCGCCTGATCCAGCTGGTGCAGCTGATCGACAGCGACAACGGCGGGCGTCTGGAAGATGACGATCTGCAGGAGCTGATGGACAGCGTCCGCCAGCGCCTGGACCAGGTCACCACGAGCTTGCGCGACCTCTTCCTGGCCACCGATCGCATCAGCGAACGCCTCAACGAGCTGCGTTTCGGCGGCCAGCAGGCGATCTACAACATCGTCCAGCCGCCCGGCGAGGCCAGTACGCCGCCGCTGGTGCTGACCCGCTCCAACCTGCAGCGTTTTGTGCTGGGCGCCTTCCTGGTCGTGATCCTGAGTGTCATGGGCGTGTTCCTGTTCAACATGCTGCGCGAACGCAGCGGCGACTGACCCGGCGCCCGGACGCCGGGGCTAGTCAATGCCGCTGTATCTCGACAAGGTCCTGAGCCAGCTGGCCTACCCGCTGGGCAGCGCCATCGCCTTGCTGCTGCTGGCGCTGTTGCTGCTCATTATTCGGCGGCGACACGGCCTGAGCATCACGCTGATGATCCTGGCCCTGGCCTGGCTTGGCGCGCTCTCCATGCCCGCCGTCTCTGATCGCCTGCGCCTGAGCCTGGAAAGCCGCTATCCCCAGCTGGCGGCCGATGCCACGCCCGCCGCCGAGGTCATCGTCCTGCTCGGCGGCGGCATGTACCCGACGCCGCCGGACTGGCCGCACCCCGGGATGGGCGCCTCAGCCGACCGCGTCTGGCACGCTGCGCGGCTGTACCACGCCGGCAAGGCGCCGCGCATCATTGCCACCGGCGGGACCATGGGCTGGGACGGCGAGCGCGCCAGCGGCTCGCAATCCATGCGCCGGCTGCTGCTGGACCTGGGCGTGCCCGACTCGGCCATCCTGCTCGAAAGCTACAGCCGCAACACCCGCGAAAACGCCGTGTTCAGCCAACAGCTCATGCGCCAGGAGGGTTTGCAGTCGGCCCTGCTGGTCACCTCGGCCCTGCACATGCACCGTTCCATGGCCACCTTCCGCGCCGTTGGCCTGGACCCCATCCCGGCCGCAACCGATTTCGAAGTCGCCCCCGAACCAAGCCACCCCCTGCGCTGGCTACCCGATGCCGAAGCCCTGCACGATAGCACCCGCGCCCTGAAAGAGTACCTCGGCCTTGCCGTCTACCGCCTACGCGGCTGGGCCGAATAAGGCCGCTGGCCAAACCAACACCATGACCCCCAATACAACAGCCCGCGACCGTAACCCGTAACCCATGGTTGCTCGGAGCCCTGAAATGACGATGCATATCAACCTGTCGCCGGAGATGGAAGGGTTCATAAAAAGTCTCGTTAAAACAGGAGATTACGGCAACGAAACAGAAGTCATCAGGGATGCTGTAAGACGCTTGAGGGCGCAAGAAATGCGCAAGGCTGCGTGGCAGCATGCCATCGAGGCCGGTGATACTGATCCGGCCGACGATACCGCCTATACACCGAACACCGCGCGGCAACTGGCCAACGAGGCCGTCCAAAGCCTGCAGGAAGCTGCGGCGATTGATCCCGGAGTGATGCCCTGACGGTTGTAGCCAAGAGCGTTGTCCTGTCCGCCAGAGCTCGACAGGACTTCGTCAGCACCCTCCGTCACACTGGCCGGCAATGGGGTGCAAAGCAGGTCGAAATCTACAGCGACACGTTTTATCTCAACCCTCGAACCGCACCGACCCCCTAGTGTACACTTAGGCGTGTACACAAAAGGGTCATGATATGCAATTCAGTATTCGAGAAGCCAGGCAGAAACTCAGCCATTTGCTCAACGCGGTCGAGCAGGGCGAAGAAGTCGAGATCACCCGGCGCGGACGAGTGGTGGCGCGCCTGACACCGCCGCGGGAACAGTCTGATGACCGCAGCGCCGCCGCCCTGCGCGCGGCAGAGCGAAAAGCCCTGCGCGCCAGCCTGCCGCCGGCCCGGATCAGCGCGGCCGATCTGATCCGCCAAGACCGCGACGAACGTGGCTGAAACACCGGCCTATTTCGACACCAGCCTGATCGCGCCGCTTTATCGAGCCGAACCGCTCACCGACATTGCCGAGGCGCTGCAGGAGCAATACCGGCCCGTGATCAGCTTGCTGACCGAGATCGAACTGGCCTCCACCTTGGCCCGCTGGGTCCGAATGGGTGAGTTGACCCAGGCGCAGGCGGCAGACATCGACAGGGTCTTCGCCGAAGACTTACGCTTCGGAGCATTTGAATGTGTCGAACTGGGCGAGCGTCAATACTGGCAGGCGCGCAACTGGCTGCAGCGGCGAGACACCAGCCTGCGCACGCTCGATGCCCTGCACCTGGCCGTCGCCGCCGAGCAAGGCTGGCCCATCCTCACAGCCGACCGACAACTACACAACGCCGCCCAGACCCTGGGTTGCAAAAGTCAGCTGGCCTAACGACCACCGACCACCGTCTCTCCCTGATCTCCCGTAACCCAACGACACACCGCCCACCGGTTGCCTGTAACCACAATCGCGACTACAATCATTCCATGAGTAATCCAATTCAAACCAATCTTCGAGACGCCAAAGCGCGCTTGAGCGAATTGCTTGATCATGTCCAGGCTGGGGAGACTGTATTGATCACACGCCATGGCCGGTTGGTTGCGCGGCTTCAGGCGGACCAGCAGGCCCGAAAGCCCATTGATCTGGTGCGCCTCCAGCGATTGACCCAAAGAATTCCGCCCCAGCCGCAGACGGCGCAGGGCCTGATGCGTGATCTGAGAGACGACGCCCGTTACTGATGTTTTACGTGGATACCAGCGTGCTGGTTTCCGCCCTTGGCAACGAAAACGCCACTGCAACGTGCCAGCGATGGCTCGCTCAAGCGGCGCCGGATGAATTGGCAATTTCTGACTGGGTGGTGACGGAGTTCTCCAGTGCGCTGGCGCTGAAACTGAGAACCGGTCAACTGAACGCCGAGCACAGAGCAGACTGTTTGGCAGAATTTTCAAGACTGATTGAAGAAAGCTTCCATCTCATCGCTATTACCCGTCAGGACTTCCGCAGCGCGGCCCGCTACACCGACATGCATGAAACCGGACTTCGCGCCGGCGACGCGCTGCACCTGGCCATATGCGCCAACCACGGATTCAAACTGATCACGATCGACCAAACCCTGGCAACCGCCGCCACAAAAATAGGCGTCCCAGCCAGATGCCCATAGTCTGAAATTC
>PXBD01000014.1 GCA_003565625.1 Gammaproteobacteria bacterium
TCTCTTCGGCCGGGCTGGTGGTCAGTCGCCGCGGGTTGGCGCCGTCGCGGTCGCTGACCCACAGGTCGCCGGCGTAGACAAAGGCCAGATGGTCGGCCGACACGGCCGGCTGGCGCAGCAGGTAAGTCGATCCGGCACAAAGGGCGCCGGCCAGGGACCACAGCAGCAGGGCGGTCAGAAAGGAACTCAGTTTCGCGGGCATCGAACAGGCCTTGAGTGAACAGTAAAGACGCCAAAGGATACCCCAGTCCCGCTTCTTCTCGCCCCTGCCGGTGGTCACGTGATGCTTAAGCGGACTTGCCAGGTTCACGCCGAGCTTCGTATGCTCCGCCACTGGTCGATCCTGGAATCTCCGCCGCATGCCTGTTCGAACCGTCCGCGTCTGGGACCTGCCGCTGCGCCTGTTTCACTGGCTGTTGCTGATCTGCGTGGCCGGCGCGTTGGTTTCGGTCCAATTGAAGGCCATGGACTGGCACGGCTGGTTCGGTCTGGCGGTGCTGGGCTTGCTGAGCTTTCGCCTGGTCTGGGGCCTGATCGGCTCGACCCACGCGCGTTTCTGGTCATTCGCACCGGGGCCGAAAAGCCTGGCCGACTACGTGCGCGGGCGCTGGCACGGCCTGGGCCACAATCCATTGGGCGCGCTGTCTATACTTGCCATTCTCGCCGTGCTGACCTTCCAGGCGGTCACCGGTCTGTTCGCCGACGACGTGATTGCCTATACCGGGCCGCTCAGGCGCGCGGTGACCGGCGCCACGGCCAGCCAGCTGACCAGTTGGCACATGCGCATGGAATACGTGATCTACGGCCTGATCGCGCTGCACCTGGCCGCCATCGCTTTCCACGAGTTCATCAAGCGCGAACGCCTGGTCAAACCCATGATCACCGGGCGCAAGCGGCTCGAGTCCCAGGATGCGCTGGACGCCCGCGGCGGCGGCTGGATCGCCTTCGTGGTCGCCTTACTGGTAGCAGTCGGAGTCGTGTGGGTGGCCAACGGCGCACTGCTTCCGCCACCACCGCCACCGCCGCCGGACCTGGGCTGGTAGTCTCTTAAAAGCGCAGGTCCTCCATCTGCCCTGCCGCGCGGAGTGGATACTGCCCCTGAGCCATGCTTAGGGCGGGATCCGCAGGCCGGACCCAGCGCGCCATGGTCACAGGCTAGCCGCTAAGCTTTGCCCTATGCCAGAGAATGCTGTTGAAATCCGCTTCAGCCGCCGCGCACCGGAAGACGATGACCGCGAGCGCCTGGTCTGTGAGCGCTGCGGCTTCGTCAACTATGAAAACCCCAAGATCGTGGTCGGTAGCGTGGCCACCTGGGAAGACAAGATCCTGCTGTGCCGTCGCGCGATCGACCCGCGCGACGGCTACTGGACCTTGCCGGCCGGCTATCTGGAGCTGAACGAGAGCCCGGAGGCCGGCGCGCTGCGCGAGGCCTGGGAAGAGGCGCGGGCGAGGCTGGAGATCAACCAGCTGCTGGCCACTTATGCCATCACCCGCATCAGCCAGGTGCAGTTGATCTATCGCGCCCGGCTGCTTACGCCAGAGATTGCGGCCGGGCCGGAATCGCGCGACGTGGGCTTGTTCACCTGGGAGGAGATTCCCTGGGACCAGCTGGCCTTTCCCTCGGTGCACTGGGCGCTGGCGCATTTCCGGGAAACCGCCGAACAGACGGTGTTCGCCCCGCGCGTTCGCAGCGACCACGGCGAGGGCGGCTTGTAAGCGCCTTCCAGCCTGGTTGGGGATCAGTCGCTAACCAGCGACTGCAAGCGAGGCCGGATGCGCAAGAACATCCGATACATCCGCTCCATCAACCACAACGCCGGCGGAAAGCGCGCGATCAGGCCGAGCGGGCGCAGAATCGGAATGGCGCGCCACATCGCGGCAAAAGCCTCGGCGCCATCCACGATGCGTCCATTCTCGCGCGCGTGGAAGCGCGCCAGCAGTTCAGTGCGGTCCAGTGGGCAAGCGCTGCCTTCGGACGCGACGTCGACGAAATCGATGCGGCCGCGCCGGTCCAGTCGGCGCATGAAGGCGATCTCGCGCCGGCACAGGGGGCAAGCGCCGTCGAACCACACGGTCACGGTTTGGGCGGTAGCATTCATGCCTGCCACGATAGCGCCAGACCCCGCAGGGCCCGGTGAACGTCAGGCTTGAGGCAAGTCATTGGCTTGCCGGCGCTTGATCCGCTGACCTGGGCGACCGCAATGCTGGCGCCGCCGGGGTCGAGAGTCGGCGAAATTACTCCGGCGCGCGGAAGGGCCGATGGCAGGCGCCGCAGGCTTCGCCGGTCTGGCGGACCTGGGCGGCGATCGCGGCCGGGTCGCCGGTTTCGGCCGCTTCGACCAGGGCATTGGCTTGACGGATGAAGTTGCCGGCGATCTCGCCGGTGCGCGACATGTCTTCAAAAAACTCCGGGCGCAGGCGGGTCGGCTTCCATCCGGTGCCCTGGACCGTGTCCGGACCGAACATCAGGCTCATGTTCGAATTGGCCACCGCAGCAATCGCGTTGGCCCAGGCGCGCACCTGGTCGGGATTGAAGGGCATGTCCTCGTCGATGACCTGGGCACGGATGAGACCCATGTTCCAGGCCATGAAGGTGTAGGCCGACTGGCGGGCCTTGATCTGGTCTTCCACGCTGGGGCTGGCCATGGCCAGGCCGGCGATCAGGGTGGCGGTGGCGGCCATGCTGACCACAATCAATCGAATGCTCATAGGTTCACGCTCTTGCAAAGGTTGTGGGAAAAAGAGTCACGATGCTACCCGACTCCGGTGCGGCGTCAAGTGACACGCTATCGGGATGGCAGGAACATACCGCGGGCTTCAAGCGGCCAGTTGTTTTGGATCCATCAGACGCTCGCGGACGTCGTTGAGCAGGTGGCTCAAGCTGAGGCTACAGGCGCTGAGCACCCAGACCAGCCCTGGTGCGACGACCGCGGCCATCACCATGCCCAGAGCGCCATCCCCGGTTGCCCCAGCCAGCATCATCCAGACCAGACCCAGCAGTATGATCAGGCCACAGCCGACGGCAGGCATGGCGACGAGAAACAGCTTGCGTCGCAGACTGAGCGGCTGCCATGGACCGAACAGCGCGGCCCGCAGCAATCCCAGCAGATAGCCCAGCAGTGCAGCTCCGGCCCAGATGCGAAACACCCAGGTCTTGACCCCGTCCCAGCCCTGGGCGATCAGACCGTCGATCACCGCCTGCGCACGTTCGGCCTTTGCGTCCAATTCGTCGGCGTCATAGCGCGATTCCAGCCAGGCCCCACCCTCGACCAGCAGATCATTGATCTCACTCTGGAAGCTGATCCCGACGATGATGAGCACGAAGGCGGCAAGGAACAACCAGGCAAACACCGCAGGCACCAGGATGGCCCAGCGCAGGTAGTCGATGGCAAATCCGAGCAGCAGCCGGATCAGCTCTCCTCCCTCGATAGGCCTGGTCTGCACGGTGCTCATGATCAGCGATCATGCCACGGCTTGGGCCACATCACCCGCAGCGCGAGTGCCGGTCGCGGGCCCAGAAAAAAGCCCGGCCACCGTAGTGGCCGGGCCGGGTCTTGCTGTTGCCTTTGACAGGCTGATTTAGAAGACAACCGTCACGCTGTCGGAACAGATGCTGGTGCCCGCTTCGCAGACCTGGTAGGTCAGCGTGCCACCACCGCGGAAGTTGGTCTGGTCGACATAGGATCCGGTGTTGGCGACCGTGGCCAGCAGCGAGCCATCGCGGAAGACATCGACGCTGCTGCTGCCGGCACCACTCCAGCTCAGATCGGCGCGCCAGCGGCCCTGCACCTTGGTGCCGGTCGCCGTCAGGTTGATATCACCTGGCTCGGGTTCGGGCTCCGGCTCAGGCTCTGGTTCCGGCGCCGCAGCCACTGTAATCAGTTGGCTGGTCGAGCCGGTCGCGCCCTCGTCATCGGTGACGGTGAGGGTGACCGTGTAGCTGCCGTCGGCCGAATACGCGTGGTTGACCACGGCGCCCGTGCCGGTGCTGCCGTCACCGAAGGTCCAGCTGAAGCTGACGATCTGGCCGTCGGGATCGCTGCTGGCGCTGCCGTCGAAGCTGCACGCCAGTTCATCACAGCTGAAGCTGAAGGCGGCGGTCGGCGGCTGGTTGGGCTCGGGCTCGGGCTCCGGCTCGGGGTCAGGGCCGGGGCCCGGATCGCCGCCGCCCAACTCGAGGAAGTCCAGCGCGGCCTGGGCCTGGACCAGTCCATAGCCAAACTCGTTGTTGCGGCCGGGCGTTCCCAGATCCATGGCGCTGGCGGCCAGGGCGGCGCGGATTTCCTGAGCGGTGAGCTCCGGCGCGTAGCTCCATACCAGGGCCGCGACGGCGGCGACATGCGGCGCCGACATCGAGGTGCCGTTGTAGAAGGCGTAGCCCGAAGCCGGCACGGTGCGGACGGTGGAAACGGTCGCACTGCTGCCCAGCTGGCCGGCGACCAGAGACTGACCGTCTTCCTGGGTCATGCTGACCGCGGGGATGGACGAACAGGGTCGACTGGGCCGACCACCGCAATCCAAAGTGCCGGAAAAACCGCCGGGCTGGTTATTGAACACGATCGCGCCGACGCCTCCGCCGGCCTGAACGCTCTCGACCTTCTGCTGGAAGCTGACCTCTCCGCGTTCGCAAAGCACGACCTGCCCGGACCAGTTGCCGGCCGAGATGCAAAGCCCGCCATCGACGAGGTTGCCGGTGGCCGTGGTGCTGGCCGTGCGCGACATGGCTTCAACCAGGTAGTCGCGGTCCACGGTCACGTTGGCATTGGCGAAGGGCACGGTGCTGAGCACGCCCACGCCGGGACCTGACAGTTCGACCTGGTCGTTGCGCTGCGAGAAGCTGGCCAATTCCATGTTTTCGTCAATGGCCGCTACTGAAATAACGGAATCATAGGATGCGGGATAGGCATACTGCGTGTTGCCGCCATTGCCGGCTGAAGCGACGGAGAGGATGCCGAAGTTGTCATAGAGGTCTGCAAAAGCCTGCTGGTTGGTCGTGGTGAATCCACCACTGAGACTCATGTTGATGACCGTCGAGCCGAAGTCCTTGCACTCGTAGGCTGCTGCAGCCAGCGTCGAGCTGTAGCTGTAGCCGCATGAACCTGCCGCCCAGTCATCGTTGCTGAAGACCTTGACGATATGCAGACCGACGTTGCCGCTGGGCAATACGCCGAGCACCCCACCACCGTTGGCGAGTGCGGCGATGGTTCCCGCCACGTGCGTACCATGGCCGCACGGGTCGATGAACGGGTCACCGCTGCCGGAGTTGGTAATGCCGGTCACACCTTGCGATTGAAGATCGGCATGATCGATCCAGTAACCGGAATCGATGACGCACACCTTTTGGTTACCCGCAAACCCGTCGGGGACGAGATCGGCCTGAACCATCCGGATTCCGAAAGGCACCGTATCGGCCGCCGGAAAAATCTTCTCATCATTTTCGATGAAAGCGACATTCGGATTGTTTCGCAGTCCGGCGATAGCCTGGGGCGGAAGCGTAGCGGCCACAGCATTCACGCTGCGATCAGTGAGGTCCACCTTGATCTCGCCGCCGAAGGCCTGGACCGCGGCCTTGCCCTGGCCGGCCGCGCCGGGGGCGAACTGGATGATGTAGCGGTTGTCGGCGGCCAGGGCTGCGGTGCTGCCCAGGGCAACACAGATCGCAGCGGCTGCCGCAGGCAGGAAGTATTTCGTGATCGTCATGGAGTTCCCTCGGTGTGATTGCACGGAATGGGTACTTCGGAA
>PXBD01000018.1 GCA_003565625.1 Gammaproteobacteria bacterium
GATGCCGCCTCCAAACGCATCCGCCCCGCGCTCATGACCACTGCCACCACTCTGCTCGCCCTTCTCCCGGTGATGACCAGCACCGGCAAAGGTAGCGATATTATGGTTCCCATGGCCATCCCCGCCTTCGGAGGCATGATCGTCGCCATCCTCACCGTCTTCGTCGTCCCCGTCCTCTACGCCCGGCGGGCGGAGCGGAACACTTCAGAATAACTATAGAACCTCATCATCCTAGAATCCTGAAAGGAGCACCTATGAATTCACAGGAGTTTTCATCCCGCCCCCACCCGCCCCCGCACCTGAACCATCCAACGTTGACCACCGTGATCGCGAAATATATCGGGCTGATTCTTATCGTCGGAATGGCCGCCTACGCCATTCTTCAATATATGATCATGCAACCGGATCAGAATGCGATGAGGCTGGTGATGGAACACCTTGGACACGTCGCATTCCTCATGGTACTTATGTACTTCACCCTTTACCTGGTTTTGTTGAAAGTGGTGATTACGCCCATTCAGAACTTTCAGGAAAAACTATATGCGGTTTCAGGCGGGGATTTGACACCCATAATGCGGACGTACCCTATCCGGGAAATCCAATCCATGTCCGGGGGCATCAATCTGATGATTGAACGCTTGATCGTGGAAATGCCGGATACGTCCACCACGGAATTCCTGCAACATGCGACCATACTCAGAGACATTACTCGTGAAGCGGACGCTCTAAACCCTTCTCAACAGGAAGCCTTGCTGGATACAGCGGCCGCTTTGGAAAGACACGTTCAGTCTTCCGCAAAACACGTCATCGACGAAAACGACAAAAAGGCTCGGGCTCGTGTGGAATAGAAAACCAAAGTGCCCCGTCACGGACGGATGTGTTGTGCGTTACCAACGTGTATGGATCGAAGGCCATGGAGGACTTCGAGGAGGTGTATCATCGAGAGAAGACCCGTTTGCAAGGCCGTTTCAACGAAGAGATGCGGCAGTTAGCCGAATTCATCAGTGTTCCACGATAAAGCTGTCATGACTCCCAATCAATTGGACGAGAATTTGGTGATGCGCATGGCCGAAGACGACGAGACGGCTCTGGTCGAGCTGATGTCCCGTCACAAACAGGCTTTGTTTCATTTCGTCTACCGCTCTTTGTCGAACGAGGCCGACAGTGCCTATATTGTCGAGGACACCTTTCTCCGGGTGTACCTGAACTCGCATCGATACATCGCCAAAGCGGCGGTGAAAACCTGGATGTACACCATCGCGCTCAACCGGGTTCGGGACCATGTGCGCAAGGAGAAAAAACGGAGGGGAGATGTTCCTTTGTTCCAAGGAGACGGCACTGCGAGAAATCCGGGGCCGTCTTTGGACGCGACGGATTCCGGGGAGCCGGATCCCTCCCGTCAACTGGATTCGGAAGAACGGCTTCGCCTCGTGCGCGAGGCGGTCATCCGGCTGCCTGAAAAGCTGAGGTTTCCTTTTGTGTTCTGTGTTCTTGACGGGAATTCCCAGGACGAATGCGCCGCCATTCTGAAATCCAACCGAAAAACGGTGGAAACCCGCATTTACCGGGCACGCCTTTTCCTGCGGACAGAACTGTCCAACCTTTTGAAAAAATCTTGAGGGTTTCGGAAAAACTGTACGTTTAACAAATATGAAAGAACTTGGAGCATGAAATGAAAATATCCGGAATGGTCGAGCCGCCCATCGTGGCCGCAATCCTCGCCCCGGGCCGGGCGCTTGGAACGTTGTGGGTTATTCCCGGTACCGATGCAGTGCCGATGAAAGAGGAAACAGTGCGAGCCGCCGGAGGAGCTGATGCCGAGATCGAGAGGTTTCGGAGAATCGCGCGTGAGCTTGGGTATGCGCTCGAGCAAGCGGCGGTCGATCTGGATTCCGAAGCGAGAACGAAGGAAAGTGGAATATTCCGAGCACATGCGGCCATGGCTGCGGACGAGGAATTTCACACGCGGGTGCGTTCGGCAATCCAAGAGGCGGAACTCGCCGCCGAACAAGCCGTGACGCAGGCTGCGGGGGATATCTGCGAAATCTTCAGGAAGTCGACAAATCCGGTTTTCGCCGCGTGCGCCGACGATATTCAGGACATCGCCGGTCAAATCCGCAGGCGACTGGCCGGAGAACGTATGTCCGTCCTCGACACGATTCCCGAAGCCGCTGGACAACGCCCCGTCATCGCTTTGGAGGAAATTCACCCCTCCCTGGTCCTGGACGGCAAACGGCGGGGCGTGCAGGCGTTTATTGTCGAATACGGCACTTCTTTCTCTCACGCGGCGATACTGGCGGAAGCGTTCGGAATACCCGTGCTGCGGGTTCCGGCGCTGTGCGAACTGGAGAAGCACACGGGGGCTACGGTGGCCCTGGACGCGGAAGACCGCGGCGTACTGCTGATCGAGCCGACGGAGAGCGAAATGGCGTTGGCGACTCGCGAACACCCTGTACCTGAATGTTTCAGCGACCGGGATATGCGACGGTTGCCTGTAAAGGTATGGATCAACATCGCAACTCCCGATGAAATCCCGAAGGGGGACTGGGGCTGTGTGCGGGGGGTCGGACTTTACCGAACCGAAACCGAATTCATGGCGAACCGCGCACAGCCCCCCTCGGAGGAAGAGCAATTCCGCACATATCATCGGCTATTCAGTGCGTGCGGGGATCGACCGGTCACCGTGCGATGCTTTGATATCGGCGGTGACAAACCGGTTGATTTCATGGCCTTCGGCCACAATCATAACCCGCAACTCGGCCTGCGTTCGCTCCGCTTGTCCCATTATCACCCCGAGTTGTTCCTCGCGCAAATACGGGCCTTGCTCCGCGCCGCCGGACGGCGGCCCCTGAGGTTGCTTTTTCCCATGGTCGAAACACCCGAGCAATGGGACGAGGCGCGAAAACTCACGGACAAGGCACTGTCGGAACTGCGCGGTGCCGGCCTGTCGGTGGGCGGGGACTTGTTGTGCGGATTCATGATTGAGACGCCATCAAGTCTTTGGTGCCTTGAAGACCTTCTGGCCATGGCCGACTTTGCCAGCATCGGCACAAACGACTTGGTGCAATTTCTTTTCGGCGTGGACCGAACCAATCCGGATGTCGCTCATTTCTACCAACCCGAGCATCCGGTCGTACTGCGCGTGCTGAAGCGCATCGCGTCCCGGGCCCGGGCGGCGGGAAAGCCCGTCACTCTGTGCGGGGAAATTGCCCACGATCCAATGTTGCTTCCCGTTTTGATCGGCCTGGGCATTACGGAGATGAGCGTTCCCTGCAGACTGGCCCCGCGCTTCGCGGCCCGGGTCAAACGGCTAAAGGTCGAGGAATGCCGCGAGCTGGCGCAGGCGTGCTGGAAATCGTCACGGAGCAGTGAAGTCAGAAAGCTCCTGTCCGATTGGCACGGCGAACCCTTCGCCGTGCGCCCGCCCCCGAGGAGCGCTCACATCGACCCGGTTTGCGGGATGACTGTCGACCCCGCATCGACGCGGTTCTTCGCGCACGTCGACGAAAAGCCCGTCTATTTTTGTTCCGAAACCTGTCTGACACAATACCTAAAGCATTATGAAACACTCCCTCCTACACATTCTCGGCTGCCTTATCCCGATCACCCTGATCTTCATCCTCCCCGCTCTCGGTTTCAGCTCTGATGTCACTTACACGGCATTCATCGTTTTGATGTTCGCCTGCCACTTTTTCATGATGGTGGGGCATGGCCATGCGCACGGCGACCACGACGGCGCACATTCGGATTCCACACCTCTACCGGAAAACGCTAAAAAAGGAGACAAATCATGTCACTAAGTCCTCGTCGATTCGGAATGGCCTTCGCCTCGGCGGCGGGTCTCTTTTATCTGGGCTGCGTGCTGATCATGGCTCTGGCCGGCCCGGAAAACCTGGCTTTCTTTTTCAACGGCCTGTTCCACGGTCTCGATCTGAGTCCAATCCTCATGGAATCGGTCGATGTCTTGACCACCCTCACAGGCTTCGTGAACACGGTTCTCTTGACCTGGCTGTTCGGTGCCTTTGTGGCGGTGGTCTATAATGTTTCCAAGAGGCTTGACGGGAGGAAGCGGTACGGGTGAATCTGCCCTCACCTTCCCCCGCGTTCCTACGCTTCGGCCTGCTCGCCTACATCGTTTTGACGGCTTCGGCCTGCTACGTGCTTATCCTGAGAGGACTGGAATCCGCCCCTCCGTTCGTCTTCGCCGGGCTGAGAACAACTTTGGGCGGCGCAACGATACTCCTCTTCGTAAAAATATTCTCAAAGCGGGTAATTCCAGAAAAACGGCTTTGGAAGTGGATACTTCCGGTGGCGGTGTCGGCGACGACATTGACCTTCGGGTCCATGTTTCTAAGCCCGAGCTTTGCGGGTGCGGGAATGGCGTCGATCCTGGGCAACGCCCAGCCAGTCTTCATCGCGCTCATCGGCTTCATGGCTCTCGGCGAGCGACTTTCCAAAGTTCAGACCCTATCCCTCGCGCTCTGTTTGCTCGGTGTGGTGACCATCGTGCGCCCTTCGGCTGGCGGGGGTGGTGACGGGATGCCGGCCGGAACCCTGCTTGCGCTCTCGACCTCCCTGGCCGCCGCAATCGGCAGCGTTCTGGCCCGATTTGTTCGCTTGCGCGACTCGCTGCTTGCTTTCACCGGTTGGCAATTGTTGATCGGCGGTGCCGGGCTTCTGGCTCTCTCGGTCGTTATTGGCGAGCCATCGGTTCACTGGAATTGGAACTTTGCAGGGATTCTGGTGTTACTGGCGGTTTTCAATTCGGCCATCGTCAATTGCGCCTGGTTTTTTCTGTTGCAGCGAGAAAAGGCGGGGAAATTGAGCATCTTTCTGTTTTTAACCCCCGTGCTGGGGGTTGCCTGGGCGCTGGTGTTCGAGGGAGAACGCCCCGCCATTAACGCTCTGGCTGGCGGGGCACTGGTTCTTTTCTCAGTTTTTTTGCCTGAGTATGAGGGTTTCGGGCGAAATGTGCGTTTAAGAAAGTAATGAAGAGTTTAAAGACAGTCAAAAACCTAAGTTAACCATGAAAATGACCCCACATCAAAATTTCCATAATCCCGATCTCGACGTTTACAATGCCATGGCTTACAAAGTCTTGGCTATGAGTACTTCAAACCGGGAGGATTTCCGATGCACATAGGTGCCTGGGGGCTCGCCCTGATCGTTATCGTTTTCTTGTCCTGGCAGTACTATCGCTATTTTGCTCCGCAAAGCTGGAAGGAATGGACACAGGCCGGCGTGGTACAGGCGTTTATCATTGCATTTTATGCGGAGATGTATGGTTTTCCGCTGACGATCTACCTTCTGGCCCGGTTTTTTGGGCTGGATGTTTATTGGAACGAGGGCGGCAATCTTTGGGCCCAACTTTTCGGAACAAATATCGCGCATATTGTCGCGATGATTATCGGCTATGCGATCGTTTTTGTTGGTGTGTCGATAGTCGCTCAAGGTTGGCGGGAGATCTACAGGGCACGAAAGGAGGAGCGGCTGGCTACGGAGGGTCTGTATGCAGTCGTCCGCCACCCGCAGTACTCGGGCTTTTTCCTGATTGTCTTCGGCGAAGGCATTGTTCATTGGCCGACGATTATATCCGTTGCCATGTTTCCGATCATCGTCGCGGCGTATACTCTGTTGGCGTTGAAGGAGGAGCGCAAGGTGTTGACTGAGTATGGCGACGAGTACCGGAAATACCAAAAGA
>PXBD01000040.1 GCA_003565625.1 Gammaproteobacteria bacterium
CGGGCCCAGCATGGTGTTGGGCGGGGCGAACGGTGCGCCGCGCAAGGCGCGTGGAATCGAGCCGGGGATTTCCTCGCCGTCGCGCACGAGTCGACGGGCGCGCCTGACTCGCTCGGCCAGTGCCGCCTTCGAGTCGGCCTCGATCACGGCGTGGGCCGAATGGCAGGCGGTGTCCAGGAAGCCGCGGCCGCGCGCGGCCAGTTTCACGCCGGACATCAGCCCCTGGCGCTTGACCACCTGGGCCATGGTGTCGGCATCCTCGGCGAGCGATGCCCGCTTCATGCGCATCTCGGCCAGCAGCGGGTCGAAGCCGAAGCATTCCGAGGCCAGTCCGGCCCGGCTCAGTTCCGCCATGCCGCGAAACATGGCATCAGCGCCCTCGAATTGCCAGGACAGGTAATCGGCATGAGCGGGCGTCTCCAATAGCCGCAGGCTCACGCGCAGCTTGATCCCCAGCGTGCCGGCATCGCTGATGAACAGCCCGGTCAGATCCGGCCCGAAGTAGCGGAAGAAGGGTGCCGTATCTGGCGCCGCGGCCGCGCCGGTGCGCAGCACCTCACCGGAAACGGTGGCGATGTCCAGCCCCAGCACGCTGTGGCCGACGCTGCCATGCACGCCGGAACCCAGGAACACGCTGCCCTGCGACAGCGCACCGCCCACGGTCGCTTCCAGCCCGGACAAGGGGCCGAAGTAGGGTGTGCGCAGCCCCAGCGGCTCCAGTGCCTCGAACAGCTGAGCCCAGGTGACACCGCACTCGGCGACCACGTAGCGATCCGTGCGGTTGATCTCGACGATGCGGTTCAGGCCTGCGGTGTCGATCAGGACACAGCCCGGGCGCGCGGCGAGAAAAGCGTCGGTGTAGCTCAAGCCCCCGCCGCGGGCAATCATCGGAATGCCCGCCGCGGCCAGTTCCGGAATCAGCGCCAGCAGCTGTTCGCAGGACTTCGGCGCCAGGACCGCCAGCAACCGCTCGCCCGAGGCGAACACGTCCTGGGCAAAATAGTCCAGTTCGGCCGGTTCGGTGATCACCACCTCGGGCCCATGTGCCTGGCGCAACTGCTCGATCATGCCCGATGGCTCCATGCCGCCTTGGTCAGTCATGCCGGTCTTCCTGATTCGTTTTCACGCTGGTTCCTCGGCGCTTCTTTTGGTTGGGTGAAAGGCGTTTAACCGCAGATGACCGCGGATAAAAAGCGGTTTCGTGGGGCTGCCCGTTACGGTATTCGGACTACCTCCTGAATGCTGGGATCAAGTTTGCAAGCATAAGTTTTTTGGGAACTGGAGCTTGTGGTTTCGTCTCGCACAAATTCACTCTTCCCATCATCTGCGTTCATCCGCGTTCATCTGCGGTTAAAAACTCGGCTCCAGCCGCACCAGCACACGGCCATGGCTGGTTCCGCCGAGCAGGTTGCACAGCGCTTCCGGCGCTTGCGCCAGGCCGGCGAACACGGTTTCGTGGCAGTGCAGCCGGCCGGCCTGGTAGAGCGGCACGGCCTGTTCGAGGAAAGTGGGCATGGCGTCGAAATGGTCATAAACCACCAGCCCGTGCAGGCTGGCGCGCGCGCCGATCACTGGACCCAGATTGGGGCCGGGCGGACGCTCGATCTGTTCGTACTGGGCCATCATCCCGCACAGCACCACCCTGGCGTTGAGCGCAAGATGGCTGAGCATGGCCTCCAGCACCGCGCCGCCAGCGTTGTCAAAATAGACGTCGATGCGCGGCACCTTGAGATTCTTCAACTGTTCGGGTAGCGGCTGGCCGCGGTCAAGCACAAAGTGCGCACCCAATTCGTTTTGCACATAATCCAGTTTGCCGGCGCTGCTGATGCCAACGGTGGTGCAGCCAGCGGCGCGCGCCAGCGCAATCACTGCCGCACCCACCGTGCCGGAGGCCGAACTGACCGCCACTACTTCGCCGGATTTCACCGTTGCCATCCGATGAAGACCAGCCCAGGCGGTCAGCCCCGGCATGCCGAGGATGCCCAGCGCCGTCTGCGGCGGAATGTCTGGTGGCAGTTTCAGAGGCTGCAAGCCGTCGGCAGGCTGGGTCAGCCACCGCGTCCAGCCGCAATCGAGCACCACCCGGTTGCCGGGCCGGACTGGGCCACCGGACGGTGCCTCTACCACCCGCGCAATGCCCTGGCCGGGCATGCGCTCACCCGGTTCGGGTGCCGGTCCGAGGTGTCGTCCGGCCAGCAGGCTGCAAAGATAGGGGTCCATTGCCAGCCACTCGACGGCCAGCAGCGCCTCACCCGCTCCGCAAGCTGGCCGCGGACACCGCTCTATCCGGAAATGCTCGGGCCTGACCCGTCCAACAGGGCGGCTGGCAAGTACGATGTGCTGGTTGTCTGGCATGAGCGCATTGCGATTGAATGTCCGGACAAATTGTAGCCATTCCAGCCATGCGCTGCAGCGGGCTTTCAGTCGCGTCCTCCTGCAGCATTCCTGGCGACGGATCCCAACCGAGTTCCGAGCGGGTTCCTGTTTTACTGCCGCGGCCGTGATCTGGCGCCATCCGACTTAGCTTCGAGCCTCGAGCCTCGGTTATCGTCGGCAGGTTATCAAGCAAATGGCTTTCCAGAGCCGCCAGCCGCTCGCGAAGGCCGTCGGTCTCGCGTTCTCGTTCCTCCATCGCACCCAGGCGCCGCTCCAGTTCGGCATCTCGCTCAACCAGCTGGTGCATCTGGTCGGCCTGGACCTTGATCATTGCTAGTTCTTCACGCAGCTCCGCATTTTCCGAAATCAACTTCTGATCAAGACCCTGGATCGCGGCAAGTACAACCCCAGCGGCATCGCCGGTGCTGATGGAGTTCGAGCCCGCCTCTGGCGCGTTCAGCGCATGACCAATTCGACCCGGCGGTTCTCGGCCCAGCCGGACTCGCTCAAGTTCGAAGCCACCGGCGCGTAGGAACCAACGCCGGCGGCAATAGCGCGCCCGCTGCTTGTGCCGAAGCGCTGTGAGCGCCTGACAGCCGAGTAGGATCCCGCGCTGACAGAAATGGCCAAACTGCTGAGCGAAAACCCCGCTCTCGACGTCTACATCGTCGGCCACACCGACAGCAGGGTAATTTGGGTGGCTACTTTCATGATGCTCGTCCTTGATTCGGCGATTCGCCGGAGGGGGTGTAAAGCCATGGTGCGATCGCGAGCGCGAGCGGGACCGGGACCGCTTGCAGGCACTGCATGGAAACCTGATGACCCGGTTGCTTGGCCGGGCAGCGCATCGCTCATCAGTCGTGGGATTCCCGGAAGGATGCATCGCCTTCGGCCTCAGCCAGGTCAGGTGGAAAGGCATTCGACGACGCCGGCAGGGCGGCGGCGACTGCGGGTGCAGCGCTGAGCAAGAGATCCTCCAGCGTTGCCAGGCGCTCTGCCAGACCCGCATCGACCTGCGCGCGCGCTTCCATGAGCGACAGCCTGCGTTCCAACTCGGCGTTGCGCTCGGCCAACTCGCGCATCTGGCCGGACTGGATCTTGAGCACGGCCACTTCAGCCTGGCTTTCCAGCAGACGCTGGTTCAGTGCCTGGATGGCGGCAAAGGCGATGCCCTGGGCGTCGACGGTGCTGATGGTGGTCTCGGAAACGCCGAAGCCGAAGGCAGCATGAAAGTCCTGGGCCATGGGGCCGATGTGGCGGACGCCGTCATCGCCGTTGAGATAGCGCCAGGAACTGATCTGGAGTTCGCTCAGGCGGTCCAGCACCGATTGCGCATCGACGGATTGGATGCCTTCCTTCTGATCGCGATCGGAGTTCTGAGTCAGTGCGCCGGCGATGAACAGATCGCCGTTGTTTTCGAGTTGCATCAGCACCGTTCCGCCCCTGAACGCTCGGATCAGCCGCCCGGTGCCGCGATTGTTCAGCACCAGCGTGGCGTCGGTACTTTCGTTGCGGCCGGTGATCGCAATACCGTCTGGATGCACCGATTCCCCTTGAATGGCGGCCCCGGCGGACGCTGAGCTGTTGCTGAAGGCGACCAAGCCATGGACGCCAGTCTGAAACTCCGCACCCCC
Source organism: Gammaproteobacteria bacterium (assembly GCA_003565625.1). Classification (GTDB taxonomy): domain Bacteria; phylum Pseudomonadota; class Gammaproteobacteria; order Xanthomonadales; family Wenzhouxiangellaceae; genus Wenzhouxiangella. The sequence continues at coordinate 4,011 of PXBD01000040.1, forward strand.
GTTGGCACGGACACGGAACTGGTTGGATCGCTGGGAGACGAAGTCTTCGTTGGTGCTGTCGGCCCAGATGAAGCTGCCCGCATCGCCTTCACCGCCGGGGTAGGTCAGGCCACTACAGCTTCCGCTCCCAGGATTGGAAGCCGGTCTCACCTTGGCCCGTCGCCCGCCGGCCCAGGAATAGTTGCCACCGGCGCAGTTGCTTAGGCCGCCGCCGACCGCGCTAACAGTGCCGGCAGCGGTATTAAATGCCCCGCCGGCGACGATACTGTCCAGGCCGCTGGCCCTGTTGCTTAATCCCCCCGCAACGATGCTCCCGACGCCACTGGCGGTGTTGTTTGATCCGCCGCCGACGGAGCTGTCCTGGACGCTGGCGGTGTTCGAACGCCCGCCGCTAATGGTGCTCCCAGAGCCGCTGGCGGTGTTGTTTGATCCGCCGCTGACGCCACTGATGGGGCCACTGGCGATATTGCCGACACCACCGCTGATGGTGCTGCCAAAGTTGCTTGCCCTGTTGCTCAGTCCGCCTCCTACGGTTGCGAAAACGTTGTCTTCACCGGGCGCATCCCGGCCCGCCTCGTTATCCAGACCGCCCCCAACGGTTCCGAAGTCAAATCCAATTCGGTTTGGCCCGCCAGCGGTATAAAACGACAAACTGCCCTCAGGGGCGCCACCACCAGAGATTGTGGCGCCAAGCAGGCCGAAACGGACCTCGTTGGCGTGACTTCCGGCAATGATGTTGGTGGTGATGGGTTGATTTTGGAACACGCTGGGTTCAATGCGCAGGTTGCGGACGTTCTGGGTACGGAACTCAAGTGCCTGGCTGTCGGTCGTGCCGATGAAATTGCCGTTGGGATTGGTGCCAGCATTGCCGCCCAAGCGCCAGCCGGCGTCGTCAGTCCCGCAGACTGCCGTGCCGTTCTGATTGATGATGCGGAGGTATTGCCCAACTGGGCATCCGGTGGTCACGCGCTGCTGAACCTGGGCCGGATTGATCTGGCTGGCGCCGATCGCCCCCGCGATGGTGCTCGTGGCGATCAGCGCCTGCGGCGTGGCAGTGACGGCCTGGCGCGGCGTCAGTGGCGTTCCGTTGACCCGGACCTCAAGGAAGCGCGCGCTGCCGTCGAAGGCCCCGGCACCGAAGTCGAGTTCGACCTGGAACACGCCGTTCTGCACGTTGACCCCATCGCGGGTTTGTACCGGCCCGATCTGCGTCGCGCCGCCGACTGAATCGAACAGTCGGAACTCAAGAGTGGCTGTGCCGCTGAACGGCTGGTCCTGCTGCTGCAGCTGGCCCTGGTAGGTGATGGGCGCAGCGGCAAGCCCTGCACACCATATCGTGGCCATGATGAGACCGAGAGATCGCAAGAGGCGCGATAGAAATCCTGAAGTCGTGTTTTTCATCAGCATGCGCTTCCTGATCAGAAAAGGGAGGGATACCACCGTTTAACGGGATCGGCAGATAGAATGTGCCATCGCGAGCCGTTATGAGGATTGGGGCCGACGAACGCCTGGCAGCGCACCGCCGTAAAATTTTTGAAACCGATTGACCCGCATCGCCCCATCCGGTAGAATTCCCGCTCTTTGCTGAAGCACTTTTCTGGAGCACGCATCATGTACGCGGTATTCACCACCGGCGGCAAGCAGTACCGGGCAGCGGAAGGGGAGACCCTTCGCGTCGAGAA
>PXBD01000034.1 GCA_003565625.1 Gammaproteobacteria bacterium
GACCGGCCGGCTGCAGCGCAGGGTCGGTCTGATCGGCGCCCAGGGTCCGGGCCAGTTTCTCCAGGCTGGCCTGCGCGTCCTGCGACGGATCGCTCAGGGTGTAGACCCGGCAGCCGTCCGGGACCAGTTCGCTGGCCTTTCCGGGGTAGGCGAAAAACGACACCGGCGCCTTGGTATCGACCAGGATCAGATGGTCCAGGCCGGTCAGCTGCAACGTGGCCAGTTCGGCAAGATAGGCTAGGCGCTCGACCGGCGGCCGGCCGGCACCGCGTTCCAGACGGGTCGGAAAGACTTCGGACAAAACCTTGACCCCGCTGTGCGCGGCGATGCGGGCCGCGGCGATCAGCGCCGGCTCGCGCAGGGCCCGGCCGCCCAGCAGCAGCGCGGTCTTGCCGCCTTTGCTGCTGATGTCGGCGATGGCGGCGACGGTGTCGTCGTCGGCTGCTTCGGGTTCGGGCGACGGCGGGGGTGGAGCGGGTTCACTGCCCTCGCCCCAGGACACATCCGCCGGCAGGATCAGGGTGGCGACCTGGCCGGGCAGACCGCGTGCCGCTGCGATCGCTTCGGCCGCATCGCGGCACAAGTCTTCGGTGCGCATGGAAGTCCGCACAAAACCGGGCGAGACGTTGCGCGCCACGGTCTCGATATCCGACTGCAGCTGGGCGTCCAGCGGCATGTGGTAGGTGGCGTGGTCGCCGACGATGTTGACGATGGGTACCTTGCCCTTGCGCGCGTTGTGCAGGTTGGCCAGGCCATTGCCCAGGCCGCAGCCCAGGTGCAGCAGCACCGCGGCCGGCTTGTCGCTCATGCGTGCATAGCCGTCGGCCGCGCCGGTGGCCACGCCCTCGAACAGGGCCAGCACGGCGCGCATGCGCGGCTCGCTGTCCAGGGCGGCAACGAAGTGCATCTCGCTGGTGCCGGGGTTGGAAAAACAGACCTCGATACCGGCGTCGGCCAGGGTCTGCATCAGGGCTTGGGCGCCGTTGGGCATGTTTGGGCTCCGGGGTGGGAAGTTTTTTACCGCAGATGAACGCAGATTAACGCGGATAAGAGCAAATCAAAAACCGAACGAAATGATGAGCAGGCAATTCGCTTCGATTTCCGCTCGATTCCGCAGTCACACCAAAGCGCGTTTCATTCATCCGCGTTCATCTGCGTTCATCTGCGTTCATCCGCGGTTGAATGCTTTACCCCCCAGCGCGCCCGCGCTCGAGACAGTCGGGCCCGATATCGGCCACGCGGGTCACGCCGGTCAGGGCCATGGCCAGGCGCAATTCCTCACGGAAGCCGGCCAGCAGGCGCTCGAGACCGGGTTGGCCGGCGGCGGCCAGCGCCCACACCCAGGCGCGGCCGATCAGCACGCCGCTGGCACCGAGTGCCCGCGCCCGGAAGACATCGATGCCGCCGTGGATGCCGCCGTCGACCAGCACCTCGGTGCGCCCGCGCACGGCGCTGGCGATTGCGGGCAGCTTGCTGGCCGTCGAGGCCACCCCGTCGAGTTGGCGACCGCCGTGGTTGGACACCACGATGCCGTCGACGCCGAGACTAGCTGCGGACTCGGCATCCCCGACATCGAGGATGCCTTTCAGCAGCAGTTTGCCTTTCCAGTACTCGCGCAGCCACTCGATGTCCGACCAGGTCACGCTGGGATCGAACTGAGTATCGATCCATTGGCGGAAGGAGTCGGGGTCGCTGGCGGCGGCCACGTGCGGGTTCATCGTGCCCAGGCACATCGGCCCGCCGCGCAGCGGTACATCCCAGAGCCAGCGTGGCCGCGACAGCACCTGCGTGATTTTGAGGAGCTTCGCCTGCACGCCCGGCACGGCCATGCCGTTGCGGGTGTCGCGGTGGCGTGGGCCGGGCATGGGCAGATCGATGGTGAACATCAGCGTGCGGCAGCCGGCCGCCCAGGCCCGGTCGATCACGGCTTTGACGATTTCGCGGTCGCGGATCATGTAGAGCTGGAACCAGAACGGGCGGCTGGCGGCTGCGGCCAACTCGTCGAGGCCACACAGGCCGACGGTTGAGAGCGTGAACGGCACGCCGGCAGCTTCGGCGGCGCCCACGGCCTGGACCTCGCCGCGTCGTGCGGCCATGCCACCCAGCCCGATCGGCGCCAGCGCCAGCGGCATGGCGCAGTCCTCGCCGGCCAGCGTTGCCTTCGTATCGATGGCTTCGACGTTGACCAGCACGCGCTGCCGGAGCCTGACCCGGTCCCAGTCCGAGGCGTTGGCGGCGAGGGTCTGCTCGCGCCCGGATCCGCCGGTGTAGTAGTCGTAGAGAAAACGCGGCAGCCTCCGGCGCGCGACTTCGCGGTAGTCGGCCGTGGTGGTGGGGATGTCTCGGATCATGCTTGCTGCTCCTCGAGGATCGAGCGTGCCGCGGCGCGCGCGGTCAGGATGCAGCCGGGCAGGAAAGTGCCTTCCAGCGAGCGCTTGCCGTTGCAGTTGCCGCCGCCGAAACCGGCCGCCTCGCCAACGCAGTACAGCCCGGGGATCGGCTCGCCGCTGCCGTCCAGCACCCGGCTGGACAGATCGGTGCGCAGTCCGCCCAGGCTCTTGCGCGTGATCAGCTGCATGCGCATGGCGATGAACGGCCCCGCGCCGGGCTTTTTCAGCGGGGCCGGCTTGCAAGTCCGCAGCTTATCCGGACCCCAGCGCCGGGCATGCTCGATCAGGCGGATCTGGGCATCATTCTGGAGACTGCCGCCCTTGCGATTGGGGGCGAAGTTGGCGTCGAAGGTATCGACCGTGGCTTCGAGCACGGTCGGGTCGATATCGTGCGAGCGGGTCAGCGCGTTCATTTTCGCGGCCAGATCAGGCAGGGTGTCGGCGACCAGGAAGTCATCGCTCTCGCGCTGCATCTGGCCGACCAGGCGATGGTTGCCGAGCAGGGTTTCTTTCACAAACGACGGGAAGTGCATGTCGCGGATGTGCGGATTGTGTTCGGCGCCTGAGATGGCGAATTCCTTTACCGCGATGCGCCAGTTCAGCAAGTGCCAGGTCCAGGGCTTGTCCTGCTCGGCCACGCGCCGGCACAGCCAGTTCGTGTCGAAGCCGGTGACCAGCGGCTCCGGTCCGATCCGCCGGCCCCGATGGTCCAGCCACAGCGCCGACTTGCACGGGATGGTCGACAGGCCGTGACCCTCGAAATGGGGAAACGGATGCGCGAAACCGGCCGCATAGTTCCACATGGCCCCCGGGTTGACGATCTGCCCGCCCAGACGATCGGCGGTAAAGGCATGCAGCTTGCCGTCGGCATAGGGGTGGGCGCCGTTGAGCATGGCCGAAGGCATGGGGCGCTCGGCAGGCCAGTGATTCCGGCACTGCTCATGGCTGCCGTTGATGCCGCCCATGGCCAGTACCACCAGCGGCGCTCTGAGGCGGACCTCCTCGCCGTTGTCTTCACTGATGGCGAGCGCACCTGACAGACGCCCGGCCTGGTGCTCCAGTGCGACCACCCGATGACGATGCAGCAGCCGCAGCCGCCCCTTCGAGTCGGCCTGCTGAAGCGCCTTGACCACCTGACGGACCAACTCGCGCGCCGTGCCCCAGAGGATGTGGTACCGCGGCACGGTGTTGCCGTCGCCGAAGCGGCCGCGCTCGACCCAGTTCACCGCCGGCATGAACTTCAGGCCCTCGGCGATCAGCCAGTCGTGGACGTCGGGCCGCGAGCGCTCGACGTAGCGCTCGGCCCAAGCCAGCGACCAGCGGTCGTCCGGATCGAGTTCGCCGAAGCGCAGCCAGTCGGTGAGTGCGCGTTCCGGGGTGTCGGCGATCTTCATGCGCGCCTGCAGCGGCGTACCGACCAGGGCCATGCCGCCAAAAGCCCACAGCGCCAGCCCGCCGAGACGTTCGGGCGTGTCGCGATCGACGATGGTTACCGAGCGTCCCGCGCGCAGCAGCTCCAGCGCAGTGACCAGGCCGGCGATACCGCCGCCGATGATTACTGCATCGCTCATCTTCGAAGCTGCTGTTGCGCGCATGAATCGGGAGTGTACCCGAGGGCACCGTGCTTCATTCTCAGGTTTTGAGAATGCCGCGGGCATAATGGGGGCGTGAGCGATGGCGAAACCCTGATTCTGACCCCGACGGCGCGCCTGGCGCGGGCCGAGATCCAGCGCCAGGCCGCTGCGCGTGTGGCAGCCGGAGAGGGCGCCTGGCGCGCCCCGGTGGTGCTGGCCGTCTCTACCTGGCTGCAGCGCCTGCGCGAAGACTATTTTCTTCACGCCGACGATGCTCGCATCCCGCTCAGCGCCGAACAGGCGCTGGTCCTGTGGCGCTCGGTGATCGACCGCGAGGTGTTCGTCGGCGAGCCGCGCGTGGCCGAACTGGCCGCCGGTGCCTGGCGATTGATCCACGAACACGCGCTGGAGTGGCCCGAGCACTGGCCGGCGGCCTTGCTGTCGGAAGACACGGGCGCCATGCGCGACTGGGCCGCACGCTTTCGCACCTTGTGCGACGAACGCGGCCTGGTCGACGAATGGCGTTTAGCCGCCGAACTGCCGAGGCGGATCGCCGCCAGCGAGATCGCGCTGCCGGCCCGCATCCAGCTTCAAGGTTTCGAGCTGGCGCCCACGCCGCTGCTGCGGGGCGTGCTGAAGGCAGTCGAAGCGCGCGGTGTGACGATTGAAACCCCGGCAGCTGAACAGACTGGCTGCGAAGCCTGGACGGTGGATGTCTATGCCCGGCCCGAGGACGAACTGCGCGCCGCCGCGCAATGGGCGCGCCAGGTGCTGGAAGCCCGGCCGGAAGCGCGTCTGGCGGTGGTGGTGCCGGATCTGAACGGTCGGGTGGCCGAAGCCGAGCGCGCCTTTCGCCAGGTCTTCGATCCGCCGGGCTTTGCCCTGGATCCGCAGGCCGCCGAACCCTGGCATATTTCGCTCGGTCTGCCGCTGGCCCAGTGGCCGATCGTCGCCGATGCCCTGCTGCTGCTGGGCTTGTTGCCGCAGCGCCTGGCCCACCCCGACGCCATCCGGATCGCCCGCAGCCCGTTTGTGGACGGATTCATGGATGAAGCCCGGCCGCGAGGGCGCCTGCTGACGCAATTATCCGAGCGCGTGCCGTACTGGCTGGATGCGCGCGAGCTGGCCTACCGCGCCGGGCAGGTCGGCGCTGAACGTCTGGGCGGAAAGCTGACGGCCTGGCAACGGCTGCGTCCGGAACAGCCCCGCAGCGCCTGGCCTTCGGCCTGGGCACGGGTGTTCTCCGAAGAGCTGGCGGCGCTGGGCTATGGGCGCGGGCGGCCGCTGGACAGCCGCGAATTCCAGGCCTGGCGGCGCTGGCAGGACGTGCTGGAAAGTTTTGGCACCCTGGATACCGTCAGCGATCGGCCCATGCCCCGCGCGCGGGCGCTGAAACTGCTGCGCGAAAGTACCGTCGCGGTGGTCTTCCGCGAACGCGACGCGGGCGCACCGGTCGAAATCCTCGGCGTCGAGGAGGCGCTGGGCGCGCGCTTCGACGCGATCTGGGTCTGCAGCCTCGATCAGGACCACTGGCCGTCGCCGCGTCAGTGCCATCCGCTGATTCCACCAAGCCTGCAGCAGGCCGTTCCGGCGGCCAGCAACGAGGGCTGCCTGGAGCGCGCGCGCGCGCAGCTGGCCGGTCTGGCGCGCTGCGCGCCGGTGGTGCTGGGCAGTTTTACGCGCGGCGATGAAGATCGCGAGCTCAGCCTGCTGGTGCCGCTGGCCGATGTTGTCCTGGAACCAGAAGCGGCGCAGCCTGTCCGTTCCGTCGAGCTGGAATGCCTGCCCGACGATGTGCGGGCGCCGCCCGCTGTCCCGGAAGCGCGCAGCGGTGGCACCGGCCTGCTGCAGCGCCAGTCGGACTGCCCGTTCAAGGCCTTTGCCGTCGACCGGCTGCGGGCGCGCGAGCGCGGCGCCCCGCGCCCCGGCCTGAGCCCGTCTCAGCGCGGCCAGCTGGTGCACGGCGCGCTGCGCGCGTTGTGGACCGAAGTGGCCAGCCTGGCCGACTTGCAGGCGCTCAGCTTTGAGGCGCGCGAGCAGGCGATCGCGGCAGCCGTAGACCAGGCGCTGAGCGAGTTGACCCAGTTCGACCGTCTTGCCCTGTCGCCGGTCGGCCGGGTGCTGGAGGCAAGCTGCCTGGCCCAGACCCTGGAGGCCTGGCTGGCGCTCGAAGCCGATCGCGAGCCCTTCCGCGTGGTCGGCCGCGAGCAGGCCATCGAACTGCGCATCGGGCCACTGACCCTGAAGGGTACGATCGACCGCATCGATGAACTCGAAGGCGGCGGCAGCGTCTTGATCGATTACAAGACCGGCAGCAGCTCGCGCGCTACACACTGGCTGCCCGCGCCGCGCCTGGCAGACGTGCAGTTGCCGGCCTACGCGGTCAGCCTGGATCCGCCCCCGACGGCGGTGAGTTTCGCCAAGGTTCGTGCGGATGCCCAAGGCTTTTCCGGGCTGGCCGAGGTCGAGACCGGCATGCCGGGCGTGCCGGCGCTTGCGGCCGCGGGCAAGCAGTGGGCGGAGGCCGAGCGCTGGCGCGACCTGCTCGATGCCTGGCGGGTCAGCCTGGAAGGCCTGGCCGAAAGCTTTCTGGCTGGAGAAGCCGCCGTGCATCCGCGCGATGCGCAGGTATGCCGGCGCTGCCATCTGACCGCGCTGTGCCGCATCCACGAGCGCGCGCTGGTCGAGGAGGCCGAGGATGAGTGACCATTGTGAGTGACAATCGAGCCCGCCGCCGCGCGGTCGAACCGCAGCGCTCGGTGATTGTCCAGGCCCCGGCCGGCTCGGGCAAGACCAGCCTGCTGGTCGAGCGCTACCTGGGCCTGCTGGCCGTGGTCGAGGCGCCGGAGGAAATCCTGGCCATCACCTTCACCCGCAAGGCCGCCGCCGAGATGCGTGAGCGCGTGCTGCAGTTTCTCGATCCGGATTTCCAGAGCGAGGCAGCGCACGAGCAGGTCGCGCTGGGGCGCGCCCGGGCGGTGGAATCCCGCGTCCGGGACTGGGGCCTGCGCGAGAACCCGCAGCGCATGCTGATCCGCACCATCGACAGTTTCAATCATTTCCTGGCCCGCTCCATGCCGGTGGCCAGCCAGCTCGGTCCGGTGCCATTGCCGGCCGACCACACCCAGACGCTGTATCGCGAAGCGGCCCGACGGGTGCTGGGGCAGCTGGATGAAGGTGACGATCTGGCCGCGGACTTGAGCGCGCTGCTGCTGTGGCGCGATCATCGGGTCCAGGACCTGGAGGATTTGCTGGTCGGGCTGCTGGCCAAGCGCGAACAGTGGCTGCCGATCCTGCTGCAGCCGGCCAGCACCGACCGCGAGGCGCTGGAGCAGGGGTTGCATGCGCTGGTGGTCGACCGCCTGGTCCGGATCCTCGGGCAGCTTGAAGAGGGTCTGGCGGCAGCCGGCGTGCCGCCGGACGCGCTGCTGGGCCTGATGCGCTACGCGGCCGAACAACTGGCGATGAAAGGCGCCGACTCGGCGCTGAGCGCTGCCAAAGACCTGAGCGCCTTGCCCGAGCCCCGGCCCGACGCACTGCCGCACTGGCAGGCCCTGGCCGAGCTGTTGCTGACCCAGGCCGGCACCTGGCGCAAGAGCGTGACCGTGGCGTCGGGTTTTCCGCCGAAAACGGCCGAGAAAACCCGCATGCTGGCCGTGCTGGATGCGCTTTCCGCCAACACCGCCTTGGCCGAGGCGCTGCACCAGGCCCGGGGCCTGCCGACCCCGGTCTACCAGGACGAGGAATGGCGCGTGCTCGGCGCGCTGGTGCGGGTGCTCAAGACCGCCGCCTCGGAGCTGCGCCTGGTTTTCGCCGAGCAGGGCCGCACCGACTTTGCCGGTTTGAGCGCGGCTGCCCAGCAGGCCCTGGGCGATGCCGATTCCGGCTACACCGACCTGGCCCTGTACCTGGACCGGCGCATCCGCCATATCCTGGTCGATGAGTACCAGGACACCAACTGGTCGCAGTTTCGCCTGCTGGAAAAGCTGGTCGGCAGCTGGCAGGCCGACGAGGCCCGGAGCCTGTTCTTGGTCGGTGATCCCATGCAGTCGATCTATCGTTTCCGCGAGGCCGAGGTCGGCCTGTTCATGCGCACGCGCGAATTTGGCATCGGCGAGCAAAAGCTCGAATCGCTTCAGCTGACCCGCAACTTCCGCTCGCGGCGCGAGATCGTCGGGTGGGTGAACGAGCGTCTGGGCCCGATCTTTCCGAAAACCGAAGACATCGCTGCCGGCGCCGTGGCCTATGCGGAATCCGAACCGGCCCTCGATGACGGCGGCGAGATTCAGCTGATTGGCGCGCCGGATGCCCTCGCCGAGGCCGAAGTCCTCGCCGAGGCCATCGCCAACAGCCTGGCCCGGCATGCCGATGAGCCCGACTTCAAAGCCGCCCTGATCGTGCGCGCCCGTTCGCACCTGAAAGACATCCTGCCGGCCTTGCAGCGCCGCGGCATTCCCTACCGCGCGGTAAAGCTCGACCCGCTCACCCGGCGGCCGCTGGTTCAGGATCTGCTAGCCCTGACCCGGGCCGTGCTCGACCCGGACGATACCGCCGCGGTCCTCGCCGTGCTGCGCTCGCCGGCCTGTGGTCTGAGCCTGGCAGACTTGCACGCGCTTGCCGGCGACGGCCACCGCCTCGATGATGAAGACGCGCTGGATCGGCTGGCCGGCGACGCGCGCAGCCGTGCCGCGCGGGTCTTCGAGGTGTTACGGCGGGCGGCTGCGCTGTGGCGCCGGCGTTCGGTCCGCGACTTGGTCGAAGGCGCCTGGCATGCGCTGGGTGGGCCGTCCATCTGCCAGCGACCGGAAGTCGCTCTGCGCGATGCGCGTCTGTATTTCGAGACCCTGGAGCAGGCCGACGAAGAGGGCCTGCTGCCGGACTGGAACGCCTTTGCCGAACTGCTGGACACGGCCAGCACCGAGGGTGACCCGCCCAGCGATGAGGTCAAGCTCGAAGTGCTGACCATGCACGGCGCCAAGGGCCTGGAATGGGACCTGGTCGTGCTGCCCCAGCTGCACCGCGCCACCGGCGGCCAGAACCGCGATTTGCTGCACTGGCTGCCGCTGACGCCTTCCAGAGGCGGTGAGCAGGTGCTGCTGGCGCCGCTGCGTTCGGCGCGCGAGTCGACCAACCCGCCGCTGATCAAGTTCATCCAGGCCGAGCAGCAGCAGCGCGAAGCTTACGAGCGCCAGCGCCTGCTCTACGTGGCCGCGACCCGGGCCCGGCGCGAGCTGGTCTTGTCGGCCTGCCTGAACCCGGAAAAGCCGGACCAGGTGGCCAAGGCCAGCTTGCTGGCCGACCTTTGGCCCAGCCTGGGTCCGGAGCTTCGGGCCGATCTGGAGCGTCGGCTGGAGCAGGCCGGGGACGAGGCGGCAACGCATGCCGACGCGGTTCCGGATCAATCCGTGCAGCGCGTGCCCGCCGACTGGACGCCGCTGCTGAAGCGTACTTACGCCTGGCGTCCGGCCCTGCCGCCGCGCGAACGCCCGGTGGAGATCGAGTTCAACTGGGCCGGCACGGAAGCTCGCCGCATCGGCACCGTCCTGCACCGCCTGCTCGAGCGCGTCGGCCGCACCGGCATCGAGTCGCTGGACGATGCTGCCCGCCATCGCCTGAGCACTCGTATCCCGGTGTTACTCGCTGCCCTGGGCAGCGCCGGCGAGACGTTGGAGGCATCACAACGCATCGTGCACGAAGCACTGGAACAGACCCTGGCCAGCGAGACCGGCCGCTGGATCCTGAGCGGGCGCCACCGTGATGCGGCCTGCGAACTGGCCCTGAGCGGCGTGGTCGACGGCCAGTTGGTCAACGCCATCATCGACCGCACGTTCGTCGACGAACATGGCGTGCGCTGGATCATCGACTACAAGTCCGGTTACCACGGCGGTGGCGCGCTGGAGGACTTTCTCGGCGAGGAATCCGAACGTTACTCGCCCCAGTTGGGGCTGTACCGGCGCTTGTTCGAGCAAATGGGCGAAACCCGCATCGTCACGGCGCTCTACCTGCCGCGTCATGACGCCTTGCGGAAAGTCGGTTGATCTTCATCTTGCCGGCAGCTGCCCTGCCGATACCAGGCGATGCGAGCCTTCGCTTGCATAAGGTTCGGCCTGGCAGAGCCGAAAAAGCCGGGCGATGGCGCGTTCCGGCAGGACAGCAATGGCGCTGTTGAAGTCGCGCACCGCTTGGTTGTAGCTGCCCTGGCAACTAGCCAGCTGTTCTTCGAGCGCGACCAGTTGCTTGCCCAACTGATGGAAAGCTTCGCTGGCACGCAGGTCGTGATTGTTTCCGGGGAGGGCCAGCAGTTGTCTGAGTACAGCGGCCAGTTCATCTTCAATCACGGCCAACGGTCCGGGGGCGGCGGTCTGCATGGCCTGGGTGCGCAAGCGCGTGAGTTTTTCCAGCGGTACGTGTTCGTGGTCGGTGTAGCGAGTGACGATCCGAACCAGTTCGGGGATGAGTTCGTGCCGGCGGGTCAGTTCGATATCGAGCTTGCGCCAGGCGGCGTGGAGGCGATTGCGCAGGATCGCAAGGCGACGAACCGTCCACACTGCCCATGCACCGACAACAGCGCAAACGAAGACCAGCGGCAACCATTCCACGCCGTTTTCTCCGAATTTCAATCGAAACCCAACTATAAGTGCTTTGGTCGGGAGCACTACAATGGATTGACTTCATTCGGCCCAACCGGAAACCAATCCCATGCCAGCTGCACCCTTGTCACTGGAAATTGCAATCCAGTCCTGGCCTTTGCACCGCCCGTTTCGCATTACCGGACACGTGTTCGACCAGCTGGATCTGCTGGTCTGCACGCTTTCTCGAAAAGGTGTTTCCGGGCGGGGCGAGGCCACCGGGGTCTACTACCATGACGAGACCGCGGCGGGACTGGCCGAGCAGATCGAGGCGGTACGTTCAGACATCGAGGCCGGCATCGACTGGGCCGCGCTGCAGGATCTGCTGCCGGCCGGGGGCGCGCGCAATGCAGTGGACTGCGCGCTGTGGGCGCTGGAATCGCACGAAAGCGGTCAGCCGGCCTGGCAGCTGGCCGGCCTGGAGCAGCCGCGGCCGCTGCTGACCACGTTTACCCTGGGCGCCGACGCCCCAGAGGTGGTCGCCGAACGCGCCCGCACGGCAACCGCTGCCAGGGCGCTCAAGCTCAAGCTGATCGGCGACGGCAGGGACGCCGAACGGGTCGGGGCGGTACGCCGGGTCCGTCCGGACGTCTGGCTGGCCGTCGATGCCAACCAGGCCTTCGATCGTGCCCAGACCGAAGCCTTGCTGCCGCTGCTGCTCGAACACCGGGTCTCGCTGCTCGAGCAGCCGTGCCCGATCGGTGATGAAGAATCCCTGCGCGGTCTCGATAGCTCGATCCCCCTGGCCGCCGATGAAAGCGTGCAGACCGCGGCCGACCTGGCCGGCATGGTCGGCTTGTTCGACACCATCAATATCAAACTCGACAAGTGCGGCGGTCTGACCGAAGGGCTGAGCATGGCGCGCAAAGCCCGGGCGCTGGGTTTCGAGGTCATGGTCGGCAACATGATCGGCACGTCGCTGTCGTGCGCGCCGGCCTTCCTGGTCGGCCAGCTGTGCAGCGTGGTTGATCTTGACGGCCCCTGGCACCTGGATGGTGATATCGAGCCGGCCGTGCAGTACCGCGACGGCCTGGTCGACTGTCCGCCAGGGCTGTGGTCAGCGGCAGGAGCTGATCGGTCATGAGCGCTCTGGATCTGCCGCGTCCCTACCTGCTGTTCCTGGCCGATGTCGATGACCCGCGCTATGCCAAGACCGCCCAGGGCCTGCGCGACTGGGTGCCCGAGCAGTGCATCGGCGAGTGGGCCCTGCCCGGCAACGAGCTGCGCCTGGGCCTGGTGGAACTGGACCCGGCTGCGGCGAAGGCGCGCGGGGCGCGGGCCCTGGTGGTCGGCGTGGCGCCGGTCGGCGGGCAGATCCAGTCGGGCTGGGTTCCCGGACTGATCGAGGCGCTGGAAGCCGGGCTGGACGTGATCAGCGGCATGCACACGCCGCTCAGCGGCATTGCCGAACTGGCGGCGGCGGCCGAACGCTGCGGCCGGCGCCTGATCGATGTGCGGGTTCCACCTTCGGATCTGCCCGTGGCCAGCGGCCAGCCGCGCAGCGGCAAACGCTTGCTGACCGTGGGCACCGACTGCGCCCTGGGCAAGAAATACACCGCCCTGGCCCTGACCCGGGCGTTTCGCGCCCGCGGCCTGGACGCGGACTTTCGCGCCACCGGCCAGACCGGCATTCTGATCGCCGGCGGCGGTCTCCCGGTGGATGCGGTCAAGGCCGACTTCCTGGCCGGGGCTGCCGAGCGGCTCAGCCCGGCCGCAGATCCCGATCACTGGGACGTCATCGAAGGCCAGGGTGCGCTGGTTCATCCGGGCTATGCCGCCGTCTCGCTGGGTCTGCTTCAGGGCAGCCAGCCCGACGTGCTGGTGCTGTGCCATGCCGCCGACCGGACCTGGGTTTCCGGCTACGGCCCGGCGTTTCCGCTGCCGCCGATCGAGGAGGTGATCGAGCTGAACCTGGTTCATGCGCGCCTGCGCAAGCCCGGGGCAAGAATGGCCGGGATCAGCCTCAATACCAGCGGCCTGGACGATGCCCGGGCTGAGCAGGCGATGGATCGCCTGGGCGCGCGGCTGGGCCTGCCGTGTGCCGATCCGGTGCGCGGCGGCGAAAGGTTCGAAACGCTGATCACTGCTTGTCTGGATTGTTGAGCAGATCTGGCGGCAATGCTCTAAGCTAGCTAAATCCATACAGACCGGCTCAGTCGGCACCAGCGGAGCAAGCAGATGTCTCCCAGCGACCCCTCGGGACAGGATCGCGAACCACCGGATCAGCGCCTGGCCAAGCTGGCCAGGATGATCCCGGGTGTGATTTACCAATACCGGCTCTACCCCGACGGTCGCTCCTGTTTTCCCTATGCCAGCCCGGGGCTGAAATCCGTGTACGGCGTCGACCCCGAGCAGGTTCGCGAAGATGCTTCGGTGGTGTTTGGGCGCCTGCACCCGGATGATCTGGAGTCGGTCCAGGAAAGTATTGAGCGCTCAGCGCGGGAACTGTCCATCTGGCGAGCGGACTATCGGGCGGTTTTGCCCGATGGTAGTACCGTATGGTTGTCCGGCCTGGCCGAGCCGGAACGCCTTGAAGACGGCAGCGTGCTGTGGCATGGCTACATTCGCGAGGTCACCGAGGAAAAGGAAAGCGCCGAGCGGCTGCGGCTTAGTGAGGCTCTCTATCGGGCCATCTTCGACAACGCCAACGATGCCATTTTCCTGCATCCCTTCGATGCAGACGCCAAGGGATGCTTTCGTGAAGTCAATCAGCGAGCCTGCGACCTGCTGGGGTATTCGCGCGCCAGGCTGACTTCTCTCCGGCCCGGAATGCTGGAGGATCCGGCCCATATGCCGGATATTCCGGCGATCGCCCGACAGCTGGAGCAGCGCCGGCACGCCATGTTTGAAAGCGTGCTGGTTGCCAGCGATCAGCGCCGGATTCCGGTCGAGATTTCCTCGCATCTGTTTGATCTGGAGGGCGTGCCGCACATCCTGTCGCTGGTCCGCGACATTACCGAACGGCGCGAAGCCGAACGCCTGCTGCGGCTCAACGCAACGGTGTTCGAGTCGAGCCGGGAGGGCATCGTCATTACCGACCGGGATAACCATATTCTGGCGGTCAATTCCGCCTACTGCCGGATCACCGGTTATGACCGTGAGGAAGTGCTCGGTCGCAATCCAAAGCTGGTTTCCTCGGGCCGGGAGCCGCCGGAAGTCTATCGGGCGATGTGGGCAGCAATCCAATCCCAGGGTTTCTGGCAAGGAGAATTGATCAATCGGCGCAAGGACGGCCGGGAGTATCCCCAGGCGCTGTCGGTGAGCGTGGTCCGCGACGCAAGCGGCGCCGTCAGTCACTATATCGGCATGCTGCGTGACCTCAGCGAAGCGCGGGAAATTGAGGCGAAAATCGAGCGTTTGAGTCACTACGATGTCTTGACCGGCTTGCCCAATCGCGATCTTTTCCGCGACCGGCTTGCGGTCCAGGTGCGCGCTGCGAGCAAGCAGGGGGCGGTGTTTGCGCTGTTGTGTGTGGGGCTTGATCGGTTCAAGTTCGTCAACGATTCGCTGGGTACGGCCACCGGTGATGAAGTGCTGGTGGAAATGGGTCGGCGCCTGGCCGCTTTGCTGCGCCCCACCGATACCGTCAGCCGCCAGGGCGGCGATGAATTTGCCATCCTGCTGCCGGAGACCGATACCGAGGGGGCCGCGCACGTTGCGCGCAAACTGCTGCTGGATCTGGCCCGTCCGGTCAGCGCGAAAAATCAGCCGCTGACCGTGACCGGCAGCATCGGGGTGGCGGTTTTTCCCGAGGATGGGACATCGGGTGAGGAGTTGCTGACCTCGGCCGATGCAGCCCTCAATCGCTCCAAGGAAAGCGGCCGTAACACCTACGAGTTCTTCACCTCCCAATTGCAGGAACGGGCCCGGCGCGTGCTCGAAGTGGAAAACGATCTGCGCAGCGCCCTGGCCGAAGATCAACTCGAGTTGTTTTATCAACCCAAGGTGGACCTGTCTGATGGGCGCATCATCGGGGCCGAAGCGCTGGTGCGCTGGAACCACCCGCGCCACGGGCTGATGTTGCCCGGCCGCTTCATCCCGGTGGCCGAAGAGACCGATCTGATCATTCACGTGGGCCATTGGGTTTTGCAGCGCGCGCTTTGCCAACTGGCCGACTGGGCGCGCGCCGGCCTCCAGACGGTTCCGGTCGCCGTCAACGTATCGGCGCGTGAATTCGGGCAGCCGGATCTGCCGGACCGCGTCCGCGAAGGTTTGGCCCGGCACGACGTGGCGCCCGACCTGCTGGAGCTGGAGATCACCGAGAGCATGGCGATGGGTGGTTCGGCGCGCACGCTCGAGTTGCTGCAAAAGCTCAGGGCGGTCGGCGTGGCCTTGTCGATTGATGATTTCGGTACCGGCTACTCCTCGCTCAGCTACCTGAAGCAGTTCAGCGTGGACTATCTCAAGATCGACCAGTCATTTGTGCGTTTTCTCGACGCCGACAACCGCGCCATTGTCCGCGCCATGATCGGTCTGGCCAACGGCCTGGGCGTGCCGACCATTGCCGAGGGCATCGAGACCCGCGAACAGCTGCTGTTTCTGACAGATCTGCACTGTCCGATGGGGCAGGGATACTATTTCAGCCGACCGGTGCCGGCCGCCGATTTTGCCCGCTTGCTGGCCACGCAAGCACCATTTGCCGAACTGGTCAGCTCTCGCTGAGGTTCTCCAGAACGCTGCCGGCCGGGATCACCCGCTGGCTTGGGTTGTGATTGACCAGGCGAACGGTGCCGCGCAGCACCACGTTCGATTCGAAGCGGATATCCCCGGACAGGCTGACCTCGCTGGCTTCGATCAGCGCCGGGGCACCGTGCGGAAAGCGTTGCCGGAAATGTTCGATGCTGGCGTAAAAGGCCGGATCCAGCTCCACCGGCAGGGTATCCGGTGCTGTCGGGCAAAGCTCGCCGGAGTCTTCCAGGCGATAGCGGTCCGACCACAGCACCAGCAGGTCCGAGGTCGTCTTGACCGGGGCAAAGCGGGTGCGCGGAACGCGCAGGATGCGGGCGTTTTCGAACACTTCAAGGGCAGAACCCATGGCGGTTTCAACCTGCACGCAGCGTGGCGTGGCCGGGTCTTCGGGCACGACGTGTTTGAGGTTGCGGAGCATGGGCAGGCCGAGAATGCCGTCGCGTCTCTCCTGTGCATCGGCCAGGGCCTGCAGGTCCAGCCACAGGTTGTTGGTGTTGAAATAGCGGTAGCGCTCGATATCCTGAAACCGCGCCCGTTCGGATTCCGGGCACTGGGCCGACTCGCGCAAACGCAGCTGCCCGTCGCGGTCCACCGCCAGATGGCCTCCCTTGCGATCGGCCGGCGTGCGGTCGGTGACTTCCATCAGAAACGGAATGTTCTCTGCAACCAGCCAGCCAAGGATGGCCGGATCCAGTGTCGCGCCCAGGTTGTCGGCGTTGGACACGAAGGCATAGCGAAACCCCCCATCCAGCAGCTGCCGGAGCAGGCCCGTTGCCGCCAGAGCCGTGTACAGATCCCCATGGCCGGGCGGGCACCATTCGCGCTGTGGTGCCTCCGGCCAGTGGATTGGGGCCAGGGTATCGGGATCCAGCCGCGGCACGCGATGCTGGAGGAAATCGGTTGGCAGCGGGGCCTGGCCGCGTGCCAGTTCGGGGAAACGATCCAGTGCTTCGAGCGAATCGCGCTGGGTGGCAAAGCTGTTCATCAACAAAAGCGGCACCGCGCTGGCGTGCTCAGAGCGCAAGTGCAGCACCTGGCGCGCGATCAGGTCGAGAAAACTCAGGTTCGCGCGTGCCGGCAGCAGCGATTTGGCCCGGTCCAGGCCCATGCTCGTGCCCAGCCCGCCGTTGAGCTTGATGATGATGGTCTGGCTCAGCGCCTGGCTGCCGGCGGCCTCGTGTCCGGCCAGGTCACTGACCGACGGGACGGTCTCAACCGGTCCGATACGGTTTTCGCCCAACAAGCCGGAGCCACCGGCCAGAAGCTGGGCAAAGTAATGATGGAAGGTCCGGATGGCGAGTTCGGGCAGCCCGGACTCGGCCATCTTGTGCTCAATAGGCGCAAACCGTTGATCCACCCCGGAAGAATTCCTGTCCGCCTCCACTGCGCTTGCTCCCTTGCCGAATTACCCCTCAAGTATAGCTGCGGTGAGGGTTGGTATGATGCGGCGATATCCCATCAAGCGGAGCAAGCGATGAGAGAAGGGGCGCTGGAGACATCGGCGCTGGCCATTGTCAGCCTGGTGTTCGGCATCCTGGCCTGGATCGCGCTGCCGCTGATTGGCGGCGTGGTCGCCATCGTGACCGGGCACATGGCCCGGTCGGAGATCCGCGCTGCCCGCGGCGACCTTCAGGGCGACGGGCTGGCCGTTGCCGGCCTGGTGCTGGGCTACCTGAATCTGCTGATGGCGGTGTTTGCCGTGATGCTGGTGTTCTTCGGGTTCGGGTTGATCGCGTTTCTGGCCTCCCTGGCGGCCATGGCCTGATCCGTTGCCTCAGCCCAGCATGTTGCGTGCGGCCTGGCCGAGCAGACGGCCCGACCGGCGCAGTTGCGTGGCCAGCAGCGTCCAGTTTTCCTCGCTTCGTCTGGCCTGCAGGCAGCGCAGAAGGCGGACCCGACGGGATGCATCCTGGCGGGCGATCAGCACCGTCCACAGCGCATCATCGACGTTCCAGGTGCCCCCGCTGCGCAGGCAGACCGGAACAACGTCGTTGATCGGTACGGCCAGGTCGCTGGCCAGGCTCGCGGCGGCCAGGGCGATTTGCGTGCCCTTGGGCCGATCGGGTGGATCCAGTCGGTAGGGTGGGTCCCATTCGCGCACCGGGCGCAGGCGGTCGATATGGGTCATGACCACCACAACGGGTATGGCGATGCGATCGGGTGCGTTCAGGCGGCTGCGTATCCGGTCCAGGGCGCGGCGCTCGGCGTTGCGGTCGGCGCGGTTGGCCGCGCTCACCCAGAGCAGCAAATCGGTGCTTTCCAGCAGTTTGGCCAGGCCCGGTTGGTCTGCGGTTTCCGTTCCGGGGGTGTCGAAAATCAGCATCTGCTCGACGCCCTCGCGTTCCAGCCGGTACGGCTGGATGCCGGAAGTGCTGTCGGGCAGCAGGTCGACGGCGGCGACCAGGTCGTCGAACAGGGCATTGACCAGGCTGGACTTTCCGGCATTGCTGCGCCCGGCAATCAGCCAGCGCAGCGGCTCGTGCGCACTGGAATCAGCGGCCTGTTTTCTTGCCCGTTCTGAGTCAGGCGTGGCCCGCTCCAGCGGGATTTGGTCATCGATGCGGGCAAAGCCGCCGTAGAGTTCGATGGCGTGGAAGCCGAGCTTGCGCACGTACTCAGCCAGCAACCAGGTCTGGACCTGGCGCGAGCCGTGCTGCAGGGCCTGGTTGCTGACCATGCGCCGCAGCTCGGCGACCGCGGCCGACTGCGGCGCCAGCAGGGCGCGGCCGGTGCGAATCCAGACTTCGTGGCGCCGGTACCAGTCGCGCCAGCGCCCGACCCGGGCCATGTCGCCCAGGCTGAGCCGGTGGCTGAAGGGGATGTGTTCGGCAATGTCGCCGCGCAGCTCGCGCGCGGCCCGCTCGATCACCGCCAGGGTGTGCGGCAAGGTCATTTCCAGCAGCGGTTGGTCGGCGCCGGGGTGGAAATGATCGGCGGCCAGGTTGAGTACCTCGCGGGCCAGGCGCATCAGGGCCGCACCGTCGCTGAGCGGGTAGTCCTCGGGCGTGACCGATTCGGCCAGCGCTTCCACGCGCTGCCAGCATTGGCTCGCTTGTGGCGTCCAGTGCCCGGCCGGGTCGGTGCCGGTTTCGGGCAGTCCGGCCTGCTCGCGGCGCACGGCGAGCTGATTCAGGCCCAGTCCAACTAGCCCGGCCACGGCCGCAACAACGATCCAGGCCAGGATCTGTGAGTTCTGCCACAGCCACAGCATGCCCAGCAGGGGCAAACCGGCCAGCGGCACGGCAGCGACCACCAGGGCCGCTGCGCGCAGGCGCCCGAAGCCCTGCAGCCAGGTCTTCATGGCGCTGGCGGTCGTTCGCTGATCAGGTTGCGGCCCTGCCGCAAGGCCCTGGAGAATTCCTTGCGCAGCGGTTCGGGGTCGATGCTCAGACCGCTGCGTCTGGCCTGCAGGTACAGACAGGCGCTTTTGCCCAGCGCGTAGGTGGTGGCCCCACTGGAAGCCGCTGCCCAGGCCGCTCCGGCGGTCTGGCCCCAGCCGGGAATCAGCTTGGCCAGGCTGCGTCCGGCCATGCGGGCACCATAGCCCATGGCAACCCCGGTGCCGAGCAGGGCCAGGAACTCAGCCGTGCTGCGGCGCGTCCAGGGCACCCCGTGAATCGTGGCCAGCACCTGCAGCAGCCGGGCCTGGATGGCCGGCACGGCGGCCAGATCCATCAGCGGCAGTGCACCCAGCGCGGCGGTTGCCAGGCTGTAGCCCACGACCTGCGGATGGGCGGTGCGCTGGAACAGGTCACGCACCGCCGGGTCGGCCAGGATGCGGGCGCGCAGGCCGGCGACCGCGGACTCCTCCAGCGCATGCCAGAGCGCTTCGAGCCCGTAGTCGGCTGGCTCGAAAGCGTCTTCGGGCAGAGTGAAATCGATCGGCACCCACCGGACCGGGCCAGGGCCGGGAAGGCTGGACAGGACGCTGCGCTGGGCCTGGATCAGGCGGGCCAGATCGGCCGGTACCTGCTGCGCCCAGTCGGCGTGCGCGTAGGGATAGGGCAGGGGATGGGGCTGGTCGGGTAGATCATAGGCCTCGTGCAGGCAGGTCTGGACAATGATCAAGGGCCAGTCTGGATGACGTTTGCGGATCTCTCGCAGCGCCTCGACCAGCGCCGGCGAGGGGCTGTCGGTCACCTTGAGCACGGCGATCAAGTGGTGCGATCGGGCTTCGCAGGCGGCCAGGTCCTCGTCTGGGTCGTAGTCGACTTCGCCCAGGCCGCGGGTGTCGAGAAAGCGCACCACCGGGGCCTGGCCCGGGAAGTCATAGACCCGCGCGGTGCGCGTGCAGGGCTGGAAGCCATTGCCGATTTCGGCGTTTGCCGCACCGGTCAGGGCGCGCACAATCGAGGTCTTGCCGGACTGGGCCGTGCCCAGCAGCCAGATCACCGGGACTTCCATCTTGCTGAGCGCGCGGTCAACGGCAGCATCGACTTCGGCCGGGTCGGCGGTCGGTTCCACCAGGCGGCGGCGAAGTTCCTGCCAGGGACTACGATGCTTCACGGCTTCCGGATTGAATTGCGGATCGGGCACGACGAAAGACCAGGCAACAGCCGCTTGAATGTGTCCAAAGCATGCCGGTGCGATCGTTGTTGCGCAAGGGGCTGGTGATGATTCCGGTACACTCTTTCGACATGAGTTCCCCGAATCCGATAAAACACTGGCGTGAAAGAGGTAGCCGTGTTTTGCACGCCCTGGTTGATGCCCCTTTGCAAGGCCTGCTGGGGCGGCAGCATCGTGCCCAGCACCAGCCCGGAGCCGGGCCCGGTGTGCTGTTCATTTCCCCGGATGCCGTGCCGACGAGCGTGTGCCTGGTGCGGATCGACGGTCAGGAACTCGAGCGCATCGACCAGCCGAGCCTGGCCGAAGTGAAGGCTGCCCGGGAGCGCGGCGGTCGGCTCTGGCTGGACGTGAGCGGCTTTGCCGACGACGGGCAACTGCGCGAGATTGGCGAGCTGTTTCAGCTTCACCCGCTGACCCTCGCAGACGTGGTCAACGTGGATCGCCAAACAAAAGTCGATGCGCTGGAAGACGGCGCTCTGATCATTACTCAGGTTCTGCAACTGGGATCGCCGCAGGAAGATCCCGGGGTGGTTCAGCTTGGTCTGGTCATGATGGACGGTGTTCTGCTGAGTTTTCGCGAGCGCCATGGACCGTTGTTCGAGCCAGTGCTGGAGCGCATGGAGCGCTCCACAAGCAGGCTGCGCACCGAGGATCTCGATTACCTGGCCCAGGCCCTGCTTGATGTGGCCGTGGATGCGGCTTTTCCGGTAGTAGAGGTGCTGGCCGAGCGCATTGACGCCATTGAGGACGACATCATGGCCGGTAAAGGCCAGGGGCTGTTGATCGAGATTCATCGCCAGCGGCGCGCCCTGATTACCCTTGGTCGGCTGCTCTGGCGCCAGCGCGACCTGATGGCCCGCTTGCTGCGCGACGAGCAGGTTTTTCGGCGCCAGACCCAGATGTACCTGCGCGATGTGTACGACCGCACGGTGCAACTACTCGACATGGTGGAGACCACGCGCGAACTGGCGGCCAGCCTGTTGGAGATTCATTTGTCGATCAGCGCCAACCGCTCCAACCAGATCATGAAGACCCTGACCATCATGGCCAGTATCTTCATTCCGCTGACCTTCATCGCCGGGGTTTACGGAATGAATTTCGAATGGATGCCCGAACTGGGCTGGAAGGCCGGCTACCCTGCGGCTTTGCTGCTGATGCTGGGGGTTGCGGTCGTGCTTCTGCTGTGGTTCCGGCAACGCGGCTGGTTGCAAGACGAACGCTGAGCGGCGCTCGCCGGTGATTCGGCCGTCACCGGTGGATGCATAAACTGACCATATGGCCTGCCAATCCATGATCCGAATTCCCCAGATGCGTCCGGAAAGCGGTCCGCCGGCTCCGCGCGGTGACTTCGAGCGCCTGCTTGGTTTCGTGCAGGGTCATGCGCGCATTCTGGTACTGACCGGAGCCGGCCTGAGCACGAGTTCGGGTATTCCCGCCTACCGCGACGGCGACGGCCGCTGGCTGCGCCGGGACCCCATCCTGTTCCAGGATTTCATGGCCTCGGCCACGGTGCGGCGTCGCTACTGGGCGCGGAGCTACTTTGGCTGGCAGCTGATGGAGCGGGCCAGCCCGAACCGCGCCCACCGCGCTCTGGTCACGCTGGAGCAGGCGGGCCGCCTCTCGCTGCTGGTCACCCAGAACGTGGACGGTCTGCACGCGGCGGCCGGCAGCCAGGGGCTGATTGAACTGCATGGCCGACTGGCCCGGGTCAAGTGCCTGCAGTGCCATGCAGAGCGCGACCGCAACGAGATCCAGCAAAAGCTGGCGTCGCTGAACCCGGACTGGCGGCCCGAGGTGCTTGGCTACAACCCCGACGGCGATGCCGAGCTTGATGCCGGAGCCTACCCCGGATTCCGGGTGGCCGATTGCGACCGTTGTGGCGGGGTGTTGAAGCCGGACGTGGTCTTTTTCGGCGAGTCGGTGCCGGCTGAACGCGCCCAGGCGGTCGGACAGGCAATGGCGCGCAGCAACGGCGTGCTGGTGGTGGGGTCGTCATTGGTGGTCATGTCCGGCTACCGCATCGTCCGCCAGGCGGCCGCGGCCGGTCTGCCGGTGGTGGCGGTCAACCATGGCCGCACCCGAGCTGATGAACTGCTGCACTTCAAGGTCGACGGGGATTGCGTCGAGGTGCTAACCCGAACCGCAGCCGCCCTCGGTGGTGATCTGGCCGCATAGAAAACGACCCGGCGAGCAGCCGAGTCGCGACAAAAGCACACGCAATCCCCTATGCTCGTCAGCTGACGCACAAACCGGATCGCGGCATGAAAACACTCAATATCGCAGCTTGGGCCGTCGTGGCAGTCCTTCTGGTCGCCACTGCGGGCGTGGCAGGAGATTCTGATCAGGCTGATCTGATTCTGGTCAACGGCGAGATCGTGACCCTGGCGGCCGAGCCAGAGCGTGCAGAGGCGGTAGCGATTCGCGGCGATCGCATCATTGCCGTGGGCGCTAGCGCTGACATCGAGGCCCTGGCCGGCCCGGATACCGAGCGCATCGACCTTTCCGGTCGCATGCTGCTGCCGGGGTTTATCGAGGGACATGGCCATTTCCTGGGTTTTGGCGAGGCCCTGATTACCCTGGATCTCCAGGACACGACATCGTTTGCCGAGCTGGTCGACCTTGTCGAAGCGGCCGCGGCCGAAGCCCGTCCCGGCGAGTGGATCACCGGGCGTGGTTGGCACCAGGAAAACTGGCGGCCCAGTGGAGATGAGGTCGACGGCGTTCCGCCGCATGCTGCCTTGAGCGCGGTTTCGCCGGACAATCCCGTCCTGCTGACCCATGCCAGCGGCCATGCCGCACTGGCCAACCAGGCTGCGATGAGTCTGGCCGGTGTGGCTGCGCAGACGCCGGACCCCGACGGTGGCGAAATCGTGCGCGACGACGAAGGCAATCCCACGGGCTTTTTGCGCCAGGCCGCCCAGCGCCCGGTCCGCGAGGTCATGCAGCGCTGGTTCGAGGGGCTTGGGCAAATCGAGCGCGACGCGCGCCTCCGGCGCCAGGTGGAACTGGCCTCCGAGCAGGCCCTGCGCCATGGCATCACCAGTTTCCACGACCAGGGCCAGCGATTTGTCGACATCGACCGGCTGCAGGCCCTTGATGAAGAGGGCGTACTGCCCATCCGCTTGTACGTTGCCGTGATCGGCGAAAGCAACACCGATCTGGACCGCAGGCTGTCTGACTACCTGCAATTGCCCGAGCCGGACCGAATGATGACGGTACGATCGGTCAAGCGACACCTCGATGGTGCGTTGGGTACGCACGGGGCCTGGCTGCTGCAGCCTTATGAAGACCGGCCGGACCGTTCGGGACTGCCCCAGATGAGCGTGGCCGATCTGCGCGAAACCGCCGCCATCGCCTACCAGAACGGTTTTCAGCTCAACACCCATGCGATCGGCGATCGGGCCAATCGAGAAGCCCTGTCGGTGTATGAGTCCATCTACCGTCTGGCCGGTGACGAGTCCCTGCGCTGGCGCATTGAACACGCCCAGAATCTGCACCCGGATGACGTTCCGCGATTTGCGGAGCTGGGCGTGATTGCCTCCATGCAGGGAATTCATGCAACCTCGGATGGCCCGTGGGTGCCGCAGCGTCTGGGCGAGGAGCGGGCTCGGCGCAAGGCCTACGTCTGGCGCTCTCTGCTGGACGCCGAGGCCGTGATCTGCAACGGCACCGACGTGCCGGTCGAGCCGATCTCGCCGATTGCCTCGCTGCATGCTTCGATCACGCGCGAAATGGCCGACGGCGAGCGCTTCTTTCCGGAGCAGGCCATGAGCCGACTGGAGGCGCTGAAGTCCTACACCATCCACTGCGCCTACGCGGTATTCGAGGAAGACCGGCTCGGCACCATCGAGGTCGGCAAACTGGCCGACCTGGTTGTGGTCGATCGCAATCTGCTCGAAGTCAGCGATGAGGAGCTTCCCGAAGCCCGGGTGGATTTGACCATGGTGGGCGGCGAAATCCGGTTTCGGCGCGATTGATGGCGAGTCAGTCGCAGCCGGAGCGCTTGAGCAGCCAGTAAGTCGCGCCGAGGGCGAGGATGGCGCCGCCCAGCCCGAGCAGGTGCAGGGGGTCGAGTGCCTCGACCTCCATGACCATGAACTTGCGCACCACCGCCATGATGGCGATCAGCACCACGACCTCGACGTGAATGAAGCCGCCGAGGCGACCTTCTTCTTCCATCGTGCGAACAATGGAATTGTTGAATTCCATGGCGATCAGCACGGTCAGCACCATGTCGAAAATGGCCTGGAACAGACGGAAATCGAATGGATCCTGGGTGCGCAGGAACAGCAGGGTGAACACGTTGACGACCAGGTAGAAAATAGCCACCAGCACCAGCAGGCCGATCGCCAGCGTCAACAATAGCGAGATGACCCGCTCAAAGCGACGGTACATGGACAGTTCAGCCCACTGGGTGCTGATTTCCGGAAAGTGGCGGACAAACCAGGTGCGAGGTTCCGACATGAGAGGGCTTCCTGATATTCTCGAACGAATGGGCCTGCGGGACGGATGCGACGTTTAGAAAAAGCGGGCGTAGCGCAGGATGAAAGTTTGCCGGGCAGGGCGATTGCGCACCAGCGTCTCATGATAAGCGTGCACGAACAACACCTGAGGCCCGCGCTGATAACGAATACCAGGTCCGATACCGACTGCCTGTTCGCGCGAGCCGGCGACTGCACTGCCGTCGATGCGATCATCACTGATCTGGCGCAGATGGTAACCGGCCAGCCCGGCGCGCAGGCCGGGGCGCAGCGCGCGCGACACGGCGAAGTTGGTATGAATTGCCTGTCCGGCCCGGGTGGAGTCAGCGCCCAGTGCGGTGGCCGGATCGCTATTGCGGCCATTCCACAAATAGTGAAAGCGAGCGCTCGCTTCCCACAGGTCCGAGTACATCCAGGTCACGGCATAGTGGGGGTTGACCCGATAGGTGTTGGTGCCGGGGTTGGCTGCGCGGTCGGCCTCGTAAGACCCGATGGGGACGGTGACATTGAGATTGAAGCGCTGCCAGAAAGGGCGCCCGAGCAGTTGCTGTTCGGGCCATTGCAGCACCAGGGGGCTGAGAAACAGGTCGCCAACGCCGGTCTTTGATGAACCGAAGCCTGGGGTAATCTGCAGATCCACGTCGACCAGCGGCAGAATGAACTCCGCTCCCCAGTGAGCACCGAGCAGCTTGTGTTCCGACAGCCAGGCGAGCTGGGTGGCAAGGGCGAACGTGGTCAATTCATTCGGCACCGCCAGGCGGTCGCCGGCGTTGTCGCGAAAGCTGTCGGCGCTGGCCGCAATCAGGGTTTGCTGAAACATGATCCCGGGCAGGGCGCGGCCGTCGACAAAGTTGGTGTTGCCGAGGTTGACCGGCGGCAGGCTCACCTGGGCGCTGACAGGCTGGGGCCAGAGCCCTGCCAGCAGCAGGCCGGCAAGCAAAACCAGACCAGGCGCGGTGGGCCAGGCTGAGGACCGAATACAGAATGAAATCATGCCCGGGATGTACGATCCAAAGAGAAAGATTTCAAATCATAGCGGATTGCGAATTGATATGAGTAAAGCCACGCTGTCGTTTTTGCTGGCTCTGCCGCTGTTGGCTTTCGGGCTTGTCGCCGGCTGGATCTGGTGGGTTGAGGATCACCCCGAGACCGAACGCGAGCTGCGCCTGATGGCCCAGGAGCAGCTGGCCGAGTGGTTCCCGGAGGGCATGAGTCTGCCGCCCGAACTGATCGGGTTTCATCCGCCGAGTGCTGCCCATGAAGCCGAATCACCGGAGATCATTCTCGTCCATGGGCTCGATGAGCCGGGCGGGATCTGGGACGATCTGGCCGTCGATCTGGCCGCGGCTGGCTGGACAGCCTGGGAATTCCGCTATCCCAATGATCAGGCCATCGACCATAGCGCAGACCTGCTGGCAGAGTACTGGGACCAACTGGATTCAGAGCGCGTGTTCCTGATCGGCCACAGTATGGGTGGGCTGGTAATTCGGGATTTTGTCTCGCGTTGGCGCCATCCGGTTGGGGATGCCGCGGCCGTTGCCGGCCCCGAAGTGGCCGGCGTAATTCTTATCGCAACCCCCAGTCAGGGCTCGGAATGGGCCCGCCTGCGCGCCTGGCTGGAGTTGCGGGAGTGGGCGCGGGATATCCCGGAGGGCCGGTTTTCGCTGTTCGCCAGTTTGCGCGATGGCACCGGCGCGGCCAAGATCGACCTGCGCCCGGACAGCGGCTTTCTGAGCGATCTCAACGCCCGGCCCTGGCCACAACAAATCCCGCGCAAGATCATCGGCGGGCGTCTGGCCGAGCCCACGTCCGACATGCTTGACGGCCTGCAGGTGTTGACCAGGGAGGTCGGTACCGACACGCTGCAGACCATGATCGAGCAGTGGTGGCGGGACACCGGCGAGGGCATTGGTGACGGTGCGGTAGCAGTGGACTCGCTGGTGATTGATGGCGCGCCCGAGCCGCTGATTCTCGCGGCCTCCCATCGTGGCCTGCTGGTACGGATGCCCTGGTCGGATGAGGATCCGCCGGCCATCGCGCCGGTGATTGCCGTGCTCGAGGCGTGGCGGGACGACCAACGACAATGACCGCTCGTTCAGCCTGACTTCAGCCTGGTCGCGGTACAAAGGGGTCATGGACAAGGAGATCGCCATGAAAAGATGGATGCAGATACTTGGAATCGCCGCTTTGCTGGCCGGCGCCGTTACGCTGACCGCACCGGCCCGGGCCGGAGGTGACTTTCCCGGCTTCAGCCAGGCGCAGCTGGACCAGATGCTCGCTCCGGTAGCGCTGTATCCCGACACCGTGCTCTCCCACGTACTGATCGCGGCGACCTACCCGCTGGAAGTCGTCCAGGCCGCGCGCTGGAGCCGCAACCATCCGGAACTGCGCGGCGAGCTGGCGGTAGACGCCGTGGTCGGACGCGACTGGGATCCGTCGGTGATGGCTCTGGTTGCCTTCCCCGACCTGCTCGCGCGCATGGATGCCGACCTCGACTGGACCCAGATGCTGGGTGACGCCTTCCTTGTTCAGGAAGAGCAGGTCCTTGACAGCATCCAGCGCCTGCGCGCCCAGGCCCATCAGTCCGGCCATCTGGGCAGCAACGAGCATGTCCAGGTGGTTCGCGAGCGCGAGGTCATCTATATCGAGCCCGCCCGCCGTCAGGTCATTTACCTGCCGTACTACGACCCCTGGGTGGTCTACGGCAGCTGGCGCTGGTCCAGTTATCCGCCGGTGTACTGGCGCCACCCGCCCCGTCACCGCGCCTCGGTTGCTTTTTACTGGGGCCCGGCCTACCACGTTGCGCCGACCTTCTTTTTCAGCTCATTCCACTGGTCGCGCCGCCAGCTGGTAGTGGTGCATCACCACCACCATTACTACCGCCCTCATCACTACCGGCGTCCGGCGGCGACGGTCGTGCATCAACACTTCTACAGCGGCCGCGATCTGGCCCGCCACAACAGCGCCCGCCGCTGGACCCATGAGCCGACCCACCGTCGGGGCGTGGCGTATCGACACGGCACCAGTGAACGTCATCGCCAGGCGGGCTCCGTCAGCCGTTCGTCGACGACCGGCAGCCGCCCGACCGCGGCGCGAGAAGCTTCGCCGCGTGCCCAGCAGCGTGAATGGGCCCAGTCGCGGCGGGACAGCGGCCTGCCGGCCACGCGCTCGGTTGCCGGCGCAAATCGTTCCGCTTCGAGCGCTCGGCAAAGTGAACTCGGCAACCGCTTGAGCGCATCACGGTCGCAATCTTCGACCCCGGCGCGGGTCACCGAGCGCAGTCCAGCGGCCAGCCGCAGCCAGGCCGCAACGCGGGCGTCCCGGTCCAATGCTCCACGCAGCGCTCGCTCATCGGAGTCTGCGCCGAACCGTTCATCCCGTGCTGCTGAGCGCCCGGAAATCTCCCGGCGCGAGTCTTCGCGTCAGATTTCTGCCCGTTCTGACTCCAGTCTGCAGCGTGCCCGGCCGTCGGCGCCGGATCGCCAGGGTACGACGACCAGCAGTCGCCCGGCCGCCACGCGCAATTCAGCGCCAGCGCCACGCGCATCAGCGCCGCGGTCAGCACCCGCACGGCAGGCTGGAACCCGAGCCTCAGCGCCGCGTTCGAGCACACCGCAGCGCTCCGATTCGCGGCCGTCTTCGGCCCCACAAACCCGGTCAACGTCGCCTGCCCGATCCGCGCCCACCCGGCCGGCACGCACCGAATCGAGAGGAGTGCGGTCAACTGAAAGCCGCTCTACGCGATCCAGCGTCCGCAGCTCGCACCGGCGTGTCGACTAGTGGGCTGCCCACCAGAGGAGCCGCCGGGCGCCGGTTATCATCAGGGATTGTTCAAACCGAGTTGTCATTGCGATGTTGCTGTCCCGATCCGTTGTTGCAGGTTTGCTGTCCGTGTGCATGCTCGGTGCCGTCTTGTCGTCGAGCGCATACGGCTGGAGTCGCTATGGTCATGAAGTGGTGGGCCATCTGGCCGAGCATGATTTGACGCCGGCGGCTCGGGCCGGCGTTGCCAGCCTGCTGGGGGATCGCGGCCTGGCCGATGTGGCCAGCTGGGCAGACGAGGTGCGGCCAGACCGCCCGGAAACGGCACCGTTGCACTACGTCAACGGTCCGATGGACCGGCTGGTGCCGCGCGCGCAGGATTTCGAGCTTCCCGGAGGTAATGTTTACTCGGCCATTCTGGGCTACGCCGAGCGCATCGTTGATGCTTCGCTGCCGGAGCGGGAACGAAGCGAGGCGCTGAAATTCCTGGTGCACTTCGTGGGCGATCTGCATCAGCCCCTGCATGCCGGCTTTGGCGAAGACCGGGGCGCGAACGATGTTGCCGTGATCTACCGCGGCGAGATGATCAATCTCCATCGCTACTGGGACAACGAGATTCTTGATCACGCCCGGCGCCGTTTTTCCAGCCGCGAATTCGCTGCCGTTCTGCACCAGCGTTTCGCCGCTCAGCAGCGCGCGCAATGGATGGGCGAAGAGGACCCGCGCGCCTGGGTCGTCGAGGCGCGACGGTTTATCTTCAACGGCCTGTACCCGCGCCCGCGCATTGATGTGGGCGGTGAAGCGCAGGGTCCGGTTGCGGTCATCGACGAAAGCTATGCCCAGGTATGGCGGCCGGTTGCCGAACTCCAGCTGGTCAGGGCCGGTGCGCGCCTGGCCCAGGCGCTGAACCAGCTGTTCGAAAACAATCAATCGCCGTTTTCGCCGCCCCCGATCGAGTTCCCGCCGCCACCCCGGCCGTAGTGCCGGTCAGGCATGCTTCGGCGTGATCAGCACCTTGCCGTTGCGCTCACCAAGGGCTGCAGCGGCCACGGCTTGCTTGATGTCGGCGACGTCAAAGGTTTCGGCTACTGGAACCGTTAGCTCGCCCCTGGCGATGCGCCGGGTCAGATCGCCGTACAGGGACGCGCGCTGCTCCATGCTGGCGCGGGCATACCAGGTCGCCAGCCAGAACCCGGTCAGGGTCAGGCCCCGAAAGATCAGGTGGGTCGGCGAGACCTGGCAAGGCTGACCACTCATGACCCCGTAATTGACGATGGTGCCGCCGTCGCCCAGGCTGGCGGCCAGGCGTTCGGTGGCCGCTCCGCCGACGGCGTCGATGGCCAGTCGGACGGGCTGGCCGCCAGTTGCTCCGCGCACCCGCTCGGCCAGATCGTCGCTGTCGATGAGCACGGTATCGGCGCCCGCGGCCTTGACGGCGGCTACCGCACCTTCGCGCCGAACCACGTTGACCGTGTGGATGCCGCGTTCTGCGGCCAGCGCCACCAGGTAGGTGCCGACGGCCGAGTTGGCGGCGTTCTGGATTACCCAGTCGCCGGCTTTCAAATCCACGATTTCCGACAGCAGCAGCGAGGCCGTGGGTGGATTGATCGTCAGCATGGCCAGTTGGCGCGGATCGGCTCCATCCGGCAGAGCAACCAACTCATCAGCGCGCGCTACGAGATGGCTGGACCAGGTGCCACAACCCAGCGGCAGCAGCACGGTCTGATCCACGCGCAGCGAGCTTGCCCCCTCGCCGAGCGCGGCGACCCTTCCGACGCCTTCATTGCCGGCGGTTGCCGGCAGATCCGGGAGGATGCCGTAGACGCCGCTCAGGGTGAGCAGATCGGAGGGATTGATCGGGCTCGCCAGAACCTCGACGAGTACTTCGCCGGGGCCGGGTGCATCCAGCTCGACTTCGACCGCCTCAATGACTTCGTGCGGATTGGGGCCGCGCCGGCTGTAGCGTGCCTGAATGCATTTCATGGGGTACTCCTTGGGGGTATGGAGAAAACGTTGCGCGCAAGGATACGCCAACTCGTGCACAGAAATTGATCAGTATCAATTGCTTTTCTTTTTCCATGCGGATAATGGAGATGAAATTCAATAACATTTTGGCGTGGAAGGAGCAGTAGATGCACTTGAGTCAATATTCCGGATACGGTCTGCGTGTGCTGATCTACGTCGGACTGCAGGGCGAGCGTCTGTCAACGATTTCCGAAATTGCCGGTGCCTACGATATTTCCAGGAATCACCTGATGAAAGTCGTCCAGCAACTGGCCGCCGAAGGCTTCGTGTTTTCCAAGCGCGGCAAGAAAGGCGGAATTCGCCTCGCCGTCTCGCCGGAACAGTTGTCGGTTGGTCAGGTGGTGCGCAGGATGGAGCCCAATCTCGGCGTCGCAGACTGCATGCGCGGCGAGCGGCAATGCTGCCTGGTGTCGAAATGTCGCCTGCGCGCGCGGCTGGTGGAGGCCAGCGAAGCGTTCCTGAGCGTGCTTGATGAGGTCAGGCTGGCCGAAATCCTGCACGGGAATGCCCACCAGATGGTGCTGCGTGGACTGCTCGGGCAAGACGCCGATCGCATCGGCTGTCACGTGCACTAGGCGGGGCGGGAAGTTGAAACTGACCCAGTACTCGGATTACGGCATTCGGGTGCTGACTTACCTGGGCCTGGAGCCGCAGCAGCAGGCCACCGTCGGCGAAATTGCCGCTGCCTTCGATATTTCGCGCAACCACTTGATGAAGGTGGTGCAGCAATTGGCTGGGCAGGGGTTTGTCGAGTCCCGGCGCGGCAAGCTGGGGGGTCTGAGACTGGCGCGGGCCCCGCAGGACATCGGTGTCGGCGAGGTTATCCGGGCACTGGAAAACGACTTTGATCTGGTTGAGTGCATGCGCGACCGGCGCGACTGCCGGATTGCCCCGGTTTGTCGTTTCAGCAAACTCGTAGCCGAAGCCAACCTGGCCTTTCTGGCGGTACTGGATCGCTACACCCTGTCGGATCTTCTCCAGGATACCGGGCGTCGCCAGGAACTGCGCACGCTGCTGCATCCTGATCAACCGATAAGTTCGGGCGCCGGTTAGTAACCGCGCGGTCCGCGAGCCCACGGTCAGCCGGAAAAGAAGGCGGCCTTCACCAGCCCGACCCCAGCACCTGCGCCTGCCGCCGCCGCTGCTCCCTTCCGGGCCTGACGGGGTTCACGGCAAGATCAGCGTGGGAAGACCAGCAAAGACCGCCAGGCGTCATTATCCCAGAAATCGCTGTCGCCATGGCTGCTTCTGCGCCAAAGTCTGCTTCAGCTGATCCGCTCCAGGCTTTGCAGCCGGTTCTGTTCATCGGTCAGGAGGCGGAATGTTCCGCGCACGCCGTTGCGGTCGACGTGGCCGCGCAGCGCCGTGGCCGGAAAGCGAATGCTGACGCCGGCCGGGTCGACGGCAATCACCGAGACGGCTTCGCCGCGGTAATAGCGCAGGTAATCCTCGGCGCTGATGTTGAGTGAGAAACGATATTCCTTCACGTCCGCCTGTCCGCAGTCCCGGCGACTGCTCCTGACTCCAGAATAGGACAAAATCCGTTCCGGTGCGAGTCGGCCTCTTCGGCCCGATGCCGGCAGCGGCTGGTGTACACTCCAGACGACATGTAAGAAGCGGGCCTGCGTGCTTGGGAGGTGCCGCAATCACGGAGAAGATCTCTTGAGTTATCAGGTTCTTGCGCGCAAGTGGAGGCCACGGGACTTTGCCGGCCTGGTCGGTCAGTCGCACGTCGTTCAGGTATTGTCCAACGGGCTGTCCAGCGGCCGCATCCATCACGCCTTCCTGTTTACCGGCACGCGCGGGGTCGGCAAGACCACGATTGCCCGGATTCTGGCCAAGTCGCTGAATTGCCTTACGGGCGTCAGCGCCGAGCCATGTGGTGTGTGCGAGCACTGTGTGGCGATTGATGAGGGGCGTTTCGTTGATCTGCTCGAAATTGACGCGGCCTCGCGGACCAAGGTGGACGATACCCGGGAGATTCTCGACAACGTCCAGTACGCCCCGGCCCAGGGACGCTTCAAGGTCTACCTGATCGACGAAGTGCACATGCTTTCTACCCATAGCTTCAACGCCCTGCTCAAAACCCTGGAGGAACCGCCGGACCACGTCAAGTTCGTGCTCGCCACCACCGACCCGCAGAAAATCCCGGTGACCATCCTGTCGCGCTGCCTGCAGTTCAACCTGCGCCGCCTGACCGCCGACGAGATCGGAGCGCAGATTCAGCGCATTCTCGATGACGAGGCCATCGAGGCCGAGGGTGAGTCGATCATGCTGCTGGCCAGGGCCGCCGACGGCAGCATGCGCGACGGGTTGAGCCTGCTCGATCAGGCGCTGGCCGGCGGCGACGGGCTCAGCGAAGCGGCGGTGCGTGACATGTTGGGCAGCGTGGAGCAGCGGCATGTTCACCAGCTGCTGACGGCGCTGGCGGAACGCAAGCCGGCCGCTGCCATTGCCGCGGTCGGGGAGGTGTTCGCCCAGGCACGCAGCCTGGCCAGACTGTTGACCGATCTGGCCGAGGGCCTGCATCGGATCGCGCTGATCCAGCAATTACCGGATTATCGGGACGATTCGCGCGCCGACTGGGAGGAACTGGCCGCGCTGGCCGGGCGCCTCGATCCGGAAGATCTGCAGCTGTTCTACGAAATTGCGGTGACCGGACGGCGCGACCTGGACCTGGCGCCGACCGAGCGTTCAGGCTGTGAAATGACCCTGCTGCGGATGTTTGCCTTCGCCCCGGCTGTCGAGGGCGCCCCGGAAGGCGCCACCGGGGCCGGCTCCTCCGCATCCAGGCCTGGGCCCGGTCCAGCGCAGGCAGCCGGCCCTGCGGTTGCCGGCGCCCAACCGGCCGGACCCGCGAACGCCGTCGTTGAGGACAGCGCTCCTGGGCCGGAACATGCCGGCAGCGGGGCGGCGGTTGTGAATGCTGAGAACTGGCCGGTGCTGCTGACGCGCCTGGATCTCAACGGCTCGGCCCGGACCGTAGCAGCCTTGCTGGCCTTTGGCGAGGCCGGTGATGGACACGTTGGGTTCACTGCCGGGCGCGATGATCTGTTCATGATGACGGATCGATTCAAGGCCACCTTGACCCGCGCCCTGAGCCAGTATTTCGGGCGCGAGATCCGGGTCAGTATCCAGGCGGTGAATCGCTCGGACCTGGACACCCCGGCCCGGCGCGAGCAGAGCCGTCTCGATGCAAGCCAGGCGGCCGCCGAGGCCGCGATTGAGCAAGATCCCCTGGTTCAGCGCCTGCGCAGCCGTTTTGATGCCGAGGTACTGCGCGACTCGATCCGACCGCTAGACACACGAAGCCACTGAGGAAACGATGATGAAAGGCAACCTTGGCCAGCTCATGCAGCAGGCGCAGAAGATGCAGGAAACGCTCAAGCAGGCCCAGCAAGAGGTGGCCGAACTTGAAGTGGTGGGTCAGGCCGGCGGCGGCCTGGTCGAAGTCGCCATGAGCGGTCGCCACGAAGTCCGCCGGATCAAGATCGACGAAAGTATCGCCGATGACCGCGAAATGATTGAAGACCTGACGGCGGCGGCGGTCAACGACGCGGTCAATCGCATTCAGCAGGCCAGCCAGGAGAAAATGTCCGGCCTGGCCGGAGGGCTGCCGCTGCCGCCCGGGTTTACCCTGCCTTGAGCGTCGATGCTGCCGGTGGCATCTGACCCGTTCGACCATCTGCTCGACGCGTTGCGCTGCCTGCCCGGGGTCGGCAGCCGCTCGGCCCAGCGCATGGCCTTGCACCTGCTGGAGCGTGATCGTGACGGCGGCCGGCGCCTGGCGCGCGCGCTGGAAACGGCCATGCGCGATATTCGTCGCTGCAGCCGCTGCCGCAATTTCACGGCCGCCGAGCTGTGCCGGATTTGCGCCGACGAGCGCCGCAATCCACAGACCCTGTGCAT
This sequence comes from Gammaproteobacteria bacterium, assembly GCA_003565625.1. GTDB lineage: Bacteria > Pseudomonadota > Gammaproteobacteria > Xanthomonadales > Wenzhouxiangellaceae > Wenzhouxiangella. The sequence continues at coordinate 34,026 of PXBD01000034.1, forward strand.
TGTTGAAAGCCCCGCCGACGTGCTGGCAATCGAGGCCGCGACCGGCTACCAGGGCCGCTACTTCGTTCTGCTGGGGCGGCTCTCGCCGCTCGACGGGATCGGCCCGGCCGATCTTGGGCTGGAACAGCTCGAGCGCCAGCTTGCCGGCGGACAGACCCTGGAAATCGTGATTGCCACCAATACCACCGTGGAGGGGGAAGCCACCGCACATTACCTGCGCGAAATGGCCGCCCGTCACCAGGTGAAAGTTTCCCGGCTGGCCCAGGGGGTTCCGCTGGGCGGTGAACTGGAGCATACCGACCAGTCCACGCTGGCCCATGCCTTCAGTAGCCGTCAGCCCATGGCGTGACTTGCGCCCTGCGCGCGGCCCGGGTCAGCGCCCCTTGAATTCGGCGGGTCGCTTGTCCAGAAACGCGCTGGTGCCCTCCTGCATGTCTTCGGTTGCACAGCACAGCGCAAAGCGGGCCGTTTCCAGCGCCAGGCCAGCTTCCAGGTTGATCTCCGCGCCCTGCAGGGTGGCCTGCAGAATCCCGCGAACCGCTTCCGGAGCCGCCGCTACCAGCGGTTTGGCCAGGGCCTGGACCGCGTTTTCCAGTTCATCGGCTGCCACCACCCGGTTGACCAGGCCCAGTTCGTAGGCGCGTTCGGCCGTGATGGGCTCCCCGCCCAGCGCCAGTTCCAGGGCCAGGGTGGAGCCGGCGAGTCGAACCAGGCGCTGGGTGCCGCCAAAACCGGGCATGATGCCAAGCTTGACTTCCGGCAGCCCGAGTCTTGCCGTTGTGCTGGCAACGCGCAGGTGGCAGGCCAGGGCCAGCTCCATCCCGCCGCCCAGGGCGTAGCCGTTGATGGCGGCGATCACCGGCTTGTCCAGGCTCTGGATCATGCTCATCAGGTTCTGGCCGAACTGCGAGAAGCTGCGCGCTTCCAGCGGTGACTGTTCCCGAATTTCGCTGATGTCGGCGCCGGCGACAAAGGCCTTGTCGCCGGCGCCGGTCAGGACGATAACCCGAACCTTGTCGTCGCCGCTGGCGTCAATCACGGCGGCATAGAGTTCCTGCAGCGTTTGCCGGTTCAGGGCATTGAGCTTGGCCGGGCGCTTGATCGTGATGGTGTGGATGCCGCCGCGGGTGACCACGGCGAGGTTTTCAAAAGACATGGGCTAAGATCCTGCGGGACAAATCAGTCTCAGGAGTGTAGCGCATGGCCCACTAATCCCGAAGCTCGCGATCAATCCGGTACTCGCTGGAGGTAATCCAGGCCTCCATGCGCTGCAGCCGACCGTCGAGGTCGCGAAAGCGGCGATTGAGCTGGCCGACCGAGTCGCGCGGCGAGCGTCGCACTTCCTGCCAGAACTCGGCTTCGGCATCGTCGCGGTACAGGTTGCGCGGGCGCCTGGGTAACAGCAGCCAGAGCACCAGGTAGCCCATCACCATGACGAAGGTGAACGGCAGGGCGAGCAGGACCACGACCAGGCGCAGTCCAACCCGGTTGACCCCGGTCCAGTCGGCCAGGCCGGCGCATACGCCGGCAATGATGGCCCGGTCCTTGTCGCGGTAGAGCCGGTTGCGGCTCACGCTTTCCCTTATCTGATTCATGTTCGGCTCCTCCAGTCCGGGCTGTCGGTATCGAGAATGCGTTCCAGCGAGCGAATGCGATCTTCCATGCGGCGGGCGCTGTCGTTGAGTTCCTCGAGCAGGGCCTCGTCCTTGCTGTTGAGTCGTCGGCTGGCCGAGTTCCGGGTCGTGTAGTGCATGATCAGCCAGATCGGCAGCACGATGACCAGGAAAATGACCAGCAACGGAAAGACAATGTCAGGAAACATGGTGGCTTATCCTTGCTGCTTTTTCGATTTCATCTCGGCCAGCTCGGCTTCGATGCGCTCGTCGGTTTCGAGCTTGCGAAACTCTGATTCCAGGTTCTGGCCCTTGCGGCCCATGTCCAGCGACTCGGCTTCGGACTCGATTTGCTCGATACGCTGCTCGGCGTGATCGAAGCGATGCAGCATTTCTTCGATCTTGTCGTTATGCAGATGCTTGCGCGTCTTGAGCTGGTGGCTGGCCGAGCGGTGCCGCATGACCAGGGCGCGTTGACGATTGCGCGCATCGGTCAGCTTTGCCTGCAGCTTGGTGATGTCGCTGTCGTACTTGGCCAGCTGATCCTCGTACTGGGCCAGCTCCTCGTTGAGATAGCCGATGCGGTCGCTGAGCGCGGTCTTTTCAACCAGGGCCGCGCGGGCCAGGTCTTCACGATCCTTGTCCAGCGCCAGCTCGGCCTTGCGGGCCCAGTCGATGCGCTGCTCTTCCAGCCGCTTGAGCAGGCGCGCGCGCTCTTTTTTCTCGGCAATGCACTTGGCGGTGGCCGAGCGGACCTCGACCAGGGTGTCTTCCATTTCCTGAATCATGAGCCGGATCATCTTTTCCGGGTCTTCGGCTTTTTCCAGGGCAGAGTTGAGGTTGGCGTTAATGATGTCGCCCATGCGAGAGAAAATACCCATCTTGTGTGCTCCTTTGGCAATGGTTGCGTGATTTGCAAATAAGTATTCAAGAACCATGCCAAAAAAAGGACCATGAAAAATCAGAGGGTTATGCAAAGTCTGATTATCTGTTAGGTGAAAATAACTGAATGATTGGTGAAAATAGCCAACCCAGGCCAGGCGTTCCGTGGGAACCCGGTTTGATACGCCGGGTCTGAGCCCCCGGTCTTGTAGCCGTCAGCCCGGACTGGACGACTATGGGCTGACTCGTTCCGCCGCAGTGGTTTAAAATGGTGGATTCGGGCAAATTTCTGCCCGCTGAACTGCACTCACTTGGAGGCAACATGTACAAAGTATTTCTGGCCCCGATCGCTGCCGTGATCATGGCCCTGTCGACTGCCGCGGTGGCCCAGAATCTGGAATCGGAGCCCGGCAAGCTGGGTTATGCGATTGGCTATGAATTTGGCGCAGAACTGCGCAGCTACGACATCGATCTCGATCTGGAGGCGGTATTCCAGGCGGTCCGTGATGCCTACGGGCAGACCGAGCCGCGGGTGGAAGTCGCCGAAATGCGCCAGTTGATGATGGAGTTGCAGGAAAAAATCCGCCAGGAGCGGATGGAGGCATTCCAGCAGCTGGCTGAAGACAACCAGGAACGGGCCACCCAGTTCCTGCGCGAGAACCAGGGCAAGACCGGCATCGTGGCGCTGCCCAGCGGCGTGCAGTACCGCGTCATCGAAGAAGGAGACGGCAGCCGTCCCAGCCTCGAAGACGTGGTAACCGTGCACTATCGAGGTTCCAAGATCGACGGGCGTGAGTTCGACAGTTCCTTCCGCCGCGGCGTACCGGCGGTGTTCCAGGTCAATTCGGTCATCGAAGGCTGGCAGGAAGTGCTGCCGCTGATGCGGGAAGGCTCCATGTGGCAAGTATTCCTGCCGCCCGAGCTGGCGTTCGGTGTGCGCGGTGATCCGCCCATCATCGGCCCCAATGAAGCCCTGCAGTTCGACATCCGCCTGGTTCAGATCGGCGAGCCGGAAGGCTTCGAGGGCGGCGCTCCCATACCCGGGCAGTAAGTTCGATGGGGGAGCCGGCCTCACCGATTCCCGACATTGAATCGCCCTGTATCGGGACGTGCACACTCGGCCCGGAGGGGTTGTGTATCGGCTGCTTTCGCTCCGGTGAAGAAGTCGGCGACTGGTTGAAATACAGCCCTGAGCGGCGGCGCTCCATCATGCGCGAGCTGCCGCTCAGGGGCCAGCAGTTGTTCGACGATGGCTGAGGTCGACGACAGGCTGGCCCGCCTGTCGTCTGCTTTGTACTCTCCTGATCGAGCCATCGACACGCTCGTGGTCGATGGCTTCCAGCCGGAAGTCGGTCAGGCCTGGCGGCCGCGCCAGGCGGCGGTGCTGGTTCCAATTGTTCTGGGTCCCGAGCCGGCCGTGATTCTGACCGTGCGCAGTGACGCCATGTCCAGTCATGCCGGCCAGGTTGCCCTGCCCGGCGGCAGGCGATCCGGGCAGGAACCGTTCCCGGTCACCACCGCGCTGCGCGAGGCCGCCGAGGAAACCGGAATTGCGCCTGCCGATGTTCAGGTGCTGGGGCTGATGCGACGCTTCGACACCATCAGCGCGTACCGCATCGTGCCGGTTGTCGGCGTGCTCAGCACGCCTCCCCGACTGCGGCCCTGTCCGCGCGAAGTGCGCGCTGTTTTCGAAGTGCCGCTCGGGCGGGTATTCGACCCGTTGAGCTACCGGCGCCACCGGGTGTGGCACCGCCACCGCAGCTACGAGGTCTGGTCCATGCTCAGCGAGCGCTGGCCAATCTGGGGGGCGACGGCCTCGATCCTTGGCCACATGGCCGGTCTGGCATCCGGCCGATCAAGTTGAGAAACCGTCAGTTGGCCATGGGCTGGTTGGCGCGGCTGCGGACTTCGGACTCGATTCCCAGGCGCCGTCCCTCGCTGTCAATCAGATCGACCTCGATCCGATCTCCCAGGCTGAAGCGACCCTGCGGGTCGATCAGCATCAGGTGCAATCCCCCCGGGCGCAGTTCTACCGTCTCTCCGGCAGGGATGACCAGCTCGTCCAGCCGACGCATCCGCATGACGCCTTCGTCCATCACCATGGTGTGGATTTCCACGTGTCCAAAGCGCGGGCTGGCAGCGTCCACCAGGGCGATGTCTTCCTCACTGTCGTTGTGGACCTGCATGAATCCGGCCATCATTCGCCCCGGCGGGGCTTCGGGGGTCCAGGCGTCGGTGACCGTCAGCGGTATTTCGGCCAGAGCGACCATTGGAACGGACAGCAGCGCGCACAACAACGTTGGCAAACGGAACTGCATTTGCTTCTCCTTTAATGATTGATCAGGTCTTATTATCGCCCGCCTGCGTGTAAGCTTTCGGTATTGCTTGCCCTCTATCAGGAAGACACCTACCCCATGCTTGAACTCCTCTCCCACGACGATGTCACCGAAATCCGCCTGAACCGGCCGCCGGTCAATGCCTTGAACCCCGCGCTGGTGCGCGAATTGTCAGACACCATTGCCCGGCAAACGGCCGAGGGCGCCCGCGCCCTGGTGTTATCCGGTCGGCCTGGGTTGTTTTCGGCCGGGCTGGACGTGCCCGAATTGCTCGACCTGGACGAGGAGGGCATGCGCTCGTTCTGGAAAGACCTGTTCGGCCTGCTGGAGCGGATCGCGGCCAGCCCCGTGCCCATCGTGACCGCGCTGACTGGCCACAGCCCGGCCGGTGGCACCGTGATTGCCCTGTATGCCGACTACCGCATCCAGGCCGAGGGTGATTTCCGGCTGGGTCTGAACGAGGTCCAGGTCGGGCTGGTGGTGCCGCCGGTCATCCACCAGGCCCTGGTTCGGCTGATCGGCCCCTATGCCGCCGAGCGGCACCTGGTGGCCGGTGAAATGATCCCCGCCTCACGGGCACTCGAAATCGGCTTGATCGACGAGATCGTGCCGGCCGAACAGGTGGTCGAAAAGGCCGTGGCCTGGTGCCGGCGGCACCTGGCGCTGCCGCGCAGGGCCATGCAAACCACCCGGGCGTTGTGTCGCGCGGATCTCGTGGGCTCATTTGAAGACGGCAAGGCGCTGGACGTCGACGGCTTCGTGCGCGGATGGTTCTCGGACGAAACCCAGGCCACCATGCGCGCCCTGGTCGAGCGGCTGAAAAAAAACGCCTGAGCGTTGGCGGATTTTCTGCATGCGTGATTCGCCGCCACCCCCGGCACCGCAACTCTCGACTGCAGCCATGCTGGGCCTGCAGTTCGGCATTGTCGTGCTGGCCGTGGTGCTTGCTTTCCTGTTCAGGATCGACCTGCTCGGGCAGCTGGAGTTTACGCTGGAGTCGTTCAACTGGGCCGTGGTCGGCACGGTGCCGCTGCTGGTCTCGGTCTGGGCCCTGGCCGACGTGCGCTGGGGCTGGGCGGCGGAACTTCAGCGCCTGATGCGCCAGCTGGTGGTACCGCTGTTTCGCACCACCCCGGCCGGCACCGTGTTGCTGGTTTCGCTGCTGGCCGGTGTCGGCGAGGAGTTGCTCTTCCGCGGCGTGATCCAGGGCGGTTTGAGTGGCGTGCTGGGCCCCTGGGCTGCGCTGGTTGTGGCCTCGATCCTGTTCGGTGCGGTGCACGCGCTGACCCGGGCGTACTTCATCATCGCGACGCTGATGGGTTTTTACCTGGGGCTGATGTACCTGTGGACCGATAACCTGCTCATTCCGATCCTGATTCACTTCCTCTACGACTGGATCGTTTTGCGCTACTACCCGTTCACCGATCGATCGGGCTGAGGTTTCAGGCGCTCTTGCGCCGGCTGGTGCGGGTGCCGAGAATGGGCGCCAGGTACTGTCCTGTCCACGAGCCCCTGGTGCGCGCAACCTGCTCAGGCGTGCCCTGGGCAATGATCCGGCCGCCGCCGTCGCCGCCTTCGGGACCCAAGTCGATGATCCAGTCGGCGGTCTTGATGACGTCGAGGTTGTGCTCGATGACCACCACCGTGTTGCCGTGGTCGCGCAGGCGATGGAGGACTTCCAGCAGGTGCTTGATGTCGTGGAAATGCAGGCCGGTGGTCGGCTCATCGAGGATGTAGAGGGTGTTGCCGGTATCGCGCTTGGACAGCTCGCGCGAGAGCTTGATGCGCTGGGCCTCGCCGCCGGACAGGGTGGTCGCACTCTGGCCCAGCTGGAGGTAGCTCAAGCCTACATCCATCATGGTTTGCAGCTTGCGGGCCACGACCGGCACCGGCTCGAAAAAGGCCAGCGCGTCTTCGACCGTCATTTCCAGCACTTCGTGGATGTTCTTGCCCTTGTAGCCGACGGTAAGCGTCTCGCGGTTGTAGCGCTTGCCGTGGCAGACATCGCAGGGCACGAAGATATCGGGCAGAAAGTGCATCTCGACGCGGATCAGGCCATCGCCCTGGCAGGCCTCGCAGCGCCCGCCCTTGACGTTGAACGAAAACCGCCCGGGCTTGTAGCCGCGCGAGCGCGCTTCCTGGGTGCCGGCGAACAGCTCGCGGATGGGAGTGAACAGGCCGGTGTAGGTGGCCGGGTTGGAGCGCGGCGTGCGCCCGATCGGGCTCTGGTCGATGTCGACCACCTTGTCGAACAGCTCCAGGCCGGAAAAGTCCTGCATGGGCGCCGGGTTTTCCGAAGCGCCGTTGAGTTCGCGGGCCAGCAGGCGGTAGAGCGTGTCGTTGATCAGGGTGGACTTGCCCGAACCGGACACGCCGGTGACGCAAACAAACAACCCGGCCGGGATGGTCAAATCGACGTTCTTCAGGTTGTTGCCGCCGGCCCCGTCGAGACGAAACTGACGCTTTTTGTCGGCCTTGTGGCGCTTGGCCGGAATCGCGATCTCGCGCCGGCCGGACAGGTAATCGCCGGTCAGCGAACCCTTGCACTCCAGCAGGCCGGTGGGTGGGCCGCTGTAGACGATCCGACCGCCGTGGACGCCGGGGCCGGGGCCGATATCGACCACGTGATCGGCGCTGCGGATCGCGTCCTCGTCGTGTTCGACCACGATGACGGTGTTGCCCAGGTCGCGCAGGCGGGTCAGTGTTCCGAGCAGGCGGTCGTTGTCGCGCTGGTGCAGGCCGATGGAGGGTTCGTCGAGCACATACATGACCCCGACCAGGCCGGCGCCGATCTGGCTGGCCAGGCGAATGCGCTGGGCTTCGCCGCCGGACAGGGTATCGGCCTGACGGTCCAGGGTCAGGTAATCCAGGCCTACATTGACCAGGAACTGGAGGCGCTCGCGCACTTCTTTGAGGATCTTGCCGGCGATTTCGCCGCGCCAGCCCGGAAGGGTCAGTTCGTTGAAAAAGTCCAGTGATTTCTCGATCGACCAGCGGGCGATTTCGGGCAGGTTGTGCCCGCCGACAAATACATTCCGGGCCTCGCGGTTGAGACGCTGGCCGTGGCAGGCGGGGCAGGGCTGGGTGGAGATATAGCGCGAGAGCTCCTCGCGCACGATGCGAGACTCGGTCTCGCGATAGCGCTTGTCGAGGTTGGGGATGATGCCGACGAACGGGTGCTTGCGGGTCTGGCTGCCGCGTTCGGAGAGATAGCGGAAGGCAATGGCCTCCTCGCCGCTGCCGTGCAGGACGATGTTCTGGATCTTTTTGGGCAGTTTGCGGAATGGCGTTTCCACGTCGAAGCCGTAGTGCCGGGCCAGCGACTGGATCAGCTGGAAGTAATAGGCATTGCGCCGGTCCCAGCCGCGGATAGCACCGCCGGCCAGCGGCAGATCGCGGTTGGCCACGACCCGGTCGGGGTCGAAGAACTGGGTCACCCCCAGCCCGTCGCAGCTCGGGCAGGCCCCGTTGGGGTTGTTGAACGAGAACATGCGCGGCTCGAGCTCGGTCAGGCTGTAGTCGCACACCGGGCAGGCGAACCGCGAGGAAAACAGCAGTTCGGCCAGGCTGTCGTCGGTATCCATGGGCGCAACCACCGCGCTGCCGTCGGCCAGGGCGAGCGCGGTCTCAAAGCTTTCTGCCAGGCGTTGATCGATGCCGGGCCTGACCTTGAAGCGGTCGACCACGGCCTCGATGGAGTGTTTCTTGCGCAGCGCCAGTTTCGGCAACTCGTCGTCGAGGTCAATCACCTTGCCGTTGACCCGGGCGCGCACGAAGCCCTGGGCGCGCAGGTTTTCCAGCAACTGCACGTGCTCGCCCTTGCGGTTGCGAACAATCGGTGCCAGCAGCATCAGCTTGGTGCCTTCCGGCAGGCCGAGCACCGTGTCGACCATCTGCGAGACGGTCTGGGCGTCGAGCACCTCGTCGTGGTCGGGGCAGCGCGGGGTGCCAACGCGAGCAAACAGCAGGCGCAGGTAGTCATGGATTTCGGTAACCGTGCCGACGGTCGAGCGCGGGTTGTGGCTGGCCGCCTTCTGCTCGATCGATATCGCCGGCGACAGACCCTCGATGTGGTCGACATCGGGTTTTTCCATCATCGACAGGAACTGCCGGGCGTAGGCCGACAGCGACTCGACGTAGCGCCGCTGGCCCTCGGCGTAAATGGTGTCGAAGGCCAGCGAGGACTTGCCCGAGCCCGACAGCCCGGTGAACACGATCAGCTGATCGCGCGGCAGCTCGAGATCGATATTGGCCAGGTTGTGGGTCCGCGCACCGCGAACGGAAATCGATTTCATGCCGGGCAGGCCTGTAGGCAGCGGTCAATCGCCCATTATGACGCGCCCGGTGAATGCCGCGCAAAGATCATCCGGCCTCCCGGCCTGCCGGGTGGACCGATCAGGCGTCGATGCGCGCCCGAATGGTCTCGGTGCTCGGCCAGGGTGGCACTGGATGGGGTCAGCTCAGGTAGGCTACAGGAACTTCACAACCAGAGACGCCAACGGATGGCAAGACAGAATTTCTGGTCCGGCCTGGTGGTTTCCGGGTTCGCCCTGCTGGCGCTGACGTGGATGATCCCCAACCATGCCGGCTCCAACCCGATGGCGCAGATGCCACCGGGGCTGGTCCCGAGTATTGCCGCCTGGATCATGCTGGTCTGCGGCCTCATCGTTGCTCTCGGGGGGCTGGTCGGGCTGGTGCGCGGCCGGCAGTGGCCGCTGACCACGCGCATCGACTGGGCCGGCCTGGGCTGGGCACTGTGGCCGTTTTTCTATGTTGCCGGGGCGATTTATGTGCTGGCCTACGTCAAGATCACCTGGCTCGGTGTGCCGCTGATCGCCGGAATGCTGTTTCTGCTTGGCGAGCGGCGCTGGTACCTGCTGCTCGGCTGTTCGGTGGTGCCGGTCGCCATGCTCTACGTACTCTCGATGCACATGATGCGGATCGGCGTGGTCTGAGCCATGGATTTCTCGCTCATCGGCGCCGCGATCGGCGAGTCTTTGACCCTGGCGTCGTTCATCGGCATCGGCGGCGGTGTGCTGCTCGGCTACATGATCGGCGTGATCCCGGGGCTGTCGCGCTCGGTGGCGATCTCGATCGCGATCCCGATGACGTTCTACATGTCGCCCTACATCGCGATCTCGTTTCTGATCGGGCTGTCGAAGGGCACGGCCGCCGGCAGCGCGGTATCGGCCATCCTGCTCAATGCGCCGGGCGAGGCCTCGTCGGCGGCCACCGCGCTCGACGGCTATCCGCTGGCGAAATCAGGCAAGCCCAAGACGGCGCTACAGGTCGGGCTGCTGGCCTCGGTAATCGGCGATATTCTCGCGACCATCATCCTGATCTTCGTCGCCATTCCCTTTGCCCGCGTTGCGCTGATGTTCGGCCCCTACGAGATGGCCGCGATACTGGCGTTTGCGCTGGTGTTCATCGCCGGTCTGTCCAGCGGGTCGTTGTTCAAGGGATTGGCCGCGGGGGGCTTGGGTATCTTCCTGGGCTCGATCGGGCTGGACAACCAGACCGGTCTGCCGCGCCTGACCTTCGGCTTTGTAGAACTGATGGACGGCATGCCGCTGATCGCGGTTGCGATCGGCACGCTGGCGCTGTCGGAGATGTTCGTGCAGGCCGAGAAACTGCGCCACCAGCGCGAGACGATGTCGGTGAAACTCGAAAACCGACCGGACGACCGGATCCCCTGGCCGCTGTTTCGCCGGATTTTGCCGACCATCCTGCGCGGCACCGGGGTCGGGACGCTGGTCGGTGCGCTGCCGGGGCTGGGCCCGTCGGTGGGTTCGTTCATGTCCTACGGCCTGGCGCAGAAGGCCTCGCGCACGCCCGAGAAGTTCGGCAAGGGCGAGCCGGCCGGCATCGCCGCTTCCGAGTCGGCCGACAACGCGGTCATCCCGGCGGCACTGATTCCGTTGTTCGGCCTGGGGATACCGGGCAACGTGTCGGCGGCGCTGTTGATTGGCGCATTCGCGATCCACGGCATCACGGTCGGGCCCTTGCTGCTGCGCGACGAGCCCGAACTGCTGTATTCGATCTTTGCCGGCATGATCCTGGCCAGCGTGATCATGCTGGTGCTGGGGTGGTATGGGCTCAAAGTATTCGCCCAGATCACCCGCGTGCCGTCGCACGTGGTGATCCCCATCGTGGTGTTTTTCTGCCTGGCGGGCATGCTGCTGCAGGGCTACGGCACCTTCGGGCTGGTCATCCTGATCGGTTTCGCCGTGCTCGGCTACCTGATGAAAAAGTTCGACTACTCGTTCGTGACCTTCCTGGTCGCGTTCATCATTACCCCGATGCTCGAGCTCAACCTCCGGCAGAGCATCATCCTGTCGAGGGGCGAATGGTCGGTCCTGCTGGAGCGCCCGATTGCGCTGTTTTTCATCGCCTGCACGCTGCTCGCGCTGGTGATGCTGGCCTGGCGTACGGTGACCAGCGGCCGCGCGGTTGCCGGTGCGCCGCCGGAGTGAGCCCTTGGGCATTGCTGGAGCTTGCCGGCCGGTGTACTGTAATCAAGCCTTGCACCACCAGGTCTGATCTTCTGAATCCCGGAGAAAGCCATTGAAAAAGCTCATGTTTGCCGTCTTGCTCGCGCTGCTGGTGGCTGCCGTCCCGGCCCATGCCGACGACTGGCCGAACCGGCCGCTGACCATGGTGATCGGTTTTGCGGCTGGCGGTTCCACCGACATCCAGGGCCGGGTGCTGGCCAACGTGATGGAGGAGTACCTCGGCCAGCCGGTCAACGTCGTCAACCAGCCCGGCGCCGGCAGCGCGGTGGCGCTGAGCCGCATGGCGCGAAACCGCGATGGCGGCCTGACCTTCCTCTACGGCGGCATCACCGCGCTGACCTTTACCCCCATCATCATGCCGGTCAACTACGAGATCGACGATTTCGAATACCTTGCGACGCTGGCGGTGGGGCAGAACTCGATTGTGACCGCGACCGGCCAGCCCTTCACCACCTTCGAGGAGTTGGTCGAGTACGGCCGCGACAACCGCATGACCTACGCCCAGCAGACCGCGCTGGACGAGGCCATCATGCGGCGTATCGCCGAGGCTGAGGGCCTGGATATCGCGATCGTGCCCACCGGGGGCGGCGGCGGCATGGCGCCGCTGGTGCTGGGCAGGGAAGTCGATTTCGCCTATTCCGGCGGTACCCACGCCCAGTACACCCCGGGCGACGAGATGGTCGTGCTGGCGTTCATGTCGCCGGAGCGCAGCCCGTTTTACCCGGAGGTGCCCACGCTGATCGAACTCGGGCACGACCTGGTCATCGAGGACTACCGCAGCATCATCGTGCCGGCGGGCATTCCGGACAAGGCGCGCCAGCGCCTGGTAGCGGCGGCCGAATACGCCAGCCAAAGCGAGCGCTTCAGAAAGATCACCGAGGAAAACACGTTTTTCCCGGTGGTGTTTCGCGGCCCCGAAGAAACCGAGGCCGCAATCCGGCGGATCCGCGCGGCCAACGAGGACGTGCTCGGCGATTGATGTGCCGCTCGCAAGACTTGCGGTAATGGTCCATCAGACTGAATGTCCTCAATTGACGGCCTGTATTCAAGTGAATACAATGGTCACGTGTGATCAGCAGTTCAAGGTGTCCGTCCTATGCCAACGACCATTCGTCTGAGTCCTGAAACCGAGGCTCGCCTGAGTCATCTGACTCGGGAAACCGGGCGCAGCAAGGCGTTCTACCTTCGACAGCTCATTGAGGAAAATCTGGACGATCTTGAAGACATCTATCTTGCCGAAAAACGTCTGGAGAATGTGCGCGCGGGCCAGTCCGGCACCGTGACTGCCGACGAGGTCTGGGGTGACCTGGAGGATTGAGTTCGAGCGCGCTGCAGCGAAGGATTTTCGCAAGCTGGACCCGCAAGCCCAGCGCCGTATTCGAGACTACTTCCAGAATAAAATCCTGCCCGCTGAAAACCCCAGGGTGCTGGGAAAAGCGCTGCGGGGCCTGCAAAGCCGGTTGTGGCGATACCGGATCGGGCGTTATCGAGTGATTGCCGAGATTCAGGACGGGAGAATGATCATTCTGCTGGTACGGATCGGTCATCGGCGTGAGATTTATGAGTAACCCCTCGCCCATCTGATGGAGCGAATCGCAACCAGGATTCGCGTGCCTTACCACGCAATCCCGTAGTCCTCATCGAAGTCACTCGCCGCCCCGTGCATCACGCCGGTCTCCAGATCGATCCAGATCGCGGTGGTCGGGTTGTAGGTGCGGTCCAGCAGTTCGACTTGATAGCCCATGGCGGCCAGTTCCTGGCGCGAGTGGGCCGAGACCAGCGGGGTGACCTGGATGCGGCCGGGTTCGGCGGTGTGGTCGCCGAAGGAGGAACGCATCTGGAAGCCGTGGACATTGCCGCGGCCGTCGGCGGCCTGCTGCACGTTCATGCCCCACTCGACCATGTTCAGGAAAAACTGCAGCAGGTTCTGGTCCTGGCTGTCGCCGCCCTGCACGGAGAAAGCCATCAGCGGCTTGCCGTCCTGTACGGCCAGGGTGGGCGTCAAGGTGACGCGCGGGCGCTTGCCGGGTTCGACCACGTTGTAGGGGTTGAGGCGCTCGTCGAGGACGAAGCTTTGCATGCGCTGGCTCAAGCCCACGCCGGTGCTGCCGGCGACAAAGGCCGGAATCCAGCCGCCGGAGGGGGTGACTGAGACGACCCAGCCCTCGGCGTCAGCAGCCTGGATGGAAGTGGTGCCGATCCGGAAGGCTTCATCCCGCTCCAGGGTGTTGACCTGGAAGCCATCCACGCCCAGCGCCTCTCCTTGCGGCGGGCTGGGGGTCCACTGCTCCAGCAGATGCTGGAAGGGGTTGGTTTCGCCCTGGAATGGGTAGGGATCGCCGGGAACCGGGTCGACCACTGGGCCATCGAAGTTGATCAACTCGCGGCGTGCGGCGGCGTATTCCTTGGATAACAGGCCCGCAACCGGAGAGGCGGGCGGAAAGTACGGGTCGCCGTAGTAGAAATCTCGGTCGGCAAAGGCCAGGCTCATGGCCTGGTAGAGGGTATGCACGTAGCGGGTGGAGTTGTAGCCCATGGCCTTGAGATCAAAGCCCTCGAGGATATTGAGCGCCTGCAGCATGGCCGGGCCTTGGGTCCAGGTGGTGAGCTTGTAGACGTCAACCCCGCGGTAGTTGATGCTGACCGGTTCCTCGATCAGCACTTCCCACTGGTCCAGATCCTCCATCGTGATCAGGCCACCGTATTCCTGCGTGGCGCGGACCAGTTCTTCGGCGATGTCGCCGCGGTAGAAGCGCTCGTAGGCGGCCATGATGGCCTGCTCGCGGCTCTGGCCGTCAGCCAGGGCCTGCGCTTCGGCTTCCACCAGTTTTTCCAGGGTGCGCTTCAGGTCGGGTTGGCGGAAGATTTCGCCCGGGGCGGGCCCGATCCGTTGTTCGGGATCGGCCGGATCGGTGCGAGTCAGAAACACCTCGCGCGAGTAGGACCAGCGCTCGATGACTTCACGCCGGCGCTCGATATTGGCTGACTGTGAGGTCTCCAGCGGATAACCCTCGGCCATCTGGATGGCGGGTGCCAGCACCTGGGCCAGGCTCAGGTTTCCATACTCGGCCACCATCACCATCAGCGCGCCGGGCGTGCCCGGGGTAACCGCGGCCTGTGGGCCGAATTCGGGCGGGAAACGCAGGCCCTGTTCGCGGAAGAATTCCGCCGTTGCACCGGTCGGGGCCACGCCCAGCCCGTTGATGCCCAGCACCTCGCCGGTATGCGGGTTGTGGATCAGCGCCTGGGTCTCGCCGCCCCAGCCGAGCACGTCCCACATGGTCGAAGTCACCGCCAGCATGGCTGCCGCGGCATCCACCGCATTGCCGCCCTGCTGGAACATCATCGCGCCGGCGGTTGCGCCCTGCGGCTTGCCGGTGATCGCCACCCAGTGCTTGCCGAGCAGCACCGGGCGGGTGGTTTCGATCTCGGCCTGCAGGGGCAAAGCAGCCAGGAGCAGGCTCAGGGCCAGGATGGCCAGGGTGGGTCGGTTGGGTCGACAGCGTGCGGAATCCGTCATGCTTGTATCTCCGAAAGTGGGCCTTGGCAGCATAGCAAAGCGGCCATCGCCTGGGCTTCATGATGCTGAAGCCGGTGCTGCGTGGCCCACTCGTTCAATCACCCATCAAACTCAGTGCCCGGCGGGGGTCAAGTACTGGAATCTCTCGCCAGGGGTTCATGACCAGCAAGTCTTGATCGCCGCTGACGATCAGCTGGGCTTGGCCATTCAGCGCAGTTTCCAGGATCTTGTCATCGTCACGATCCCGGCAGCCCATGATCGCGCCGGTGATGCCCACCTGTTCACACACTGCATCGAGTTCGGCCAGGAAGCGGACCCGGCTCGCGTGGCTGACATATCGATCAAATCGGGGCCGCAGCAAACGGCTGCGAATTTCGGTGAGGGTGGGGTCTGAGAACAGCAGGATGACACGCTGTTCGCGGAGTCGATCAAACAAGCGCGCCGGTGCTCCGGCTGGGGACATGGCGGCGCTGATCAGCACATTGCTGTCGAGTACCAGCCTGTCAACTGTCATCACTGAGCAGTTCGGCCAGCCTGGACTCGGTCAATCCGTTCGCTGAAGCCTCGTGGCGCAGGCCTTCCACGGTGTTCGCCAGGCGATCCCAGGCCAGCCCGCGCAAGCGCTGGTATTGTTCCTCGGACATCAGAATTCCGGCTGAACGGCCACGACGCGTGACGCGTACCGGGGATAGTTGGGCCGACTCCAATAGTTGCCCGAACTGGTTTTTCGCTTGACGAGCATTGATCTCTTTCATGTGGCCATTGTAGCTACTTCAGCCACAACGGCGCAACGGATGGACAGCAAGGTCAGCGTTGTCTGGATTTCTACAGCGTGCCCTCTCAAACAGGCAGCAGTCTTGTGGTCGTGGCGCGCTGGATCAGGGCCAGCCATTGGCGGTAGCGTTGATCGAGCGCCGGAGCGGTTTTGAACCCGATGGGCAGGAAGTGGGATGCGGGCAAGGCCTGATCCTGCAGCCGGCACCACAGCCCGAGCGCCGTGCCTTCGACCGCTTCCAGCCTGTGCAGATCGCACTGCAGCAGATCAGCAATCAGCTTGCACAGCATGTCTGAGCGGCTCAGTCCGCCGCAGATCACAACGCGCTGTGGTCGGGGGAGGCTTTTGCTCATGGTATCGACGTTGGCGCGGATCAGAAAGGCGATGCTTTCCAGCGCCGCGAGCAAGAGCGCTTCCGGCGGCTGAGTTTTCGCTTCATCGGCGCCAACAAAGCCCGGCTCGGGGCCCGGTTGCCACCAGGGTGATCCGAGGCCGTCAATGCTGTTGAGGAACAGCGGGGGCGTGACGACGTCCTGCCGCAGCGTTTGCCAGCGCTCGTGTGGCAGAGAGACGCCGTGCTGTCGCTCGAGCCAGTTCAGCGCTGAAGCAGCGCCGTGCACGCTGCCTTCCAGCGCCCACAGGCCGCTGTTTTTCTCGTCCAGCAGGGTGCATTGAAAGCGGGCATCGTCGACCGGCTCGGTCAGCGGCCGCAACAGAAAGGCACCGGTCCCCAGGTTGATATAGAGCGTGTCCGGGTCGGGGCGGCCGTCGATGAACGGCAGGCAGTTCTGGTCGCCGACCAGCAAATCGAGCGAGACTGCCGAGCGCTGGCCGCGCAAGCGGCCGTGTACGGATCGGCTGGGTACAACCGGCGGCAGGATGTCCAGCGGCAGGCCGAATCGCTCCAGCAGCCAGGGATCCCAGTCGAAACCGGCGCGCGACCACAGCAGGCTGCGCTGGGCCAGGGTGTGATCGACGCGCAGCGGGTTGCCTTCGACCAGGCGCGCGAGCAGGAAACTGCCCAGCGGCCCGCAGGCCAGGCGACCCTGATCGGCGGCCGCGCGCACGGCCGGCAGTTCAATCAAACACCAAGCGATCTTGGGCGCACCGGCGTAGGGCGAAAAGCGCAGGCCCGTTTTTTGCCGGATCGCCTCGGCCTGTTCACCCAAGTGTTCCAATTGCGGCAGACTGCGGCGATCGCGCCAGGACAGCACTGGACTCAGGGCCTGACCCGTCTGGCGATCCCAGCACACGATGCTGCCGCGCTGCACCGCGAGCGCGGCTTGCGTCACCGCAGCTGAATCGGCCGCGTCCACGGCCGCCAGTGTTTCATCGATAACGGCCAGCAGGGCATCCACGAGTTCCTCGGGATCCTGTTCGACCTGATTCTCGCGTTCTGAAGTCGTGAGCTTGCGCCGGGCTTCGACCACAGGGCGAGCTTGATCATCGAGCAACAGGGCCATCACGCTCTGGCCGCCGACGTCGAGAATCAGACTGGCGGTTTTGTTCATCCGGATGTGGCCGAGACCAGTCCGGGCAGGTCATCGACCTCGACCAGATCCGCGCCGCGGGCTCTCAGCGCGCGTGCCTGTTCCAGCGTGTCGACGGCATAGATCACCCACTGCCAAGGGCCGTTCCAGAAAGGCCTCTCCCGGCGCGGTACCCGATCGGCGCGGACAAACAGATAGTCGGGCTGGAGCCAGAAAGCAAGGGCACGCGCCAGCACCGACCAGGGCCGGAACACCCAGCCTACCGGGTGCCGGCCCAGTTGCCGGGCGCGGCGTACTGCCCGCCAGCGGAAAGAGATGAAGACCACCCGGCCGTTGGCCCGGGTCAGTTCCTGCAACAGGCAGTCAACCGCGCTGGCCAGTCCGTGGCGGCGGATGCTTTGACGCTTGAGTTCGACGAAGGCAGTGGCATCGGGATAGCGGGCGACCAGCGCCAGCATGGCTTCCAGGGTAGGGATGGTCGCGGTCGCACCCGACTCGGAGCGCAGCAAGACCGCCTGCAGCTCGGCGCGGGTCGAGGCGGTCACCCGCATTGCCCGTCCAGCCAGGCGACGGAGGTCATCGTCATGCACCACCATGGCCTGCCCGTCGCTCGATATCTGTACGTCGAATTCGACAAAGCGAGCCCCGGCATCCAGCACTGCCTGGACGCCTTCCAGACTGTTTTCCACGAACCGTTGCGGCCAGCCGCGATGACCTACCAGCCAGTGGTGCGGTTCGGAAGAAACTTTGTGATCGAATGTATCGATGCCGTACTGCCTTGGCGGTGGGTGCCTGGCCAGCACTATAGCAAGCCGATATAGTGAGGCCTGAATTGTTGCTGCTGGCTCGATCCCATGGAAGAACATCGCTTTCAGCGCGATGGCACAACGCTGTTCTACCGTCGCTGGCCGGGTCCGGCGGGGCGCACGCTGGTGATGTTTCATGGCCTGGCCAGCAACGGTTCGCGCTGGCGGGAGTTTGCCGAGATGGCGCAGCAGCGTTGTGACTGGCAGATTCTCAGCCCCGATTTGCGCGGTCACGGCAACTCGGCCTACCGAGGCCGCTTGAACCTGCGCCACTGGGTGGATGACGTGCTCGCCATGCTCGACCGCCTGGGCTGCGAGCGGGCCGTGATTGGTGGTCATTGCCTGGGCGCCAACCTGGCCGTGCGCGTGGCCCTGGACCATCCGGACCGGGTCCGAGGCCTGGTGCTGGTCGAGCCGATGCTGCCGCCGGCCCTGCGCGGCGTTCTGCGCTGGATTCGTCCGCTGCGCTGGGCCTTGCCGGGCCTGGCCCTGCCGGTGCGCGGCCTCAACGCGCTGGGTCTGCAGCGGCGCTCACTGCCGGTGCTGGACTTGACTGAACTCGACCGCCAGACCCGCGCCACCGTGGCTGAGCACGGGGACCCGAAAGCCATGCTCAAGCGTTACGCCAAGCCCGGCAAGGACATGGCGTACCTGCCGGTGGCCACTTATCTGCAGGCCTTGTTCCAGGTCTTGCGCAAGGTCGGCCCGCTCGAGCAGGTTCAGGCACCGACCCTGGCCCTGCTGTCGGGTGGAGCGCTGCTGGCTGACCCCGACAAGACCCGTTGCCTGCTGCAGCCCCTGCCGGACGCGCGGATTGAACAGGTCGACGCGCTGCACTGGATTCCGACCGAGCATCCCGAGGAAATGACCCGGGCGATTGTCGAGTTTCTCGACGGTTTGCCGTGATCGGAGCGATCTGCAAGCAGTAGCGCCAAAGCTCGGATGGGGCAGCGATGGCCCACGCCCAATCTGCGTTCATCTGCGGTTCTCATAAGAAAACAGAACAGCAGGGCAATCCTCGGCCGGGCTGGATGAAGGCATCGGAGTTGACGAGAACCAGAAATTCGCCGCTTGCGTGCCGCGCGCCCAGGTTGTTGCCGCCGGCAAAGCCCAGGTTATGCGGCGCCCGAACCAGCTGAACGTCCGGGAATTCGGCCTCGACCAGGGCGGCGGAGCCGTCGTGCGAGGCATTGTCGACCACGATGACTTCAGCCTTGATCTCCCGCGCGACCTCGATCAGCCGTGCCAGACTCTGGCGCAGCAGCGGGGCGGTATTGAACGACAGCATGATCAGACTCGCCTCGGGCTGATCCTGAGGGGTCCGGGTTTCGGCGGCTGTGTCAGTCATGGTGGGACTCGCTTTCATTGTTGCGACGGGAGCGCACCCAGGCAGCCTGGCGGCGACTCTGGACCAGGCTGGCTGGCAGCAGGCTGAGCTTCCACACCACGTAGACCGGGCTGAGAGCCAGCGCGCCAAGGTCACGCCAGGTGGTGGGGCCGCGCAGCAGGATCGCACCCAGGTAAAGACCGATGGCCAGCACGCCAAAGACGGCTGCCCACAGCCCGACGCCGCCCACGGCCGCGGCCACAGCCAGCAGCACCACGTGCAGGCCCAGCGGCAACAGCAGCAGGTCGGCCAGCACCTCAACTGCGGCGCGCTCACCGCGCAGGCAGCGCATCAGCAGGGGCGCAAAGTGGTCCTTGAGCATGCGCAGACGACCACCCTCCCAGCGCGCTCGCTGGGTGCGGGCGCCATCGGCGGTATCGGCAATCTCACCCATGACCACGGCATCGCAAACGAAGTGCACGCGTTCGCCGGCTGTGACCAGCAACAGATGGTATTCAAGGTCTTCGACTACCGAGTGGGCCTTGAACGGCAGGCGCTCCAGCAGGCTACGGCGCAGGGCAAAGCCATTGCCGAACAGTCCGCAGGAAACCCCAGGCGCTGGCGACCAAGCGGCCGCACCAGATTGAAGCCCCACTGCGCGATGCGGCTCACACGCGAGCGCAGGTGCGCACCGGCGCGTGACAGGTAGCAGGCCTGTAGCGCGTTGCGGTCGCTATGCATGGCTGCACGCAGAGCCGGCAGAAACCCCGGTTCCAGGGTGCTGTCGGCATCAACCACGATCAGCCACTGACCGGCCGTTTCCGGTATCCGGGCAAAAGCATAGGCGAGCGCAAACCCTTTGCCGCGCTGATCCTCGTTGTGGCGCTCCAGTACCTGGGCACCGGCGGCACGGGCCCGCTCGGCCGTATCGTCGCTGCAGTTGTCGGCGATGACCCAGACTTCCGCCTGGCCATCGGTACGACAGGCCGCGACCAGATTGTCAACCGTGGTCTCAATGTTGGCCGCCTCATTATGCGCCGGCACCACGAAAGCCAGTCGGTCGGTTGAGGGTGCAGCAGTCTGCTCGCGCCGGGAAACCGGCAGGAAAGCGGCCACCGACAGTACGGCCAGCAGCAGACTGCCAGGCAGGGTGGCCAGCGCCAGCAGCGCGGCGGCGAGGTGAACCATCCACTCGATCATGCGAGCCTCGCCAGGCGATCCTGGAAGCGCTGGGCCAGAATCTCGATATTGTGCTCGAGGTTGTAGGCTTCGCACACGCGTTGTCGTCCGGCCGCCCCCAGCCGGGCACGCAGGTCGGGATCGGCCAGCAGCTGGCTCAGCCGTTCGACCAGTTCGTCGACATCGGAAGCGGCGGTGGTGAATCCAGTCTCGCCGTCGCTGATCAACTCCGGTATGCCGGTGATGCGGCTGCTGATGCACGGCAGGCCGGCGGCCATGGCCTCCATCAAAACCACCGGGATGCCCTCGGCGAAGCTGGGCAGGGCAAAAGCATCCGAGCGGGCATATATGGCGCGGACCTGATCATGGTTGAGCGCGCCGTGGAACTCGACCTGCTCTTCCAGCCCGAGCTCGCCGCAGTGCTGCTGCAGGGATGCCCGATCCGGGCCATCACCGACCAGGTGCAAATGCATCTGCTGATTATTGGCGCGTAGCCTGGTCACCGCCTCCAGCAGCAGGTGCTGGCCCTTGGCCGGCGTCAGCCGACCGACGCATAATACGGAGAACCGGTCGTTGGCGTCGCGTTCGGCCGGCTTGAACACGCCGGGATCAATGCCCAACCGGGCGATGTCGATCTTGTGCCAGTGGCTGGGCGGGCTGTGATACATGGTCTGGCTGCGGGCAAAATGGGAAATGCACAACACGAAATCGGCCACCTCGACTTTTTCGCTGAAGTGCTCATGGTTGACCCGGGAGAATTCGTCCGGACCATGCACCATCATCGACAAGCTGATCGGAAATATTTGTCGCGTCAGGCTCGCGACCGAGGCGCCGGCCGTGGCGAAGTGCACGTGCAGGTGGCGGGCCTGCTGGCGATTCATCCAGCGCCCCACCATCAGCGCCTCGAACAGATGGAACAGGTGCTTGTGGCTGAATCGCGGATTGGCGGCGGCTCGACCCAGCGCTGCCTTGAGTCCACGCAGCAGCCCGCGCGGGTGGTGGCGCACGGACCATGCCAGCGCTTGCAGCGCGCCGATCACGCCGTGGCGCTTGAGCACGTAGGTGGCCTCGCGTTCGGCACGCTCCTCCTCCGTGATGGCGTCGATCGGCCGCGCATCGGCGTTGATGCTGGCGGTGACGATATCAAAGCCCCGGGCCCGCAGTCCGATAACCTCACGAAGAATGAAGGTATGCGAAGTGGCGGGGTATTCGCTGACCAGATAGGCCAGTCGTGGAATCGAATTGGAAGCGCTCATTGACCAGACCCTGTGACTCTGGGTGACGATTAGACACTGCCGTCCAGTCCGATTTGTTACCCAACTGCAAACCGTGGGCCGACCGTCGCGATGTGGGGCTCAACATTCCGCGGCGTGAAACCATTCGCGTCGGACTGCGTACCTGCACCTTCCGTTGCGGTAACCTGAGCGTTAATCTGGATTTGGGCCATAGGCACATGAGCGAAAACAGCAGGGACTGGGTCCACTGGGCTATCCGCAGAATCGAGTCGGACTTTCAGCGTTCGGCGGATACCCACCTGATCAAGCTGGATCTGCCGGGCCTGAAGGGCATTGATCTCTACCTGAAGGATGAATCCACCCATCCGTCCGGGAGCCTGAAGCATCGCCTGGCCCGGTCGCTGTTCCTGTATGGGCTGGCCAACGGCTGGATCGAGGAAGGTACTCCGATCATCGAGTCTTCCTCCGGCAACACCGCCGTGTCGGAGGCCTATTTCGCCCGCCTGCTGGGATTGCCTTTCATCGCCGTGATGCCGCGCAATACCTCCCGGCGCAAGGTGCGTGAAATCGAGTTCCACGGCGGTGAGTGCCGAATGGTCGACGGCCACCAGATCTACAGCGCGGCAGCCGAAATTGCCCGCACCGTGGGCGGGCACTACATGGATCAGTTCACCAACGCCGAACGGGTCACCGACTGGCGCGGCAACAACAATATCGCCCAGTCGATCTTCGAGCAGATGCAGCGCGAGTGCTTTCCGATACCGGACTGGATCGTGGTCAGCGCCGGTACCGGCGGGACCCCGGCCACCATCGGCCGCTACATCCGCTACCGCTGCCATTCCACCCGACTGTGCGTGGCCGACCCGGAAAACTCGGTGTTCTACGATTACTGGAAAACCCGGGACTGTCATCTGACCAGCCAGCGCATGTCGCTGATCGAAGGCATTGGCCGACCCAGGGTCGAGCCATCTTTCGTGCCCGACGTCATCGACCACATGATCCAGGTGCCGGATGTGGCGAGCATTGCTACCATTCACTTTCTGGAAAACATCCTCGGCCGCAAGGCCGGCGGCTCCACCGGGACCAACCTGTTCGCCTGCTTCCAGTTGATCGAACAGATGATCGCCGAGGGTCGTCAGGGCAGCGTGGTCAGCATGCTGTGCGATACCGGGGATCGATACCTGAATACCTTTTACGATCAGGGGTGGTTGGCCGACAAGGGCTTCGATCTTGACCCATGGCTTTGCTGCCTGGAAAAATTCCAGACCAGTGGTCGTTTGCGGGAGGAATGAATCCCGTCGCGGATCTGCGCTACAGTAAACCCATCAGTTGCATAAAATCCCGCCCGAAATCGCCTGAA
>PXBD01000061.1 GCA_003565625.1 Gammaproteobacteria bacterium
CGTAATGACAGCGGCGCTTTTCGACCACGATCAGCCCGTGCAAACTCAACTGCTCGTAGCCCATGACCCGGCCCGAACGACGGTCCCAGTACGGATCGAAGACTCGGCGCTTGAGCAGGTGGGCTGCCTGTTGCTCCAGCCAGGCCGGCTGAATGGGCGCGACCATACGGGCGTAGGTGCGACCAGTCTCGACCAGTTCGGCGGCCATGATCCAGCCGGGCGCACGCTGGCCCAGAACGGATCCCGGAAAAATCCGGAACTTGTGTCCGCGCACGCCCTGGTATTCCCCGCTTTCGGTGTGCTGCCCAATCATGGCCAGCAGGCCGGCAAGCAGACTGCGATGAACCGCCTGCTCCTCGGTCTGGTCCGGCTTGCCGACCTTCCAGCCTTCCTCGCGCGCCAGTCTCAACAACTGCCCGTGCAACTGCCCCCACTCGTGCAGGCGTTGGGCATTGAGAAAACGTCGGCGGGCCTGCTTGTCGGCCTGGTTGCGCGAATGCGAGGCCCGCGTATCCTGCCACCAGCGCCACAGTTTGAGCAGGGTGAGAAAGTCTGACCCCGGTACCGCGAACTCGGCATGGGCCTGGTCGGCGGCCTGCTGCTGATCCAGCAGCCGCTCGCGCACATCGGCAATGCTCAAACCGGCCACCAGGATCAAGACCTCGGCCAGTGCCCCACGCTCGGCCGCCTCGATCAGCATGCGGCCCTGGCGGGCATCCACCGGCAGCCGGGCCAGTTTTCGGCCGACCGCGGTCAGCGCTTTGTGGTCATCAACTGCACCCAACTCGACCAGGCTGTTCCAGGCCTCGGAGATCAGGCGCCTCGGCGGCGCGTCGACAAAGGGAAAGGCCTCGGGCTCGCCCAGACCGAGTGCAAGCATTTCCAGCAGCACGCCGACCAGGCCGGCGCGCTGGATTTCCGGCTCGGTGAATTCCGGCCGGGCATGAAAATCGGCTTCAGCGAACAGCCGAATACAGATTCCGGGACCGACCCGGCCGCAGCGCCCGGCACGCTGGTTGGACGAGGCCTGCGAAACCGGCTCGACCGGCAGACGGAGCACGCGGGAGTGGGCCGCGTAGCGCGAAATCCGGGCCAGGCCTGAGTCGATCACGAAGCGGATGCCGGGCACGGTCAGCGAAGTCTCGGCGACGTTGGTCGCCAGGATAATGCGCCGGCCGGTGTGCGGCTGAAAGATCCGGTCCTGGCTTTCGCCGGGCAGGCGGGCATACAGCGGCAGGACTTCGGTATGGGCCAGGCTGGCGCGCTTGAGTTCGCGCGAGACCTGGAAGATTTCGCGCTCGCCGGGCAGAAACACCAGGAGATCGCCGCGATGGTCGATGCGCCCGGCTGCCTCGACGGCGCGACGCACTTGACGAGCCAGATCCTCGCCCTCGTCCGGTGGCTGATAGCGCACTTCGACGGGATAGCCGCGACCCTCGACGGTAATCACCGGGGCGTTGTCGAAATGCTTCGCAAAGCGCTCGGTGTCGATGGTTGCCGAGGTGATGATGATCTTCAGATCCGGGCGCTTGCGTTGCAGTTGCTTGAGATACCCCAACAGGAAGTCGATGTTGAGGCTGCGCTCGTGGGCTTCGTCGATGATCAGGGTGTCGTAGGCATCCAGCCGCCGATCGCCGTGAATCTCGGCCAGCAGAATGCCGTCGGTCATGAACTTGATGTAGCTGTCGGCCGAGACGCGGTCGTTGAAGCGGACCTGGAAGCCCACCGCCTGCCCCAGTTCGCTGCCCAGCTCTTCAGCCACCCGGCGCGCGACCGAACGCGCGGCGATGCGGCGCGGCTGGGTGCAGCCAATCAGCCCGCGCACGCCACGGCCGGCTTCCAGGCACAGTTTGGGCAGCTGGGTGGACTTGCCCGAGCCGGTCTCGCCGGCGACGATCACCACCGGGTGGGCCCGAATGGCGCCCACGATCGTTTCGGCATGGGCACTGATCGGGAGTTCGGGCGGGCGCTTGAGTGGCGGCACGCTGGCTCGACGCTCGGTCACGCGTGCTTGCGAGCTTTCCAGGCGCTGCCGATAGGCGGATTCCAGCGCTTGGCGTTTCTCGGCCGGTCCGCGAAAGCGGGTCAGCTGGCGATGCCGCCGCTTGAGCCAGGCAATGTCGCGCTGGAAAACCTGTTCCGGGTCAAAAGAAATGGGCATGTCGGTATTGTTGCAAATGCCGAGTGAGTCGCCGGGCGCTGCAGGGGCTCAGTGGCGACCTTGCCGCACCCGGACGCAAACGAGTCATGGTACTTGCCTATACTCTCGGGGTTGATCGGATCACTGTACAAGAGCGGATCGAGTCATGCGAATCAATAACCTATGGATTTATCCGGTGAAGTCTTGCCGCGGCATCGCGGTCGGGCAAGCCGAAGTTACCGCCGGTGGTTTGCTCGGCGACCGGCAGTGGATGATTGTCGATGAACAGGGGAAATTCCTGACTCAGAGAGCACATCCGCGGATGACCCAGATCGGCGTCGACCTGAATGACGAGCAGCTGATCTTGAGCGATTGCGGCGGCGTGCTGGATCCGATCGCCCTGCCAAGGGATGGGTCTGGAAAGCAGAAACCCGTGCAGGTGTGGAAGACCCGGACCCTGGCACTGGATCAAGGGGACGAAATTGCCGATTGGCTGACCGCCTTGCTTGAAACCCGCTGCCGTCTGGTCAGGCAGTCGCCGGACCACCCCCGCCCGACCAACCCGGAGTATGCCTCCGGTGGCACCGTCAGTTTTGCCGATGGATATCCGCTGTTGCTGACGACCACAGCATCGCTGGCAGCGTTGAATCGGCGCATTCAGGCCAGCAACCCGACAGCAGCGCCGGTGGCCATGATGCAGTTTCGGCCCAATGTCGTCGTTGATCTTGATCTCAATCGTGCCTTTGAAGAAGATCACTGGCAAGCACTGGCGATCGGTGCGGTCAGGTTTGATGCGGTCAAGGCCTGTGATCGTTGCATCGTCACGACGACCCACCAGGAAACCGGCAACCGCGACCCGCAAAAGGAGCCGCTCAAGACGCTGTCGACCTTCCGTCGATTCAACGGCAAACTCCTTTTTGGAGAAAACCTTGTGCCACGAACACTGGGCGTTGTGCGGCGGGATGATAACGTGAATGTACTGGCCAGTGACCCTGGCCCGCGCATCTAGATCAGTCGAACGATTGACCTCACGAGCGCGGGATTTCCGGTAGGCATCGATGGTGATACCGGCCAATGCCGAGCAAGCGCCTTGCTGCCGGACCACAGTAGAACCGACAACTCCATTTAGAGACACGCCGTGAATTTCAAAAGCGACAACGAAGCCCCCGCCCATCCTGCCGTCCTCGACGCCGTCATCGAAGCAAACCAGGACTTTGCGACGGCCTATGCCGCCGACCGCTGCAGCCAGCACCTGAACGCGCGCTTCTCCGAGATCTTCGAGACCGACTGCCACGTGCTGCCGATTGCCACCGGCACGGCCGCCAACAGCATCGTGCTGGCCGAGCTCAGTCCGCCCTGGGGGGCGGTGATGTGTCACCGCACGGCCCACATTCACTGCGACGAGGGCGGCGCGCCGGAGTTCTACACCCACGGCGCCAAGCTCGTGCCGCTGGACGGTGACAATGCTCGACTCGATCCGGCCACGCTGGCCCGCGCCATCGATTCAGCCGGGGTGCATGGCGTGCACAACTGCAAGCCGTCCGTGGTTTCCATCACCCAGGCCACCGAATGCGGCACGGCTTACCGACCCCAACAGGTCCGCGCCGTGGCCGATGTCGCCCATGCCCGCGGCCTGCCGCTGCACATGGACGGCGCGCGCTTTGCCAATGCCGTGGCCTGGCTGGGCTGCACCCCGGCCGAAATCACCTGGAGGTCCGGAGTGGACGTGCTCAGCTTCGGCGCAACCAAGAACGGAGCGCTGACCGCCGAGGCGGTGGTCGTGTTCGGCCGTCCCGAATGGCTGGAGGGACTGGAGCGACGCCGCAAGCGCGGCGGCCACCTGCTGTCGAAGATGCGCTACGTCTCGGCCCAGTTGCTGGCCCTGCTGGAAAACGACCTGTGGCTGGACATCGCCCGAACCGCGAACGAGCGCGCTGTCGAACTGGCCGCTGGCATCGAGGCATCACACGCAGCCAGGCTGGAGTGGCCGGTGGAGGCCAATGAAGTTTTCATGCGGGCTGAACCCACCATCCTGCAATCACTGAAAGATCGCGGCTTCGAGTTCCACATCTGGCCCGGCTACAACGACCTCGCCCGACTGGTCTGTACCTTTGCCACAAAACCTGAGGACGTCAGAAATCTGCTGGGCGCGCTCAGCGAGCTCGGCTGACATCTGGCGCTGGCTGCGTCTGGTCCTGGTTGCCCAGGAGCCGTTTAACCAGTCAATGCCATAATTCCTGATGAACGGGAAAAAAGATACAACGTCATGGAATGGCTGAGCTGGGAACTGTTGACGATACCGGGCTGGGTTCTGGCCGTGCTGCTGATCCTGATCGGCCTGGCCGGGACCGTGCTGCCGGCCCTGCCCGGTGTGCCCATTATCCTGCTGGGGCTGCTCCTGATTACCTGGATGGATGGCTTCACGGCCGTCTCCGGTCACACCATGATCTGGCTAAGCATTCTGGCACTGCTGTCGGTGGTCATTGATTTTCTCGCCACAGCAGAGGGCGCTCGCCGCTTCGGCGCCGGCCGACTCGCGATTCTTGGCGCCAGCCTCGGGTTACTGGTCGGCTTGTTTTTCGGTCTGGCAGGCATCTTGTTCGGACCCTTTCTCGGCGCCGTCGCCGGCCACCTCATCGGCAAGGCAAACCTGGACGACTCCATGCGCGCAGGCGTTGGCGCGTCGATCGGCGTGGTCATCGGAACCGCGTCCAAACTGCTGATCGGCGCCATCATGCTGGTCTGGTTCGTGCTGGCGTGGTGGCTGTGAACCCCTCGGCAAACCAGTACCGTCGGGCAAAGCAACTGGCCGAGCAGGCCTTGAAACTGGAACCCTCGCAGCGCGCAGCCTGGCTGGCCGAGCATTGCAACGAGGACGACGAGCTGGCTGCCGAAGTGGCATGGCTGCTTGATGCCGCGCAGGATGACTCGGGCGATGCCGAGCCTGAAAACTTCCAGAGGGCCGCGCGCTCCAGCCTGTGCCAGATTTCGCTGGAAGCACCCATGCCACGCAACTATCGTTTGCTGGAACGACTGGATGCGGGAGGTTCCGGAGTGGTCTACCGCGCCGAGCGCGTCGACGGGGCCACGGCACAGCAGGTTGCGCTTAAGCTGCTGGCGCCGGCCACCGCCCTTGACGATGCCCTGGCGGCTCGCTTTACCAATGAGCAGGCGGCGCTGGCGCGCCTGAACCATCCCAATATTGCCCATCTGATCGACGGCGGCCTGACCGCAGAGGGGCGCCCGTTTCTGGCAACGGAATACGTATCCGGTCAACCCATGGACCAGTGGTGCAACCAGCAAAACGCCTCGCTGCAGCAACGTATCAAGCTGATGATCAAGATCTGCGGCGCAGTCGATTACGCCCATCGACACATGGTCATTCACCGCGACCTAAAACCATCCAATATCCTGATCACCGCCGACGGAGAACCCAAGCTTCTGGATTTCGGGGTGGCCGAGTTGATCGACGGTCCACGCTCAACCGACAAGAGCAGAGCCGCCGGCGGCCGCTACATGACCCTGGCCTATGCCAGCCCGGAACAGGCTGCTGGCGACCCTCTGAGTGCTGCCACCGATGTCTACTCCCTGGGCGTCTTGCTGCATGAGACCCTGACCGGCAAACGACCATTCGATGATCTGGCCTCGCCACGCGAGGTGCTCAACGCGCTCCAAACCCGCGCCGCGCCCTCCGTTGGCAGGCTCCAGAACAACACTCGCCTGCGGCTGCCGGCTGATCTGGTCGCCATCGTCGACCGTGCTCTGGCATTCGAACCGGGCAAGCGCTACCCTACCGCCAGCGCTCTGGCCGAAGATCTGGAAAATCTGCTCCGGCGGCGACCGGTCACCGCCCGAGGTGGCGGCAGGCTGTACCAAATGGAGCGTTTTGTCAGTCGGCACCGGATTGGCAGCCTCACAACGCTCGGCATTCTTGTGCTGCTGGCCGGCTTCCTGGTCGATCGCGAACGCCAACTGCGGCAGATCGCGTGGGAGCGCGACCGGGCCGAAGCGGTGACCGGCTTCATGCACGAAATGTTCTCCGGCGCCGGTTCGTTGCCCTCGCGCGGGAATACCGTCACCGTTCGTGAACTGCTGGATCTGGGGAGCGAACGCATGATCGACGATCAGGCTTTGAGCCCGGACAGCATGGCCTCGGTATTGCTCGCCCTGGGACGTGCCTACAATGCTTTGGGGCTGGGCCAGCAGGCGCTTCCTCTGCTGGAGCAGGCTCAGCTGGGAATGACCGACCAGGCATCGCCGCTCGACCAGGCGCGCGTCCAGATTGACATCGCCGCAGCGTTGGACACCGCCGGCTGGGCAGCGAGCGCAATCGAGGCAGACCGTAAAGCCATGGCGCTGCTGCAGCAGGCCGGGATCAGCGACGGCGATGAATGGCTCGCCTTGCGAGTGCGACTGCTGCGCAACCAGGCCAACGTGCAGGATGTACCGCTGCAGCAGACCGTGGTCGAGCTGGAGCAGATCGAGTCGGAACTGAGCGCGCGCGCGGCACCACCGGCAGAACTACTTTTCGAGACCCGGGCTGCGTTGGTCGCCCTGTCCCGCACGGGTGCCGATGCCAAGGCCGTGGAAGTGTTCGAACGTGCTGCCCGCATGATCGAAACCGTGGCCGACCGCCAACACTACCTGTACCGGCTGTCGATCTCCAATCAGGCTTCATTGCACCTGCGCCAGTCCGATCCTGAACAAGCCGAACGCCTGATGATTGATTTGCTCGGAGATTCAGCTGCTCCGGAACAGCCTTTCTCGACCATCGACGCCACCTATCGGGCCGCGGCGCTCGATATTCTCGGCAGCGCGCTGGCCCTGCAGGACCGTTTGACCGAAGCCGCTGATATCTACCGCCAGGCTCTGAAACTGCTCTCGAACAACGCCGATCCGTCAACCGAAACCCTGAAGGCCCGGCTGGTCCAGCTCGAAATCCTAGCCGGCGCCTCGAATCAGCCGGGCCAACGGCAGTCGATGCGACTCGGGGGCAGCACCACAAGCGGCATCGACGGCGTGCTGTTGACGATGGAGGACGGTCGCGAAGAAGGCTTGTTCCGCGACCAGTTCCGCATCGACCCGACCCTGGGTCAGTTCAGCCAGCGCTCGCGCGCCCGGATCGGCCCGGAAGCTGAGCCGGCCGCGGCCAGCGGTTCAAGCAGCCTCTAGATTCTTCAATCAAGCGCCGCTCAAGACACGACAAACGCACTCAGGCACAGGCTGATCAGCCCGCCGGAAAACAAGCCCAAGGCCAGCATGGCGACACCATTGGCGGTCAATACAGCGCGGAAGTCAACCGGCGCGGTAACTGGCCGCTCGATTTCCGGCTCGTCAAAGTACATGACCTTGACCACGCGCAGGTAGTAAAAGGCGCCGATAACCGCCGTCAGCACCGCCAACACTGCCAGCCAGGTGAACCCCGCGGCAATGACTGCGGCAATCACCTGCCACTTGGCGAAAAACCCGAGGAACACCGGAATCCCGGCCAGCGAGAACAGTACCATCATCATCAGGAAGGCGTGCCAGGGGTTGCGCCGGGCCAGCCCCTTGAAGTCGTCGATCTGATCGGCTTCGCGGTCGGGGCCGGAGACCATGATGATGACGGCAAAGGCACCGGCCGACATCAGGGCATAGGCAATGGCGTAGAACATCGCCGCGGCATAGCCCTCCGGCGTCCCGGCCAGGATGCCGAGCAACATGAAGCCCATGTGCGAGATGGTCGAGTAGGCCAGCATGCGCTTGATATTGGTCTGGGCGATGGCGGCGAAGTTGCCCAGCAGCAGGGACAACACGGCCAGTACCACCAGCATGCCCTGCCAGTCGCCGTGCAGCCCGCCAAGCCCGTTGTCGAGCAGGCGAATGGCAAGCGCCAGACCGGCCAGCTTGGGCACCGAGCTGATGAACAAGGTAATGGCCAGCGGGGCGCCGTGGTAGACGTCCGGCACCCACATGTGGAAGGGAACCGCACCGAGTTTGAAGGCCACGCCAATGACCACGAACACCAGGCCAAAAGTCAGCAACATCGAGTCGCCGGCACCGCCGGTGAGGCTGGCGCTGATCTCGGCCAGCTGCAATGACCCGGTAGCGCCATACAACAGGCTCATGCCGTACAGCAGCAGCCCGGACGCCAGCGAGCCGAGTATGAAGTATTTCATAGCCGCCTCGGAACCGAGGCGGGAATCCCGGTTCAGGGCAACCAGGGCATAGGTCGACAAGCCCAGCAACTCCAGACCCAGGTACAGAGTGATCATGTTCGAGGCCGAAATCAGCACCATCACGCCGAGCAGCGCGAACAGGCTCAAAGTGTAGAACTCGCCCTTGAACAGGCCGAAAACACGCAGGTAGTGCTTGGCGTAGACGAATACAGCAGCCAGGGTCAGGTAGCTGAAGACCTTGAGAATGTCGCCGAAACGATCGCGCACGAACGTGTCGCTGAAGGCATAGACCACCTCGCCGGGCGGCATCATCAGGCGCAGGCTCAGGATTGCGGCAAAAACCAGCGTAATCACGGCCAGCATGTGGGTCAG
Organism: Gammaproteobacteria bacterium; assembly: GCA_003565625.1. Taxonomy (GTDB): domain Bacteria; phylum Pseudomonadota; class Gammaproteobacteria; order Xanthomonadales; family Wenzhouxiangellaceae; genus Wenzhouxiangella. The sequence continues at coordinate 8,671 of PXBD01000061.1, forward strand.
TCCGCGCCGCTGGTCCGAAATGAACAGATCGGCCAGCAAGATCACGCAGGCCGCCGAGAGCACTAAAATCTCTGGCAGGGCGAGTTGGAGTTCGGTCAGAGTCATGACGGCATAACCGGGTTCGGTAAGGATTTAACCGCAGATGAACGCTGATAAACGCTGATAAAAAGACAGCCAGACACCCGCCGCGCAAACCAGGCCCATGAAGTCATGGAGCGCCCTGAAGGACAGAGCCTGACAACCCATCTGCGTTCATGTGCGTTCATCTGCGGTTCCACTGAATGCATCCTCACGGCAGCTTGGAAACCATGATGTGCTCAACAAGATGCCCTACTGACACTTCCATCATCTCGATCAGCGGGTACGGCCAGATGCCGATGGCGAGCACGAAGACCGCCAGCGTGATCATCAAAAACCACTCGCGCGGGCTCAGGTCTTTCAGGCCGGCCACGGCGTTGTTGGCGACCTCGCCATAGAACACGCGGCGCACCAGCCACAGGCTGTAGGCCGCGCCCAGCAGCAGGCTTGAGGCGGCGACGAAAGCAAACCAGAAATTGGCGTGAAAGGCGGCCATGATGACCATGAATTCGCCAACAAAGCCCGAAGTGCCCGGCAGGCCGGCGTTGGCCATGAAAAACAGCACGGCGAACATCCCCAGCCAGGGCATGGTGTTGGCCACCCCGCCGTAGCTTGCCATGTCGCGGCTGTGGACTCGGTCGTAGAGCATGCCGATGATCAGGAACATCGCGCCGGAGACAAAGGCATGCGAGATCATCTGGACCATGGCCCCGGTAACGCCGAGACCGGCACCGACGATGTTGTCGGTATTCCGGGTGATGGCAAAGGCCAGGAACAAGCCCAGCGTGACAAAGCCCATGTGCGCAATCGAGCTGTAGGCGATCAGCTTTTTCATGTCGCTCTGGGCCAGGGCGACAAAACCGATGTAGGCAATCGCGACCAGCGACAGGCCGATGACCAGCCAGTCCAGGGCTGCCGCGGCGTCGGGCGTGATCGGCAGCGCAAAACGGACCAGGCCATACCCGCCAATCTTGAGCATGATCGCCGCCAGCACCACCGAGCCGCCGGTGGGCGCCTCGACGTGGGCGTCAGGCAGCCAGGTATGAATCGGCCACATCGGCAGCTTGACGCCAAAGGCGACCAGGAAGGCCAGGAAAATCAGGATCTGGGCGTGCAGGGCGATCGGCAACTGGTGAAAATCAAGGATCTGGAAACTGCCCGACTGCAGGTACAGCCACAGCAGCGCGATCAGCATGAACACCGAACCGAAAAAGGTGAACAGGAACAACTTGACCGTTGCGTAGATCCGGTTCGGCCCGCCCCAGATACCGATGATCAGGAACATCGGTACCAGCATGGCTTCAAAGAACACGTAGAACAGCAAGGCATCCAGCGAGGAGAACACGCCGACCATCAGGCCCTGCAGGAGCAGGAAACTGGCCATGTACAGATGCGGCCGATCCTTGATGTGCCAGCTGGCCACGATGATCAACAGCGAAATGGGCGTGGTCAGCAGGATCAACGGCAAGGACAGGCCATCGATTCCCAGGTGATAGTACACGCTGAACGCAGCAATCCAGACCACCTGCTCCTCGAACTGCTTGGCCGTGCTGCCGCTATCAAAGCCGGCGTACAACACCAGGGCCAGCAAGAACGACACGATGGCCGCAATCAAGGCCAGCGGCCGCACCAGCTTGGGGCTGCCGCCGCCGATGGCGGCGATCAGTGCCGCAGCCAGGATGGGCACCCAGATCAACAAACTCAGCAAGGGCCATTCAAACATGAATCACCCCTTAAGTAGCACGAACGAGGCCACGATCGCCACCAGGCCGATGATCATGGCAAACGCGTAGTGGAACAGGAAGCCGGACTGTAGCGCCCGTGAGGCATCAGCAATTCGGCCGACCAGGCGAACCGTGCCACCGACTAACCAGCCATCGATGATCATCCGGTCTCCGCGATTGGAAAGACCCGAGGCGAACTTCAGCGAACCGCCGGTGATGCCCTTCATGTACAAATCATCGAAACCGTACTTGTTGTCGAGAATCTTCCAGACCGGGTACAGACGCTGCTTGGCGGCCTCGGCGATACCTGGATTGAACAGGTAGACCCAGGTCGCAAGCCCCACACCCAACATAGCCAGCCAGAACACCGGGGTCAGGAAGCCGTGCAGGCCGAATGCAAACGGGCCATCGTCAAACTTGTAGGCCAACTGGGCGACCACGTCGTGGGCTTCGCGCACGAAGATCGCATCGGCCAGCGCACCGCCGAACAGCAGCGGCACCACGGTGAAATAGCCGATCAGGACCGACGGGATGGCCAGCAGGATCAGCGGCACCGTCACCACCCAGGGGGATTCATGAGCGTGGGCACGGGTCTCGTCGTCCATGCGCGTCGGCCCGTGGAAGGTGAGATACAGCAACCGGAACGAGTAGAGCGCGGTAATCACCACACCGGCATACACGGCAAAGGTGGCGAAGGCCACGCCCGGCCGGTCGGCCAGCTTGACCGCCTCGATGATCAGATCCTTGGAGTAGAAACCGGAGAAGAACGGAAAGCCGATCAGGGCCAGCGAGCCCAGCCAGGCAGTTGCCGCGGTGATCGGCAGGTAGCGCGCCAAACCGCCCATCTCGCGCATGTCCTGCTTGTGGTGCAGGGCGATGATGACAGAGCCGGCGGCCAGGAACAGCAAGGCCTTGAAGAAGGCATGGGTCATCAGGTGGAAGATTGCGACCGAGTAGGCCGACACGCCCAGGGCCACGGTCATGTAGCCCAGCTGCGAAAGGGTCGAGTAGGCGACCACACGCTTGATGTCGGTCTGGACGATACCGACCAGGCCCATGAACAAGGCGGTGATCGCGCCGATGACGAGGATGAAACTCAGCGCCGGCACCGAGGCCTCGAACATCGGCGACAAACGAGCCACCATGAAGATCCCGGCCGTGACCATGGTCGCGGCGTGGATCAGGGCCGAGATCGGGGTCGGGCCTTCCATGGAATCGGGCAGCCAGACGTGCAGCGGCACCTGGGCCGACTTGCCCATCGCACCGATGAACAGGCAGATACAGATAAAGGTCAGCACCGACCACTCGACCCCGGCGAACAGGCTGATGGTCTGGCCTTCCATCGCCGGCACCGCGGCGAACACGGCCGCATAGTCCAGCGAGCCGGCGTACATCAATACCGCGGCCACGCCCAGGATCAGGCCAAAGTCACCGGCCCGGTTGACCAGGAAGGCCTTGAGGTTGGCGCGTACGGCCGATTCCTTCTTGAACCAGAAGCCGATCAACAGGTAGGAGACCACGCCCACTGCTTCCCAGCCAAAGAACAGCTGCAGGAAGTTGTTGGCCATCACCAGCATCAGCATGGCGAAGGTAAACAGGTTGATGTAGGCGAAAAAGCGCTGGTAGCCGGGATCATCGTGCATGTAGCCGACCGTGTAGATGTGCACCATCAGCGATACGAAGGTCACGACCACCATCATCAGGGCGGTCAGGCTATCGATGAGAAACCCGATCTCGAACTGGAACCCGTCGGTCACCGCCCAGGTGTAGACCGAATAATTGAGCACCGGAAGATCGTTGACAAATACTTCCCAGGCAACGTGTGCCGAAAGAGCAAACGAGGCGGTCACCGCCAGGATGGTGACCCAATGGGCAGCAGAGCGGCCAATCAGGCGTCCGAACAAACCGGCGATCAGGGACCCGGCCAGCGGCAGCAACGGGATCATCAGCAACAGGGTTTCGATGTTCATCACCTACCCCTTCAGGTCCGCCAGTTCTTCGACGTTGATCGTGCGCCGGTTGCGGAACAACACCACCAGGATCGCCAGACCGATCGCCGCCTCGGCCGCGGCCACGGTCAGGATGAAGAACACGAAAACCTGGCCGTCCATGTTGTCGAGAAAGCGCGAGAAGGCAATGAAATTGATGTTGACCGCCAACAGCATCAGCTCGATGCACATCAGCAGGATCAACACGTTCTTGCGGTTCAAGAATATCCCGGCCACGCTGATGCAAAACAGCAGCGCGCCCAGGCTCAGAAAATGGGCCAGCGTCAGCATGATCAGCTTCCCTCCCCGCGCTTGCGAGCCGCGTCCGAACCGGCGCTGGAACCACCCTCGGCCGGCATGCTGACCAGGCGTACACGCTCTTCGCGCGTGACCCGCACCTGGCGCGATGGATCCTGGTGCTTGGTATTCGGTCGACGCCGGTGGGTCAGCATGATCGCCGCGATGATCGCCACCAGCAACAAGACGGCTGCAATTTCAAAAGCAAACAGGTAGTCGGTATAGAGCAGCAAACCAAGCTCGGCGGTGTGACTGTAGCCCTCGGGTTGCGGCTGCGGCATCGGGACCGCCTCCAGGCCGCGGGTCCAGATCACCAAGAACATCTGCAGGGCCATGGCAAAGGCCACCAGCAGCCCGACGGGCAAAAACCGGGTAAAGCCTTCCCGGAGTGGTGCGGTCTTGACGTCGAGCATCATCACCACGAACAAAAACAGCACCATCACGGCACCGACGTACACCAGCACCAGGACGATGGCCAGGAACTCGGCCTGCAGCAGCAACCAGATACAGGCAGCCGAAAAGAACGCCAGTACCAGGTACAGCGCTGCATACACGGGATTCCCGACCGTCACCACGCCCAGCGCGGCCAGGATCAGGATGGTCCCGAACAGATAGAAAACCAGCTCTATGATTGGCATGCCCTGACTCTGAAATTCCCTCTGCTAACGGTAGGCGGCGTCCTGGCGGCGCGCCTCGGCAATACGGTCCTCGAAGCGGTCGCCGATGGCGAGCAACTGCTCCTTGGTCACAATATTCTCGCCCCGATTCTCGAAGTGGTACTCGCTGATATCGGTTTCCACGATGGAATCCACCGGGCAAGACTCTTCACAGAAACCGCAATAAATGCACTTGAACAGGTCAATGTCGTAGCGCGTGGTCCGCCGGGTGCCATCTTCGCGCTGGTGTGAATCAATGGTAATGGCCAGGGCCGGGCACACCGCCTCGCACAACTTGCAGGCAATGCAGCGCTCCTCTCCGTTCGGATACCGACGCAATGCGTGCAGCCCGCGGAACCGGGGCGACTTCGGCGTCTTCTCCTCCGGATAGTTGAGGGTCTCCTTGGGGCTTTTCCAGTAGCGCATGGTCAGCGCCAGGCCGCGGAACAACTCCAGCAACATCAGCGACTTCAGGTATCGGGTCACGGTATGCATCACAATCAACCTCCGTACAGCCCCGAGACTCGCAGCACTCCAGCCACCATCACCCAGACGATGGTGATGGGAATGAAGACCTTCCAGCCCAGGCGCATGATCTGGTCATAGCGATAGCGCGGGAAGGTGGCCCGAAACCAAAGGTACAGGAAACAGAAAATAACGGTCTTGGCCAGGAACCAGTGCAGCCCGCCCTGGCCAAGAATGGTGTCGCCCAACACCGGAACGCCCTGGAAAGGAGACAACCAGCCGCCCAGAAACAAAAGGGCAGCCAGGGCCGAGATCAGGATCATGTTGGCGTATTCGGCCAGGAAAAACACCGCGAACGCCGAGCCCGAATACTCGACGTGGAAACCGGCCACGATTTCGGATTCCCCTTCGGCGACGTCAAACGGAGCCCGGTTGGTTTCGGCAACACCGGAGATGAAGTAAATCACGAACAGCGGCAGCAACGGCAGCCAGAACCAGCTGAAAATCCCGCCGGACTGGGCCTGGACGATCCCGGTCAGGTTCAGCGTTCCGGCCAGCACCACCACGCCAACCAGGGCAAAACCCATGGCGATTTCATAGCTCACCGTCTGGGCGGCCGAGCGCAGCCCGCCCAGCAGCGCATACTTCGAGTTCGAGGCCCAACCACCGATGAGGATGCCATATACGCCCATCGAGGTCATCGCCAGAATGAACAGCAAACCGGCGTCAATATCAGCCAGCACCATCCAGTCGTTGAACGGCACCACCGCCCAGGCCGTCAGCGCCGGCGCCAGGGCCAGGACCGGCGCCAGCAGGAACAGGAAACGGTTGGAGTTGGCCGGAATGATCAGTTCCTTGAACAACATCTTGAACAGATCGGCAAACGGCTGCAGCAGGCCCAGCGGCCCGATCCGGTTGGGGCCCCGTCGAACCTGCATGTAGCCGATCACCTTGCGCTCGAAATAGGTGAAGTAGGCCACGCTGATGGTAACGGGCAGCACCACCATCAACACCTTGGCCAGGGTCCACAACAAAGTGGTGAGTTGCTCGATCATTGGCCTGCCGCCTGGATTGTCAGCTCATCGTACGAGCCGCCCAGACCCGCGCTCTCGGCCACGCCAGCGGGAATCCACACCGCGTCCGGGGCGATTCGTTCGTCCAGCTGCAGCAAGAAGGTCGCAAAACCCTCACCCTGACCCACGCGCACGCGGTCTGAATCGGCCAGGTTCATGCGCCTTGCCGTATCCGGGTGCATGCGCGCCATCGGCGCGTCGGCATGGGAAGTCTGCTGCAGTGGCAATGAGCGCCGCACCATCGAGTCGCCCGCATACATCGGCACATCGCCGATGCGAGCCAGGTCCGGAGCCGGGTCGGCCGGAGCGCGTGACCGGGCCGGCGGGCTGAGACCTGGCTGGCCAGCCGCTCCGACCTGCTCTACGGCCTGGCCGGTGACTGCCTCAAGGTCGACAAATTCAAAGCCGTCCAGTTTCAGCAGTTCACCCAGCTGCCGCAGGATCTTCCAGCCGGCGCGGGCATCACCGGCCGGTTTGATCACCGCGTGCAGCGACTCGATCCGGTCGTCCAGGTTGACATAGGTTCCGTCCGTTTCCGGGATCGCGGCCATGGGCAGCAGCACGTCGGCCACCTCGAGCAGGTCGTCTCCGGCGAAAGCAGACATCGCGACCACGCGCTCGGCACCGGAAAGCGCGGCCATTGCCCGCGCCGGATCGGCCAGGTCCCGGGTCGGCTCGACATCCACCAGCAGATAACCACGGCGTGGTGAGGCAAGCATCTGGCTGGCACTGAGGCCTTGCGCGCCCGGCACGGCGCCGGCCGCCCAGGCGCCCTGGCTGTTGGCCGGTCCGGGCAACAGGCACAGCGAGACACCAGCCAGATCGGCCAGATATTCGGCCAGGGCTCGCAGCAGGCCGGCGTCCGGATGATTCAGGGCGACATCGCCCAGCAGCACGATGCCTCCCTCAGTCACCCGCAATGCAGCGGCCACCCGACGGGCGCGAGCGTCCACTTCGACCTGGTCCAGCCATGCCCCGACCGGCCCCTCCGGCAAGGAAGCCTCTGCCAGATCCGCTGCCGCGCGGGCAATACCGGCCAGCGTATCAACCATGGCCGCCGGCGCGACCGTCATCCGCTCGGCCAGGTCGAAGGGGAAGTCGTAGGCGACCGGGTTGAGGTCCATGATCGTGGCCCCGTGTAGCCGCCACGCGGTGCGCACCCGGTGGCCAAGAATGGGCTGATCATGGCGGATATTGCTGCCAACCAGGAAAATGGTCTCGGCGTCGGCCAGGGCCGAGCTCGGAATGTCCATGCGGGCCTGCCCGGCCAGCCGGTGCGAGGTATCGGCCAGGCGCAGGCGGTGGTCGATGTTGGCACAACCCAGCCCCCGACCCAGGCGAGCGAGCAGCGCGTGTTCCTCGCTGGTCGCGCGTGGCGAGGCGAGAATACCCAGCTGGTCGGCTCCAGCGGAATCAACGACCGCCCCAATGGCCTCTGCGGCAGCCTGAAGAGCTCTTGGCCAGTCACATTCCTGCCACTGGCCGTCGACCCGAACCCGGGGCGAGGTCAGGCGGTCGGGGGCGTCAAGAGCAAAATGCGAGTAGCGGTCGCGATCAGACAGCCAGCACTCGTTGACCGCTTCGTTGTCGCGCGGCACACAGCGCATGATGCGCCGTCCGCGCACGTGGTAGAACAGGTTCGAACCCAAGCAGTCGTGGGTGCCTACAAACGGTCGGGCACGCATTTCCCAGGGCCGGGCCGAGAACCGGAAGGGTTTGTTGGTGAGCGCACCCACCGGGCACAAGTCGATGATGTTGCCCGAGAGTTCGGAGTGGATGTTGCGTTCCACAAAGGTCGAAATTTCGGTGTGTTCTCCGCGCCCAATGCCGCCAAGTTCGGTGGTCCCGGCAATTTCTTCAAGAAAGCGGATGCAGCGCGTGCAGTGGATGCAGCGGGTCATGTCGGTCGAGACCAGCGGCCCGAGGTTCTTGTCCTTGACCACGCGCTTGCGCTCGGTAAAGCGCGATACGCCGCGCCCGTAGCCCATCGCCAGATCCTGCAGTTCGCACTCCCCTCCCTGGTCGCAGATCGGGCAGTCCAGCGGATGGTTGATGAGCAGGAATTCCATCACCCCGCGCTGGGCGTCGACCGCGCGGCGCGATTCAGTGAACACCTTCATCCCCTCGCCTACCGGAGTGGCGCAGGCCGGCAGGGGTTTGGGCGCTTTCTCCACGTCAACCAGGCACATCCGACAGTTGGCCGCAATCGACAGCTTGCGGTGGTAACAGAATCGCGGAATGTCGATCCCGATCCGGTCGGCGGCCTCGATAATCATCGAGCCTCTTTCGGCCTGCACTTCCTGGCCATCAATTTCCAGCGTGACCAGGTTGGTCTGGGTGGGGTTGACCGTCGCCATCAGGCCGCCACCCCCAGCTGGTCGGCAACAATCGACCGGCCGTGCTCGATGAAATATTCGAACTCATGCCGGAAATGTCGCAGGAAGCCCTGCACCGGCCAGGCCGCAGCCTCACCGAAGGCACAAATGGTGTGGCCCTCGATCTGGCCGGCGGCAGAGAGCAACAGGTCCAGATCCTCCGGCCGACCCTGCCCGGCTTGGATACGCTGGAGCACCCGATACATCCAGCCGGTGCCTTCGCGACACGGAGTGCACTGGCCGCAGGACTCGGCGTAGTAAAACCGGGCAATGCGGGTGCAGGCCGCCACCATGCAGGTGGTTTCATCCATCACGATGACGGCCCCGGAGCCCAGGCCGGACCCGGCTTTCTGGAGGGCGTCATAGTCCATGGTGATCTGCATCATGGTCTCGGCCGGCAGCACCGGCATGGACGACCCGCCCGGAATGACGGCCTTGAGGGCATTGCCGTTGCGCATCCCGCCTGCTCGTTTCAAAAGGTCGGCAAAGGGCGTCCCCAGCGGAATTTCATGGTTGCCGGGGCGCTTGACGTGGCCGGAAACCGAAAACACCTTGACCCCGCCATTATTGGGCTTGCCAAGATCGAGAAACCAGTCCGGACCATTGCGCAGAATGGCCGGTACCGAGGCCAGCGTTTCGGTATTGTTGATAGTTGTCGGCTTGCCGTAGAGACCAAAATTGGCCGGAAACGGCGGCTTGAATCTCGGCTGGCCCTTTTTGCCCTCCAGCGACTCCATCAGCGCGGTTTCCTCGCCACAGATGTAGGCACCGGCGCCCAGCACGTTGTGGATATCAATATCGATACCGGACCCGCGCACATTGCGTCCCAGGTAGCCCGCCTCATAGGCCTCGACCAGCGCCTCCTCGACCCGCTCGAAAGGCTCGTGGTGGAATTCGCCCCTGAGGTAGTTGTAGGCCACCGTCACGCCCATGGCGTAGGACGCGATGGCCATGCCTTCCAGCAGCGCGTGCGGGTTGTAACGCAGGATATCGCGATCGTGACAGGTGCCCGGCTCGGATTCATCAGAGTTGCACAGCAGGTATTTCTGTCCCGGCGCCGAGCGCGGCATGAAAGACCACTTCAGCCCCGTCGGGAACCCGGCACCACCCCGTCCGCGCAGGAACGATTTCTTGATGCCTTCAATGATCTCTTCCTGCGAATTCTTTTCATCGACTATTTTTTCCCAGGCCTGCCAGCCACCGATTTTCCGGTAGGCGGCCAAAGACCAGCAGCGTTCTGCGTCCAGGTGGGTGAATACGACGTTGTGCTCTGTCATGGCCATCACTCCAATCCGTCGAGGATTTCATCGATTTTTTCGGGCGTCAGGTTCTCGTGGTAGTGGCCGTCCACGATCATCATCGGCGCGCCAACGCAGGCGGCTACACACTCCTCCTCGATCTTCAGGAAGATTCGCCCGTCCGGCGTGCTCTCGCCCATCCGAATCCCGAGCTTTTTCTCGACCTGCTCCACCACGCGATCCGCGCCGCACAACATGCACGAGATATTGGTGCAGATCGAGATCGAATGGCGACCAACCGGCCGGGTCTCGAGCATGGAGTAAAAATTGGCCACCTCGTAGGCCCACACCGGCGGCACGTCCAGGTAATCGGCCACCGCATCCATCAACTCGCTGGGAAGCCAGCCGCCGTTCTGCTGCTGGGCAGCATACAGGGCCTGGATCAGGGTCGACCGGCTGCCTTCCGGACCATCCGGAAACTTGCCGCGCCAGTGGTCGATGGTCTGCCGGGTTTCTTCCGTTAGCAGCTCGGCCTTGCCCGCATCCGGGCGCATGGTTGCCTGCAGGCTCATCGGTCGATCTCCCCAAGCACGATGTCCTGGGTGGCAATCACCGCCGGGATATCGGCCAGCATGTGGCCCCGGGCCATCTCGTCCATCGACGACAGGTGGACAAAGGCCGGCGCGCGCAAATGCACCCGAAACGGCTTGTTGGCGCCGTCGGAAATCAGGTAACAGCCGAACTCTCCCTTCGGCGCCTCAACGGCGGCGTATGTCTCGCCCTCGGGCACGCAGTAGCCTTCGGTAAACAGCTTGAAGTGGTGAATCAGCGCTTCCATGTCGTCTTTCATTTCCGAGCGCGTGGGCGGCGCGATCTTGAAGTTCTGCAACATGACCGGACCGGGGTTGGCCCGCAGCCAGGCAATGCACTGCTGGATAATGCGCGCCGACTGGCGGCATTCTTCAATCCGCACCAGGTAGCGGTCGTAGCAGTCTCCGTTGCTGCCGACCGGGATATCGAAATCCACCTCGGCATATTTGGCGTAGGGCTGTTTCTTGCGCAAATCCCAGGCAATCCCGCTGGCGCGCAGCATCGGGCCGGTAAAGCCCATCTGCAGGGCCCGCTCCGGGCTGACCTCGCCAATCCCCACCGTCCGCTGCTTCCAGATGCGGTTGTCGGTCAGCATGGTTTCGTAGTCGTCGACCCGGTCGAAAAAATCGTCGGTAAACGCTTGCAGGTAGTCCAGCAGCGAGCCCTGCCGCCAGCGGTTCATCCGCTCCAGATCCTTGCCTTTGCGCCAGCGCGATTCGGCAAGCTTCGGCATCTGGTCGGGAAGATCGCGATAGACCCCGCCGGGACGGTAGTAGGTGGGATGCATGCGCGCACCCGAAACGGCCTCGTAGGAATCCAGCAGGCCCTCGCGCTCTCGGAACGCCCACAGGAAAACCGACATCGCCCCCAGGTCCAGGGCGTTGGAGGCAACCCACATCAAGTGGTTGAGAATGCGCGTAACCTCGTCGAACATCGTCCGGATGTATTGCGCCCGCTCGGGTGCCTCGATGTCGAGCAGGCGCTCGATGGCGCGAACATAGGCATGCTCGTTACACATCATGGACATGTAGTCGAGCCGATCCATGTAGCCGATCGAGTGGTTGTACGGTTTGGATTCAGCCAGCTTCTCGGTCGCACGATGCAACAGACCGATGTGCGGATCCACGCGCTCGACGGTCTCGCCGTTGAGTTCCAGCACCAGCCGCAGGGCCCCGTGCGCTGCCGGGTGTTGGGGGCCGAAATTCAGGGTGAAGTTGCGGATCTCACTCATGCGGACTGATCCTCGCGACCCTCAAAGCGATTATCCACGTAGCGGCTGTCGCGCCGGACCACGCGCGGCACGCCGACCCGCGGCTCGATTTCCACCGGCTCGTAAACCACCCGCTCTTTTTCTTCGTCATAACGCACGGTGACGTTGCCAATGAGCGGGAAATCCTTGCGGAACGGATGGCCGATGAAGCCGTAATCGGTGAGGATACGGCGCAGGTCGGGATGGCCGTCGAACACGATGCCGAACAAGTCAAAGGCTTCCCGCTCGAACCAGTTGACCGAGGACCAGACCTCGACCAGCGAGGGCAGCATGGGCAAATCATCCACCGGGGCGTAGCAGCGCAGGCGCAGGCGCCGATTGTGCGCAAGGCTGAGCAGCTGGACGACAACGGCAAAGCGGTTCGGGAACTCCTCCGCCTCCGGCCGCTCCTCCCAGCTGAACCGGCCCGGGCCGAAGGCATCCACCCCACGCGAGAAACCGGAACCGGTCGCCTCGGCGGTTTCCCACTCGTCGTCGCCGTATCCCAGGTAATCAACCCCGCACAGGTCGATCAATTGCTCGAAGGCAAAGTTCGGGTCGTCCCGCAGCTGCCAGGCCACATCCAGCCAGTGCTGGCTGGGTATGACCGCGGTAAGCTGACCGCGGTGTTCGATCAACTCACCGATCTTGTCGCCCAGAACGTCATTCAGCGCCTGCGCCAGGGCCTGGTTGGCAGCCGAAAAGATACTCATCGACGGGCAATGGTGTTGGTCCGGCGAACTTTTTTCTGCAGCTGCAGAATTCCGTACACCAGTGCCTCAGCCGTGGGCGGGCAGCCGGGCACGTACACATCGACCGGAACGATCCGGTCACAGCCACGGGTCACGGCGTACGAGTAGTGGTAGTAACCGCCGCCGTTGGCGCAAGAACCCATGGAAATCACCCATTTGGGGTCGGCCATCTGATCGTAAACCCGGCGCAGCGCCGGCGCCATCTTGTTCACCAGCGTGCCGGCCACGATCATCACATCGGACTGGCGCGGGCTTGGGCGGAAAATCATGCCGAAACGGTCGATGTCGTAGCGGGAGGCCGCCGAATGCATCATTTCAATGGCGCAGCAGGCCAGCCCGAAGGTCACCGGCCACATTGACCCGGTACGGGCCCAGTTGACCAGCGCGTCGACGCTGGTGGTCACGAAGCCGCGCTCCATCAGCGGGTTGTCGACTTCCGGGCGCAGGATATCGTCGACGACAGCCTCGGGTACGGGGTTGTGCAGCAAGGTGTTTATTCCCATTCCAGCGCCCCTTTCTTCCACTCGTAGATGAAACCGATGACGAGAATCAGCAGGAACACGCCCATCGCAACCAGGCCGGTCATGCCAATTTCATCGAGCACGACTGCCCACGGAAACAGGAAGGCGATTTCCAGATCGAAAATGATGAACAGGATCGCGACCAGGTAGAAGCGCACGTCAAACTTCATGCGCGAGTCGTCGAAGGCCTCGAACCCGCACTCGAAGGCCGAGTCCTTGGCCCGGGACGGCGTTCGCGTCCCGAGAATGCCGCCGGCCAGCAAAAGCACAACGCCCATGCCCATTCCGACCACGAGGAAAACCAGAATTGGCAAATACTCAACCAGCATGTTCTCCATCCATTCAAACCAAGGGAGTCACTCTCCTGCATTACGTTCTGGTGCCGAAGGCCGGACTCGAACCGGCACGGCTTTCGCCACTGCCCCCTCAAGACAGCGTGTCTACCAATTCCACCACTTCGGCTACAAGATCAGGTGAACAACCCGACGGCTCTGGGGCCGTTTCCAATCAATCAGGCGGCGGCTCGAGAATAACATCGGCCTCGTCTGACCCAGGCTCATCATCGGGCAGGGGCAGGAAAGCCTCCGCGCCCTCATCAACCTCCTCCACCGCAGGCAGAGGCTGCACGGCCTCGATGACGCCCAGGTCGTCAGGCGACTCGGCCACGCCACCGGTCCGGGCAGCAATGACCGCCATGGACAGGCTGATGGCAAAAAAACCCACCCCCAGCCAGGAAGTCAGGCGAGTCAGAAAACTGGCCGACCCGCGGGACCCAAACACCGTGCCCGAAGCGCCCGCGCCAAAGGCCGCGCCCATGGTCGCGCCCGGTCCACGCTGGACCAGCACCAGGGCAATCAGCCCGGCGGCCAGGACAACGTGCACAACAATCAGAACCGTATACAGCATCGAAGAAGAACCATCAAAAACTCTGGTTGGCCGCCCGGTAAATGGCAAGGAACGACTCTGCCGACAGGGATGCTCCCCCGATCAGGCCGCCGTCGATATCCTGCTGAGCGAAAATTTCAGCGGCGTTGTCAGCCTTGACGCTGCCACCGTACAGAACTCGAACCTGACCGCCAATTGTAGCATCTTCGGCCGACATTTGCGCTCGAATTGCGGCGTGAACTTCCTGCGCCTGCAGCGGTGTCGCCGTCCGCCCGGTGCCGATGGCCCAGACCGGCTCGTAGGCCACCACCGCCTGCGCCAGGGCGGCAATTCCCGCAGACTGCAACACCGCAGCCAGCTGTCGCGACACTACCGCCTCGGTTTGCCCTTGCTCGCGCTGCTCCAGGGTTTCCCCCACGCAGAGAATGGGCAGCAGCCCGGCCGCCAGCGCGGCGCTGAACTTCTCGGCAACCACCTCATCGGTCTCGCCGTGCAGGGTGCGGCGCTCGGAATGGCCTACCAGCACCGCAGAGCAGCCGCAGTCGGACAGCATGGCAGCGGACACATCACCGGTGAAAGCCCCGTCCGGGCGCGTGCTCAGATCCTGGGCACCCAGCCGAATCGCGGAGTCCACCAGCAACGAGCGGGCCAGGGTCAGATAGGGGAACGGCGGCAACACCATGATCTCGGCGCGATCTGCCGGATCCAGCCCGGCTTCCAGGCCAGTCAGCAAATCCCGGGTCAGCTCATGGCTGCCATTCATCTTCCAGTTTCCAGCCACCAGCGGGGTGCGCATGACCAATCTCCTTCGGCAAGTACAAATCCGGCTAGGATACGAGCCCTGAGAACGACAAGCAAGGAACCTGTCCGTCATGACCCACCGCCCACTCGCCCTGATTACCGGCGCCTCGGCCGGTATTGGCGCCGAATTTGCCCGCCAGCTGGCCGCTGCCGGCCATGACCTGGCGCTGACCGCCCGCCGGGGCCAGCGCCTGGAACAGCTTGCTGCCGAGCTGACCGAGCGCTACGACAGCAACGTTCACGTGATCCCGGCCGACCTGGCCCAGACCACAGGCGTTGAGCAGATCGTCGAGGCAGTCGCCGCCAGCGGTCGCAACGTCGATCTGCTGGTGAACAATGCCGGCTTTGCCATCGCCGGTCATTACCACGCCACCGAGTGGGACGAACAGGCACGGTTCCTGCAGGTGATGGTCACGGCAGTGGCGGAACTCAGTCACCGCCTGCTGCCCGACATGCGCAGCCGCGGGCGCGGCGGCATCATCAACGTCGCCTCGCTGGCCGGCATCGTGCCCGGGTCGGCCGGCCACACCCTGTATGCCGCCAGCAAGGCGTTCCTGATCAGCTTCTCGGAATCGCTGGCGATGGAAAACATCGACTGTGGGGTTCGCGTTCAGGCGCTATGCCCGGGCTTTACCTACTCGGAATTTCACGACGTGGTCGGAACCCGCGACATCGTCTCGCGCCTGCCAAGCTGGATGTGGATGAACGCCGAGGAAGTGGTCGCGGTCAGCCTTGCCGAACTGGCGCGGGACGGCGGCCGGGTGATGGTCGTACCCGGCCGCACCAACCGCATGATCGCAGCCCTGTCCCGAAAACTGCCGTACCAGGCTGCGTTCAACCTGGTGCGCCGGCGCAGCGGTGATTTCCGGCGCCAAGAGTGATAAGGGCGCCGGGACCTGCGCCGAGGCCAGGATCAAGGCGTCTGGCAAACGCAAGCGATAGCGCTGGCGCACAGCAATCGATCGGTCGGCCACGATCTCATCAATCTCCAAGATTTAGAAGCGCCTCAGCCAGCCGCGGAGAAGCTTCAATTCATCGCCGCTTTTCGCGCCAACCAGCACCTCGATCCAGCTGATTCGGGAGATGCATGCCGCTTTGCTTCTGGCCAGGACTTCGGCGGCCGCATCAGCGCTCTCACTCTCCACGAATTCGATCTTGATACGCCATCCCGTCCTCGCCGCGCTCTCTCCAGCGCCCGAAGACATCCACGTCTTCGTCCACCTGCTGGCTCTCAAGGTAGGCGCGCACTGCGCGGCGAACGGCTTCGGCTCGCGAGATCTGCAAGTGACGGCTCAAGTCGTCCAGCGCCCGCCTGTCGTGTTCCGGCAAATCGATAATGGTCCTCATGAGTGTTCTCGAAACAAAGTGATGACGCTATACGTTATCACTCGCGCTGACACTCCTGATCAGCCGCCCGAGATTCTATAGGCATTGGCCAAAAAACCCCAGCAATGGCTCCGGCAGGTCAAAGGCACGGAGCGCCGCTACTACCTCGCCATCGGATCGGCTGAAGCGTTGATGGCCAAGGTCAAAGCACTCGGGCAGCGCTGGATGAAAGGGGTCAACGCCGAGAAAGCCTGGTTGATACTGCAAACCCAGGTCGAATAGCGCAGCCATCTGTCAATCATCCCGTCAGCAATGCCCAGCTGCCGGTTTGGCATGCCTGCAAAGCTTGTGGCAGCGGCCAAGCAGCTCGACCGGGCGCCATGGACGCTCCAAATCCATGCCAACTGGGGCTAGACCACCGGTCTGAAGCAGTCGACCCAGAGGGGCCGGAAATATTCGTATTTTGTGGCGATTTGCCGGCTGCCCGAATACACCGGGTAGTAATTTATAGCACCCTTTGCTACGCTACGAACCCTACGGATTTGTGGAGATTGAATCATGCCGGCCCGCAACTCGAAAAGCATTGCCCTGACGTCGAAATGGGGATACTGGGTCGACGAACTGGTGGCCAGCGGTGAATATCAGAGCGCCAGCGAAGTGGTCAGGGACGGATTACGTGCATTGCATGATGATCGCAAGCGACGCGCGACCGAACTGGCCGAGATACGGGCGCGCCTGGAACTCGCGCTGGCGGAGGTCGAGGCCGGCAAGTTCGCCGAGGGCACGGGAGAGGCCGCTGTTCGGCGCGCATTCGAGCGCGCGCGTGACGCCTCGGCGTCGTGAAACCCTGGCGTTTGACTCGAAGCGCTGAACGCAGTCTGGTCGACATCTTCGCCTGGACCATCGAACAATTTGGCGAGCGCCAGGCCATCGCCTACCGTGACGCCTTGATCGAACGCATTGAGCTCATTGCCCAGGGCCAGCCGCCGCACCCTCGGCCTTGCGGCCAGCTGATGCAAGGGCGTGCCGGTGCCGACGACCTCGTCTACTACCGTGAAGGTGGCCACTACATCGTCATGCGTGATTCCGATGATGCGCTGGTCGTGCTCGAATTCTTCCACCAAGCGACAGATCTTCCCCGTCATCTCCAGACCTTGGGGTAAGCCATTCTTGGGTCACCAGGACAATGGCTTCAAGGCCCTGCCTCAGGCCGGTTTGTCATGGGGCTGAAGCGCTGATGGCCAAGGCCAAAGAACTCGGGCAGCGTACGCGTCTTCTGGCGATTTGATGGCTGTCCTAGTGTGTGTACCCTCTTCTGGGTCAGCGCTCAGTGGTGTCCTACTCGCTCATCCGCCCACTCAGATCGATGATACGCGCTCTCGCATCTTCGAAATGATCTGTGAGTGCGTTGTGCTGCCCGCCAAGGCCTCGTACGCAGTAGGGGTTCAAGAACTGTCGACCGGCAAAGAGTTTGGCATCGACAGGACTCAGCGCCGCCTCAGCGCAGACTGCGCCCAGTTTTGCGCCACGGTGTCGAGCTGACCTTCAATGATCGCCGTAGCCTCGTCTTCGCTGAGGTGAAAATCAGCGGATGCCGACAGGCACGTGGCGAGCGTGCTCATGCGGCTCTCGCCCTTGATGAGCATCGCCTGCGTTGCCTCGTTGCCGGCGCGTCCCTGTGGACAGATATCGTAGGCGGGCGTCAGCGTAAGCATCTTGCCGTCCCAGAAGGCGGCATGGTTACGCGCGTGGTCGTCCGTGTTCCCGCACAGCACGTTGAAGCAAATCCGCCTGTAGAGCTCGCGAAGCGTTTCTTTTGGATCGGTAAAACGGTGGCGGATCCGTTCGGCAAGGTCTTCGTAGGACGCATAGCGCGCTTCCATCTCGTCGAGTTCGAGAATGGTCAGCGCCGAGACCATGGCGCGGCGCTGCCAGTTGCCGTCTGTCTTGACTCTGTCAAAGCGCTCGATGAGCAAAACGTTCTTGCCAGCGGCCTCGAAGATCGAGACCGGCGCAACGCTGAGCCCGCACAGGGCCGCGAGCCGCATCGCCATAAACTCGGCCTTCACGACGCTGTAGACATCCTTGCTCGATGAAAACTTGGCGATCAGCTTGCGACCGTCATCATCAATCAGCGACTTCGGCCGCGCCCCCCCGATCGATGTTCCGTGATGGATCGCCTGGTCAAGCGCCGGTGTAAGGCGCAAGCCCTTTTCGACACGGTCGGCTGCCTCAAGCAGTTCCCGATAGCTGGCTTGAACTGACGTGCGCGGGACGTATTCGCTGGCCGCGTGCTGGAAATCCAGCGCGCCGATCCTGTCCGAGCCGGACTCGAGCAAGTAGGTGAGTTCGTTCAGCTCGCCCGCGCCTTGACCCGCAGCGTTCGGACCGACGAGCCGGTTGATGATCACGCGGCGGCCCCAGGCATCCGGCGAGCTGTCGCGCAGGCAGCTTGCCACTTCCATGTTCGGAAGCGGATCGATTCGGCCGCGCTTGAGCGGAAGCTCGGGGTCATAGAGAGGGATTGAGTTCTTGCGCTCAAGATAGCTGGCGCCGTAATTGAAGATGTAGCGGCCGCCGTCCATCGTGATGCGGCCGGCCACGACCGGCTCGATCTCACCCGGCAGCCAGACCCACGCAAAGGCGCTCTCCGGTGCCTTGCGATCAGAAGTCATCATCGACTTGCCGGCGAGACGGGCGGACACTCTTGGGAAGAAGCGTCAGTTTTTCGTCGAGGCGTGCGTTCTCTATGCGAAGCGCCGTGTCGTCATATTCGAACAGGCGCACACCAGCGAGGGATGCAGCCTCGAACACGGTGCCGATCTCCGCACCTGGTGCGCCCTTCTCGATGTTATGTAATGTCGTGCGGCTGATACCGGCACGGTCAGCCAGCTCTTGTGCCGTCATGCCGCGTTCCATGCGCCCGATCCGGATCAGCTTACCCAGGATCGAGAGCGCCTGGCGCGTCTGGCGCGCGTAACTTCTCTTGCGCTTCATGGCGGATGCCTGCCTTTTTGTTTAGCTTGATTGACGTGAAGCTATTTCGCGTCCAGTATATTGGACGTTATTGGCGTGAGCTAGGCTGAATGTCAAGTTTGCGTTTGTTTAAGTGAACATCACAACCATACCAACCGCAGGGCACACGCTCGGCACAAGTTCGATGCGGCGCTGAAAGCAGCTGGTTCATGCGGGCACTCAATGAGCCCATCGCTCGAATGGGGAGGATGGCTGTTCAGGCCGATTCTGGGAAGGTCGTTTGATGTGGACACCCTCTCGGATCTGACGGAAGCCAGCGATATCGAACTCGTCCGCTGGAGCGGCCTTCAGGCGCATCCAGAATCGTGGGTGCCCTGTTTTTTACGTGTTTTTTACGCCGGACAGGGAATCGACTATGATTCAGGAGTCATCTTCAGGCTGGCGTCGACCAGGCGCAGGAAATATGTCATGAAATCCGATCTTCGAGTCGCCGCCGCCCTGATTGCCATCGGCCTGATAGCGGCCAGCATCGTGCTGGGCGGGGCCATTCGCGATTTCCGTTTAAGTGACCGATTTGTCGAGGTCAAGGGGTTTGCCGAGCAGGAAGTGGCAGCCGACCTGGCCATCTGGCCGATCCAGTACCAGCTGGCCGGCAATTCTCTCAACGAGATCCGGGCGGCCATCGACGCGGCCGATGAGTCCGTGATCGCTTTTCTCAAGCTGCACGGTTTCAGCGACGAGGAGATCAGCCGCACGCCACCGCGAATTAATGACCAATGGCTGTATGCCTCCGGCACGCAAAGGCCCGCGAATCGTTTCACCGCAGAGCGCGGCATTACCCTGCGCACAACGCGCACGGCGGCCACCCGTGCTGCCCTGGAAGAGGCGGCCGACCTGGTCAGCCAGGGCGTCGTGCTGACGCCCGGCTGGGGCCAGTCGGCCCAGTTCCTGTTCACCGGCCTGGAAGCAATCAAACCGGAGATGATCGCGGCCGCAACGGCCGACGCGCGGCGCGCCGCCAATCAGTTCGCCGCCGACTCCGACGCCCGCATCGGCGCGATTCGCTCGGCCCGCCAGGGGTTTTTCTCCATCAACGAACGCGACCCGTCCACGCCGGAAATCAAGCTGGTGCGGGTGGTGACCACGATCGAGTACGTGCTCGACTGAGAGAAGCATCCGTCTGTTGCGCATAGCGCGGGAGCTGGCTGGCCTCAACCGGGGTTTGTACTTCCAACCAAATCGAGGGCACTGACCAAAACAAGCCACACTCCTACCCCACCGCGCTTACTGTTCCTGTTCTTCCCAGCCGCCCTCGCTGCCAGCCTCAGGGCATGACCTGTCCCCATCGTCCGCCGCTGAGCGCGACCGGCCTATCTGTGCGGATTGGATCGCTTCTTGAGCCGCAACTTCGATCATCGCCGGCAGTGGATATAGGATCGGATCCGGTTCGGTGGCTCAGAAGGCGGGGCCATGGGGAACGTGGCTGCCGGAGGGCTGCCGGAAACGCGGGCGCTGGTGGTGCCGTCGGGCGGGCTCGGAATGACCATGGCCGAAACACTGGCAGCCGTGGTACCTCCGCCGGTACTTGAACAAGCCGGGCGCCAGTTCGGAGAGAGGAAAGAACCCGGAGGACAATCCCGACTCGACGAAATCATTCGCCAGGCGCACAAGTGGCTGGACGGCTACAAGATCGAGGCGGTGTATCGTGGCGACTGAAGCGCGCGGATCAGTAGTGAAATCGGCACTGGGCGATCAGCAGGGTGTCGTTCTCGACGGCGTAGACCAGCCGGTGCTCTCGATCAATCCGGCGTGACCGGAATCCGGACCAGTTTCCTCGCAAGGGTTCCGGCTTGCCAATGCCCCGAAATGGGTCGCGCTGAATCGCGCGGATCAGTTCGTTGATGCGCTTGAGCCTTTTCGGATCGGCATTATGCCAGTGGAGGTAGTCGGCCCAGGCATGGGCGTGAAAACCGACCTTCACTCGATCAAGTCACGCACTTCGTGATCTCCGCGCCGCAAGCCTTCAATCGCTTCAGTCAACCGAGCAGCATTGCGCGGGCTCGACATCAGGTACAGGGTTTCCTCGATCGAGGCGTAGTCATCGGCGGACAACAGCACCGCGCCCTTGCCCTTTTGGCGTGTGACATACAGCGGCGCGTGGTCTTCATTGACCTGGTCCATGGCGCTCGCCAGACGGCGGCGCAGATCGGTGTAACTGATGGTCGACATGGTTGCCATACTACTGTACAGGTTTCTATACTTCAAGATAGCACTCGACCATTCAGTTGCTCCAGTGAACGATTGAAATAGCCCGACTATTCCTCACTGACCATCACATAGCCGCCGGCAGACTCGATGTGGCTTCTACCAATCAGCCCCCGAACACCAGTTCGCCGTCGGTCGCATCGACCCGGACCGTATCCCCCGGCCCGAACTCGCCGGCCAGGATGCGCTGCGCCAGGCCGTTTTCCAGCTTCTGCTGGATCGCGCGCTTCAAGGGACGGGCACCGTAGACCGGGTCGAAACCGACGTTGCCGAGGATGACGGTGTTGCGGAAATCCACGATGCGGTCGTGGCCGTCGGTCATGCGGCCGTCGTCGAGCACCTGCAGCAGGATGTTGAAGACTTCCGGATGAGCTTTTTCGACCTCGTCGAGCAGGATCACCGAGTACGGCCGGCGGCACACGGTTTCGGTGAGATACCCGCCCTCCTCGTAGCCAACGTAGCCGGGCGATGCGCCAATCAGGCGGGCCACGGCGTGCTTTTCCATGAACTCCGACATGTCGATGGAGCAGACATCCCGTTGAAGCGGGTCAGGTTCAGTCGCGGCGGTGGGCACAAGCGCGGCCAGACGCGGCGTGGCTGCCGGTGAGCAGGTCAACCGCGCGTTCGAATCATTTCACCGCAGTGGGTCAATCCCCAGCCTGGCGGTTCCCAAACTCTCGTTCTGGGGCCTGTTTTTTTCGCATCCTGCTCCTGGCCGTGGCCGCTTGGCGGACAAGACGCTGGCGGCAGGAAGTCCGGCTGACTTGCGGCCCGGATTCATTCCGGGCCGTATCGGTCAGATGACCGGCGCACCAATGACCCGCCACTGCCACAGCATCACGGTCAGGAACAGCATGGCCAGGGTGAACAGGGCAAAGTGCAGCCGCCTGAAAATCCCCCAGGCCGAACCCGACCATGCCGGCCATTGCGCCAGCAGCATCAGGCCTGCGGCGATCGCGACCGACCAGCCGGCGTAGTGGGTAAAGAACATCTCGGCCGACGGATAGGCCTCCGACATCTGGCTGACATCGAACTCGGCCATGTCGATGATGAGCGCCACGATGCCGCCAATCAGCGCCGTCACGGAAAGTACCCCGACCAGGACACCGGCACCGGCCATGCGCGAGGCGAAACCGCCGCTGACGCCCCGGCCCAGGTTTCGCCAGGCACCCAGCGTGGAAGTCAGCGCCAGAAAACCGGCCAGGCCCAGCGCCAGGAAAAAGGTGTTCGGATTCCTGAACCAGCCGACGCGTTCAGCCGAGTGCACTCCCATGCCGTCGGCCAGCGCAACGATGTGGCCGGCCTCGTTGCGAACGAAACTCACGCGCTGACCGTCAGCGGCTTCGAAGACATCGCCGGACAAGCGGCGCAGATAGTTGGACTGACCAGCGGATTCCAGGGTGATGGAATCGGCTGTCATCGGGGTGACACGAGCCGCGTTCATCACGCCGAATACGGCCGCGAAACTCGAAAATACTCGACGGTTGTTGAGATAGGTGCCGGCCAGCTCTGACAGGGCCTTGGCCGCCTCCTCGTCGTGTTCGGCCAGCACCGGCTGCCAACGATGATCTATCACATGATCGATGATCAGATCGGGCAGGGCTCGGAACGGCAGCGAAGTATGCGTGCTGTTGTAGGACAGGAAGATGCCAAGGCCCAGCTCGGGCACCATGACCATCTGGGTCAGAAAGGCCGCTGTTCCGCCGCCATGGCCCAAAGTGCGCAGGCCGCGATACGGTCGGTCCTGGAACCCATGGGCGACATCGGCGCCCTCCGGGCGGTCGTTGAATCCTCGGGTCCACATCCGCTCATGAGTGTCGTCATCGAGCAGGCGCACCCCGTCAAGCTGTCCGCCGTTGAGGTGAAATCGCATCCAGCGAGCCATGTCCGTGGCCGTCGAGGCCATGCCACCGGCCGGCCAGTAGGCGCCGATCTGCATGAAGCCCTGCAGGTCGAAAGCCCCATGCCTGCGCTTGTAGCCGGTCGCCAGCCGCGCTCGGGTCGCCTCGTCCATCTGGCTCGGTGGCAGCGCGGTAGTATCGCGCATGCCGAGCGGGTCGAGAATCTCGGTTTGCAGGAACTCGCCGTAGCCAACGCCGCTGACATCCTCGACCAGCTGCGCGGCCAGGGCGGAAGCCCAATTGGAATAGCTGGTGCGCGCCCCGGGCGGGAATACGCGCCGGGGCTGATGCGCCGCCAGCAGTTCGCTCAGCGTGCGTGGGTCGTCATCGGCCACGGCAAACAGCTGCATGCTGTCTTCGAAACCGCCACGGTGGTGCATCAGGTGGCGCAGGGTGACCGGTTCGCCGAACGCCTCGCGCACCTCCAGGCCGTCCAGGTATTCGTTGATGTCGGTATCCAGATCGAGCATGCCGCGCTCGACCAGCATCATCACTGCCGTCCAGGTGAAAGTCTTGGAGACCGAGCCGATGCGAAACAGGGTCTCATCGGGCCTGACCGGCTGGCCGGACTCGATGTCGGCCAGGCCGAAGCCTTCGGTCAAGACCAGCTCGTCGTCATGAATCAGCGACAGGGTCAGGGCCGCCAGCCCCTCGTCGCGCTCAATCGATGCCACGACGCCGCGCACATACTCGGCCAGGGCAGTCGTATGGACTGTTTGGACATCCGACGGCTGGCCTGGCTCGGAGTCGACCAGCGTCGCCGGCACCATCACCCACTCGTCGGATTCCTGTGCGGCACATGGCGGCACCAGCAGGCCCACGGCCGACATGAAAAACAAGAAAGCGATCATGCGCATGACTGACTCCGAACATAGCAGGCCTGTGCAGATCCCGAGATTACACCAGAATCAGGGGTTCGAGTCGCGGTAGGAATGCCGGTCACCCGGCAGCCCCGCGCAGGGCCTGGAATGTGTCCGCCGCCACGATCAACCGGGCGTGGTTAGCCAATCAAGCCACGACATTCCGGCGCTGCCGCTGGCTCAGGCTTCCCGAACCCTGACCGTCCAACAGTCACCCCCCGAACACCAGTTCGCCGTCGGCCGTATCGACCCGGATCGTATCCCCCGGCCCGAACTCGCCGGCCAGGATGCGCTGCGCCAGGCCGTTTTCCAGCTTCTGCTGGATCGCCCGCTTCAGCGGCCGGGCGCCGTAGACCGGGTCGAAACCGACGTTGCCGAGCAGGTCCAGGGCCTGGTCGGTGATTTCCAGGCTCATCTCACGGTCAGCCAGGCGGGCTCTCAGGCCCTCGATCTGGATACCGGCAATCGCCCGGATCTGCGCCCGATCCAGCGGGTGGAAGACCACGATCTCGTCGACCCGGTTGATAAACTCGGGCCGGAAATGCGTGCCAACCACGTCCATCACCGCCTGCTTCATCACGTCATAGCCCTGCCCCTGCAGCTCCTGGATGCGGTCGGAACCCAGGTTGGAGGTCATCACGATCACGGTATTGCGGAAATCCACGGTGCGGCCGTGGCCGTCGGTCAGGCGGCCGTCGTCGAGCACCTGCAGCAGGATGTTGAACACTTCCGGGTGGGCTTTTTCGACCTCGTCGAGCAGGATCACCGAGTAGGGCCGGCGGCGCACGGTTTCGGTCAGATAGCCGCCTTCTTCGTAACCGACATAACCCGGCGGCGCGCCAATCAGGCGGGCCACGGCGTGCTTTTCCATGAACTCCGACATGTCGATGCGGATCATGGCTTCTTCGGTATCGAACAGGAACGCCGCCAGCGACTTGCACAGCTCGGTCTTGCCCACGCCGGTGGGGCCTAAGAACAGGAAGGAGCCGTTCGGGCGGTTGGGGTCGGCGAGGCCTGCGCGTGAGCGGCGGATGGCATCGGAGACGGCCTTGACGGCTTCGTCCTGGCCGATGACCCGGTCATGCAGCGCCTCTTCCATGCGCAGCAGCTTGTCGCGTTCGCCCTCGAGCATCTTCGAGACCGGGATGCCGGTCCAGCGGCTGACCACTTCGGCAATTTCTTCTTCCGTGACCTTGCTGCGCAGCAGCTGGAAGCTGGCCGTGTTGTCGCCGGATTCGGCCGCTGCCAGCTGTTTTTCCAGCTCCGGGATGCGGCCGTACTGCAGCTCGGCCATACGCGAGAGATCCTGGGCCCGGCGGGCGTTTTCCATCTCCGCGCGGGCGCGCTCCAGCGCTTCCTTGATCTGGGTGGCGTCCTGCACCGAGGCTTTTTCGGTTTTCCAGACTTCGTCCAGGTCGGCGAACTCGCGCTCGAGTTCGTCGATCTCGGTCTCGAGATCACCAAGGCGCTTGCGGGAAGCCTCGTCGGTTTCTTTTTTCAGCGCCTCGCGCTGGATTTTCAGCTGGATCAGGCGCCGCTCGAGCCGGTCCATGGCCTCGGGCTTGGAGTCGATCTCCATGCGGATGCGGCTGGCGGCCTCGTCCATCAGGTCGATGGCCTTGTCGGGCAGGTTGCGGTCGGTGATGTAGCGGTTGGACAGGGTTGCTGCGGCGACCAGGGCCGGGTCGGTGATGTCGACGCCGTGGTGGACCTCGTAGCGCTCCTGCAGGCCTCTGAGGATGGCAATGGTGTCTTCCACCGAGGGTTCGCCGACCAGCACCTTCTGAAACCGCCGTTCCAGCGCGGCATCCTTTTCGATGTTCTCGCGATACTCGTTGAGGGTGGTTGCGCCGACGCAGTGCAACTCGCCGCGCGACAGCGCGGGTTTGAGCATGTTGCCGGCGTCCATCGAGCCTTCGGCCTTGCCGGCCCCGACCATGGTGTGGATTTCGTCGATGAACAGGATGATCTGGCCTTCCTGTTTTTTCAGATCGTTGAGCACGGCTTTCAGGCGCTCTTCGAACTCACCGCGGTACTTCGCCCCGGCAATCAGGGCGCCCAGGTCCAGCGACAGCACGCGCTTGTTTTTCAGGCCTTCCGGCACTTCACCGTTGATGATGCGCTGGGCCAGGCCTTCGGCAATGGCGGTCTTGCCCACGCCGGGCTCGCCGATCAGGACCGGGTTGTTCTTGGTCCGGCGCTGCAAGACCTGGATGCAGCGGCGGATTTCTTCATCGCGGCCGATGACCGGGTCCAGGCGCGACTGCTCGGCCTTCTCGGTCAGGTCGATGGTGTATTTCTTCAGCGCTTCACGGCTGTCTTCGGCGTTGGGATCTTCGACCTTTTCACCGCCCCTGACCGCCTCGATGGCATCTTCGACCGCCTTTTTCGCCACACCGGCTCGATGCAGCATTTCCGTCAGGCCAAGCTTGGCATCGAGTGCGGCGAGCACGAAGAGCTCGGAGGCAATGTAGGCATCGCCGCGATCGCGCGCAATCTTGTCGGTCAGGTTGAGTACCCGACCGGTATCGTTGGACAAATTGATCTGGCCGGCCTGACCAGAGACTCGCGGCAGACCGTCCAGCTTCTCGCCCAGGGCGGATCGCAAGGTGTCCACTTGAGCGCCGGCGCGGCTCAACAAGCCACGAATGCCGCCGCCTTCCTGGTCCAGCAGCGCCACCATGACGTGCTCCGGCTCCAGCAACGCGTGGTCCATGCCAACGGCCAGGCTCTGCGCTTCTCCCAGCGCCTGCTGGAACCGGGCGGTAAGCTTGTCCATTCTCATAACGAATTGACTCCCGTGGAAATAATCAACTTATCCACAGGATGGGGTCAGTTCGGCAAGAATCAACCACCAGCGCCCAGCATGGACCGAATTTCGTCGAGAATGACCGGGTCATCAATGGTCGATGGCACCGTCACGTCACGACCATCGGCCAGATCCCGCAGGGTGCGACGCAGGATCTTGCCCGACCGGGTCTTGGGCAGGCGCTGGACCACCACCGCCCGCCGGAAGCAGGCTACCGCCCCGACCTGCTCGCGGACCAGCGCCACCAGCTCGGCGCTGACCTCCTCGGCCGACTGCGCGCAGCCGTCCTTGAGCACGACCAGTCCCAGCGGCAGCTGGCCTTTGAGTTCATCGGCAATGCCAAAGACCGCGCATTCGGCTACCGCGGGATGGGAGGCAACAATTTCTTCGAGTTCTCCGGTGGACAGACGGTGGCCCGCGACATTGATCACATCGTCCATCCGGCCCATCACGAACAGATCGCCATCGTCGTCGAGGTAGCCGCCGTCGCCACTCAGGTAGTAGCCGGGATAAGTATTCAGGTAACCGGCACGAAAACGCTCCGGGTTGCCCCAGACTCCCAGCAGGCAGCCGGGTGGGAGCGGCTGGCGCACGCACACCGCGCCCTGCTCGGCAGGCGGGCAGGGGTTCCCTGCAGTATCGAGAATCTCAATCTGAAAGCCCGGGGTGGGCTTGGTGGCCGAACCCGGCTTTTCCGGAAATGTTTGCAGTCCAACCGGGTTGCAGGCAATCGCCCATCCGGTTTCGGTCTGCCACCAGTGATCGATCACCGGCAGGCCGGTGCGCTGCTTGAGCCACTCGTAGGTTGGCGGGTCCAGGCGTTCACCGGCCAGAAACAGGCGCTTAAGCGAGCTGAGATCGTATTGCGCCATCAGCAGGCCTTCCGGGTCTTCTTTCTTGATCGCGCGAAAGGCAGTCGGGGCCGTGAACATGACATTGACCCCGTGCTCGCTGATCACCCGCCAGAAAGCACCGGCATCGGGCGTGCGCACCGGCTTGCCCTCGTACAGAATGGTGGTGCAGCCGTACAGGAGGGGCGCGTAAACGATGTAGGAATGACCGACCACCCAGCCCACGTCAGAGGCGGCCCAGAACACTTCTCCGGGCTGCATGCCGTAGACCACTTCCATGCTGTAGTGCATGGCAACGGCGTGGCCACCATGGTCGCGCACCACGCCCTTCGGCTTGCCGGTGGTGCCGGAGGTATAGAGGATGTAGAGCGGGTCGTTGGCCCGAACCGGGACCGCATCAGCCGGAGTGGCGGCTGCTTCCAGCTCGAGCCAGTCGTGATCGCGACCGGACACCATTTCGGCCTGCGCCTGGCGACGCTGGAGAATCACGGTGGCATGCGGTGTATGGTGGGACTGCGCCAAGGCCGCATCCAGCATGGGCTTGTAGGCAATCACTCGCTCAACCTCGATGCCACAGGAGGCCGAAAGCACCACCTTGGGCCGCGCATCATCAATCCGAATGGCCAGCTCATGCGGCGCGAAGCCGCCGAAAACCACGGAATGGATGGCTCCGAGGCGGGCACAGGCCAGCATGCCAATCACCGCCTCCGGCACCATGGGCATGTAAATCACGACCCGGTCACCCCGGGTCACGCCCAGCCCGACCAGCGCGCCGGCCATACGGGCCACACGATCAGTCAGTTCGGCAAAAGTCAGCGTCTGCTGAACCCCGGTGACCGGCGAGTCGTACACCAGCGCTGGCTGTTCACCGCGACCGGCCTCGACCTGCGCATCCAGCGCCAGCCAGGCGGTATTGAGCTCGCCATCGGCAAACCATTGCTGACCGCCCTGCTCAGAAGACGAGTGTCCCTGGGTGGGCGCCCGAAACCAGGCAATGCGCGCGGCTTGCCCCAGCCAATAACCGTCCGGATCGCTTGCTGCGCGATCGAAGTGTTCCTGATAGCGAGTAGATCCCATATACGGCTCCCGGTAACTTGAAATAGGTAACGTGAAAAGACTGCACCCATCAGTCTGACAAACCATTGAAGCGAACGCCAGTAGACCTTGGGCTCATCCTTTCCTGCATCTGTGATACTTTCGCGCCTGTATTCGCAAGCAGACACGCTCCGATGGGAAATCGACTCTCGAAAATCTATACCCGTACCGGCGACGACGGCACCACCGGGCTGGGGGACGGTTCACGCACCCAGAAAGACTCGCTTCGGGTCGAAGCCTACGGTACGGTGGACGAACTCAACAGCACCCTCGGGCTGCTGATTGCCGGGCTGGAGGATGCCGACATCTCCTCGGTCCTGCTCGACATCCAGCACGATTTGTTCGATCTCGGCGGAGAGTTGTGCGTGCCGGGCATGGAACTGATCAAAGGCCAGCACATTGACCGGCTCGAGACCGAGCTGGATCGACTGAATGCGGAACTGCCGCCGCTGAAGGATTTCATCCTGCCCGGCGGCAGCACGGCCGCAGCCCAGGCCCACCTGGCTCGCACCATTTGCCGGCGGGCCGAGCGCCGGGTCATCACCCTGGCCCGCCAGGAGCCGGTCAACGAACCGGTCATCCGCTACCTCAACCGGCTCTCCGACCTGCTGTTCGTGATCGCGCGCACCGTTGCGCGGGCATCGGGCGCCGGCGAAGTGCTCTGGAATCACGAACGCAAACGATGACCCTGATCGTCTACAGCCACCCCGACTGCCTGGCGCACAAGCCACCGGCCGGACACCCGGAACGCCCGGAGCGACTGGAAGCAGCGCTGGCCGGCATCGAACAGCTCGACCAGCCCATCCTGCGCAACGCCCATCCGGTGGCGTTCACCGACTTGGAGCGAGTCCACGGAAGCAACTACCTGCAGAGCCTGCGCGACCTGGACACCAGCGGTGCGCTGCTCAGCCTGGACCCGGACACCTACCTCGGCCGAAACAGCCTACAGGCCGCCCGACTGGCCGCCGGTGCCGTTTGCGAGGGCGTCGACCAGGTCATGGCCGATCCAGCCCACGCAGTCTTCGCCGTGGTTCGCCCGCCCGGTCATCACGCCGAATCGAGCCAAGCGATGGGCTTTTGTCTGCTCAACAACATCGCCATCGGGGCCGCCCGAGCCGCCGACGTCCACGGTCTGGACCGCATTGCCGTGGTCGACTTCGACGTCCACCACGGCAACGGCACCGAGGCCATCCTGCGCGACCATGCCCGATTCCTGTTCCTGTCCTCGCACCAGTCGCCGCTGTATCCGGGCACCGGCGACCCGGCCAAGACCAGGGCCGGCAACGTGATCAACGCCACACTCACCGCTCATTCCGGCAGCGACGAGTTTCGCGCCCTGTGGACCGAACACCTGCTGCCCGCCGTAGATGCATTCAGACCGCAGATGATTCTGGTGTCGGCCGGTTTTGACGGTCACTGGCGCGACCCCCTGGCCCAGCTGCAGCTCAAGGATCAGGATTACTACTGGATTGGCGAGCAGCTGATGGGGCTGGCCCGCAAGCACGCCTCCGGCCGCCTGGTGGCCAGCCTGGAGGGCGGCTACGACCTGGCGGCCATTACCGAAAGCGTGCTCGCTTTCGGGGAAGCCATTGAATGAGTGGAGCGGGCGAACGGAATCGAACCGTCATCACGAGCTTGGGAAGCTCGGGTAATCACCATTATACGACGCCCGCGCATTAGGCCATAATCTAAACGCACTGGCCGCTGTTTTGCAACAACGGCCAGCGACGTTGTCAGGTGTTGCGAAAGCGCAGTTACTTTGTTTGCGACTGCAGCTTCAGCAACTGGCGCTCGTGGTGCAGGCCCTTGGTCAGGCTCACGCACATCAGCAACAACACGATGGCAAACGGCAGCCCTGTGCTGACCGCTCCGGCCTGCAGGGCGTTGAGCGCGGCAGCGCCGCCCACGGCCAGCAACACCGCCGCAATCGTGCTCTCGGCGATCACCCAGAACACCCGCTGCGCGGTCGGTGCGTCAACCTTGCCGCCGGAGGTAATGGTGTCGATCACCAGCGAGCCAGAGTCCGAGGAGGTGATGAAAAAGACCAGCACCAGGACGATGGCCAGGAACGAGGTCACCTGGGTCATGGGCAATTGTTCCAGCATCTGGAACAGGGCCAGCGAGGAATCACCAATACCGTCGGCCAGGGCGCCGACACCGTCGCGAGCCTGGTCCACGCCGGACCCACCAAAAGCGCTCATCCAGATGGTCGATACCACCACCGGAACGATCAGCACCGCGGTGAGAAATTCCCGCACCGTGCGCCCGTAGGACACGCGCGCGATGAACATGCCCACGAAAGGCGACCAGGCAATCCACCAGGCCCAGAAGAAGATCGTCCAGCTGTAATAGAACACGTCATCTTCGCGGCCGACCGGATTGCTCAGCGGCAGCGCGTACTGGAAATACCCCAGGACCGTCTGGCCGAGATTGCCGAAAAACGCCATGATATTGCCGGCAAAAACGACAAACAGAAGCAGGATCAGCGCCAGCAGCATATTGAGATTGCTGAGGATTTTTACCCCGCCGTGAATGCCGCGTAGCACCGAAACCAGGGCCACGACCGTGACCCCGAAAATGATGGCGACCTGCGAGCCCAGGCCACTCGGAATCCCGAACACGAACTCCATGCCGCCGGCAGCCTGCTGCGCCCCCAATCCCAGCGAAGTGGCCAGGCCGAAAATCGTGGCCAGCACCGCCAGGGTGTCGATAACATCACCCGGCCAGCCCCAGACCCGGTCGCCCAGCAAGGGATAGAAACAGGAGCGGATGGTCAGCGGCAAGCCCTTGTTGTAGGCAAAAAATGCCAGCGACAGGGCGACGACACCGTAGATCGCCCACGGGTGCAGCCCCCAGTGATACATGGTCGCACCCAGGGCAGCGGTCTTGGACTACTCGGTAAACCCTTCCAAGTTCAACGGCGTGCCGAACCACTCGGTGAAATACCCCACCGGTTCGGCCACCGACCAGAACATCAGGCCGATGCCCATGCCGGCGGCAAACAGCATCGAGAACCAGGAAAACAGGGAGAAATCCGGCTTGGCGTCGGTCCCACCCAGCCGGATGGAACCCACCGGCAGCAGAATCAGCGCCACGCAAAACAGCACGAAGAAATTGCCGCCCGACAGGAACAGCCAGGCGAAGGTCTCGCCGAGCCACTCGCGCATCGCCCCAAGCATGCTGTTGGCCTGCTCGGGAAAGACCAGCGACAACATCACGAACAACAGAATCAGCACCGCGCTGACCATAAAGACCGGGTTATGCAAATCCAGCCCCAGCCAGGTCACGTTGTCCTGGCCCAATTCGTAGTCGGTCTCGTAGACCTCTTCGAGTTCGTCCAGCAGTTTGTTCGGAACGTGCGGCTGCTCACTCATGCGCTGTCTCCCATATTTCCAAGAAAACGCTCGCGCCTGTGCACCTTCATCAAAAAAAGATGCGGCGCGATCACCATCGCGCCGCATCGTATCAGACCCTGACTTCGCTTTTTGCCGAAATGCCCGGCAAGGCAGGGACCTACCCCGGCTTGCCTTGCAGCTTCAGCAGCTGCTGTTCATGGTGCAGACCCTTGATCAAGCTGACACACATGAACAACAGCACGAAGGCAAACGGCAAACCGGTACTCACAGACCCGGCCTGCAGGGCGTTGAGGGCCGCTGCACCACCGACCGCCAGCAGCACCGCAGCAATGGCGCCCTCGGTGATGACCCAGAACACGCGCTGCGCGGTCGGGGCATCGGTCTTGCCGCCGGAGGTGATCGAATCAATCACCAGCGAGCCGGAATCTGACGAAGTGATGAAAAACACCAGAACCAGGACGATGGCCAGGAACGAGGTGATCTCGGTCATCGGCAGTTCCTGCAGCATCTGGAACAGGGCCAGCGAGGAGTCGCCGATACCGTCAGCCAGCGCGCCGACACCATCTCTGGCCTGATCCACACCCGAGCCACCAAAGGCAGCCATCCAGGTGACGGAAACCGCCACCGGCACGAGAAGCACCGCAATCAGGAACTGGCGCACGGTGCGACCGTAGGAAACTCTGGCGATAAACATGCCAACAAACGGCGACCAGGCAATCCACCAGGCCCAGAAGAAGATGGTCCAGCTGTGATAGAACACGTCATCTTCGCGGCCGACAGGGTTGCTCAGCGGCAGCAGATACTGGAAGTACCCGGCCGCGGTCTGGCCGAGATTGCCGAGGAACGTCATGAAGTTTCCGGCAAAAATCACAAACAGCAACAGCAAAGCGGCCATCACCATGTTGAGGTTGCTGAGAATCTTCACTCCCCCTTCGATGCCACGGATCACCGAGACCAGGGCCACGGCGGTCACGCCAGCAATGATGAGCACCTGTGACAACAGCCCGCTCGGAATTCCGAACAGGAAGTCCATCCCGCCGGCGGCCTGCTGCGCACCCAGCCCCAGTGAGGTCGCCAGGCCGAAAATCGTGGCCAGCACCGCGAGCGTGTCGATGACATCACCCATCCAGCCCCAGACCCGATCGCCCAGCAGCGGGTAGAAGCAGGAGCGAATGGTCAGCGGCAGGCCCTTGTTGTAGGAGAAAAACGCAAGCGACAAGGCGACAACGCCGTAGATCGCCCATGGATGCAGACCCCAGTGGTACATGGTCGCGCCGAGGGCGGCGGTCTTGGACTCATCGGTAAAGCCTTCCACGTTGAGCGGCGTGCCGAACCACTCGGTGAAATACCCCACCGGTTCGGCTACCGACCAGAACATCAGGCCGATGCCCATGCCGGCGGCAAACAACATGGCGAACCAGGACATGACCGAGAAATTCGGCTTGGCGTCGGCACCGCCAAGTCGGATCGATCCAACCGGCAGCACGATCAGCAACAGGCAGAACAGGACAAAAAGATTCGCGGCCGACAAAAACAGCCAGTCGAACGTTTCCCCAATCCACTCTCGGGTCGAGCCCAGCATGCTGTTGGACTGCTCGGGAAAAATCAGAGAAAGAATGACAAACAGCAGAATCAGCACCGCGCTGACCACGAAGACCGGGTTGTGCAGATCCAGTCCAAGCCAGGTTACGTTATCTTGACCGAGCTCATAGTCGGTTTCATAGACTTCTTCGAGTTCTTCCAGCAGTTTATCCGGGTCTTGCGGTTGCTCACTCATGCGAATTCTCCCTGGTATTCAAACAAAAGCCCGCGATGAAGCCGAACGGCCTCACCGCGGGGCATAGCGCACCTGCGGTTTTGCTTAGAAATAGTAGCCAATGTTCACATTGAAGCGCGAACGCCACTTGCCTGCAGTCGATGCGTCCAGACCCAGACCATCGCCGCCGGCAAACCACATGTTCTTGCCGGCGATCCAGTCGAAGTAGGCATAGACACCACCCGCCCCAACGGCACAACCCGTCGTGCTCTGGATGGACTCGGCGCTGTTATCGACGTCCGGATCGATAAAGGTGCCTTCGTTATAGCAGTTGACGTAGGTAATCGGACCCCAATCCACGTTGAAGGAACGCGACACGCTGTAGTTGTACACGTTGGCTTCGGCCGCCATCAGGAAAGGAAAACCAAACGCGCCCTTCTGGACAAAATCATCCGATACTCCTTCCGGATTTTTCGGATTGTATTCGTACCGCATGGCCTGCAGGCGCAAATTCCAGGGGCCGTTGTAATAATCCAGATGCGCGCCGATCGCCCAGCGATCGCCATTCTTTTCGGTTGCCCGGTTGTACATCTGGCCGGCCTGCAGGCTCACACCCACATCGGCACGTACCGATTCGCCAAATACCAGGTGACGCTCGGCCCGGAAATTGATCTGGTTGGTTTCCGTGTTCTGCTGCTCGCCGGCGGTGACCAGGTCGAACGAGTAGCGATCGGAGCGGCCGTCGCTGGCGTATTCGGGATTCTTGAAGAACGCGTAATGGAAGGTCCAGTCATCGCTCGGGGTGTGTACGAACTTGACCCCCGTGTCGTAATCGTCTTCGTAGCCCAGGTAGTAATTACCGGTGAACCAGAAACTATGGCTGCCGTAGGGCAAAATCCCGAACGGCACCTGGGTGATACCCAACTGCATCTGCAGCTCATCGGAAAAATCGTATCCCATCCAGGCGTGGTGAATGGCCTGGAACCCGTTATAACGGCGCCACTCGGCATCCAGGAGGACATTGCCCACGCTGCCGTTGACGTTGATCCGGAACAGCTCCAGCTCGAAGTCCCCTACGCGATCCTTGTTCTGATCATCGTAGTCTCTCCAGCCATAGTTCAAGCGCACCGCGCCGCCGAAATTGATCCCATCGGCATCTTCTTCGGCGGCGGCGGCTGCCGCGTCCGCGACTTCAGTCACGCGCTGCTCGATCCGCTCGCGTTCGCTCCGCTCCTGGTCGCGCTCGCGCTGCAAGTCATCCAGCCGTGCCTGCATTTCCAGCAGATCACGCTGCATTTGCTCGATGTGCTCGCGCAAGACTTCAGATTCATCGCCTGGCTCGGCTGCCTGCAAACCCAGAACGGGAACCGACCCCAGCACGGCGCAGATACCAACGGTTTTCATCAAGGAACGCGCCAACCCGAAGCCGGCGTATTTTTTCTTCGCTGGCGTTGTCACCGCGTCCGCGTCCAAGGCGCGCGCACAGCCTTGATGGAGCTTGTTCGCTCTAAGCATTCGTTTTTCTCCCAATTGTGTTTTCAGTGATTCAGGTCGATATGTCCATGAAGAACTGCAGGATCAACCGAGCGCGTCTGCCAAGCAGAACGGGGTCAACCCATGGACACATCTTTCCGACGCAGGATGCAAGAATTCGCGGAGCGCCAGACGACCGTATGATTAATGTTAAGCGAACACCGTAACAGACGTAAAGACAATATGCAATCGCAAGCCCCGTTCAGGGCTGCCTCAGGGAGGCTTTGACCGCAGCTTCAGACCAGGCCGCGGGGGCGAAACAACTGATCGTGCAGGTTGAGCGCATAACGGTCGGTCATGCCGGCGACGTAGTCCAGCACCTGGGTCAGCGGCTGTGCCTCGACAATGCGATAACTGTCCGGAATCTCTTCGGGGTGAGCCAGCAAGTGCTCGACCAGCTGGTGGATGACAGCGGTGGCGCGCCGGGCCTGGGCTGCGGCTTCGGGCCGGAGATAGACCCGCTCGAACATGAATTCGCGAAAGTGTTTCATCGCCAGCAGCACATCGGCATTCATCGTGACCTTGCCGCGCTGACAAGACTCCTCGATCACCGCCTCGATCATGGTGTTGATCCAGACCCCGCCGCTGAATGGTCCAAGCACATCAGTGATTTCGCGCGGCACATCGCTGGTAGTGATCACGCCGGCGCGAATCGCATCCTGGAGGTCGTGATTGAGGTAGGCAATACGATCAGCAAAGCGACATACCCAGCCTTCGGCCGTATGCGGCGGCGGCTTGACCCGCCAGGTATGGGCGCGGATGCCGTCGAGCACTTCCCAGGTGAGGTTGCACGGCTCCAGCACTTCGAAAATCCGAACGCCCTGCTCTGAATGCAACCACTCGCCGTCCGGTACGTATTCCGACAATGCCGCCTCGCCGGTATGCCCGAACGGCGTATGGCCACAATCATGGGCCAGGCCGATGGCCTCGGTCAGCGTTTCGTTCAATCCCAAGGCGGTTGCCAGGGCCCGAGCAACCTGGGTTACCTGGAGGGTGTGGCTCATCCGGGTGACGACGTGGTCTCCTTCCGGATTGATGAAGACTTGGGTCTTGTGCTTGAGACGCCGAAAAGCCTTGGAGTGCAGCACGCGATCGCGGTCGCGCTCGAACTCGGTCCGGTAGGGATCGAGTGCTTCCTCGCGCTTGCGGCCACGGCTTTCTTTCGAGCGCGTAGCCAGCGGCGTGAGCAGTTCCTCGCGCGCCTCGCGCTCGGCCCGCCCGACCGGGCGCAGCGATTTCAGCGATCCGGCAACCTGGGACATAGCCCAGAGTCTACAAGCTCTCTTTGACGGCGGCGTTAAAGCCGACCAGCACGCCCCGCCGGGTTTCGAACACCGGCCGCTTGATCAGCGTGGGATGGGCCTCGAGCAGGGCTGGGGCCTGGCCGGGATCCTCGGCGAGCGCCCGCTCGGCCGCGCTTAGCGACCGCCACGTGGTCGAGCGGCGGTTGACCAGCAAATCGGTACCCGCCTCTTCCAGCCAGCGCTGCAGCCGCTCGGCCTCGATCCCGTCGGCACGGAGATCGTGCCACTGATATTCACGCTCCTGCTCATCCAGCCATTTGAGCGCCTTGCGACAGGTATCGCAGGCCTTGATCCCGTAGACCGTCAGTTCACTCATTGTGCGGCCCGCAGCAGTTCATTGACCGACGTACGCGAACGGGTTTTCTCATCGACCTGCTTGACGATAATGGCGGCATACAGGCTGTGTGAGCCGTCGCTGGCCGGCAGGCTGCCGGCCACCACCACCGAGCCAGCCGGAACCCGTCCGGTGAGAATCTCGCCGCTGGCGCGATTGTAGATGCGGGTCGACTGGCCAAGAAAAACACCCATGCCGATCACCGCACCCTTCTCGACGATTACGCCCTCGACCACCTCGGAACGCGCGCCGATGAAGCAGCCATCCTCAATGATGGTCGGGTTGGCCTGCAGCGGCTCGAGTACGCCGCCGATGCCGGCACCGCCGGAAATGTGCACGCCCGAGCCAATCTGGGCACAGGAACCCACGGTAGCCCAGGTGTCAATCATGCTGCCCGCGCCCACATAGGCTCCGATATTGACATAGCTGGGCATCAGGACCGTATCGTGACCCACATGCGCCCCGCGGCGCACGGTAGCCGGCGGCACAACACGCGCACCGCTTTCACCGGGCGCATCGTCGGGGCCGGCAAAACGCAGATCGACCTTGTCGAAGTAATGGGTCAGACCGCCGTGGAAATCACGGTTGGCGGTAATCCGGAAATGCAGCAGGATGGCCTGCTTCAACCACTGGTTGACCACCCAACCGTCCGGGCCCGGTTCGGCCACGCGCAAGGTGCCGGCCTCCAGACCTTCGAGGCAGACATTGATGGTTTCGCGCAATTGCCGGTCATGCCGCTTTGGCCCCAACTCGGTACGGTCGGCCCAGGCGGCCTCGATCAGTTGTCGATCAGGATGGTTCGGGTGGTTCATACGGGCGCTCTCACAGCTTGTCTCGATGATTGGGAGGAGTGGCAGACATCCAGCTGGCGGCGCAGTTCCTGCTCGAGGGCAGCGCAGGCCGAGGCCGAAAGGGGCTCACCGGCGGCGTCCGAGACCAGGAAAACATCCTCGACACGCTGGCCAAAGGTGGCAATGCGCGCATCCAGCACGCCGATACCGCAATTGAGCAGCGACTCGGCGATGGCCGACAACAGGCCCGGACGGTCCGTGGCGGCGACCTCGACGCAGGTCAGTTCGCCGGCCCCGGCAATGCGAATCTCGGATCGCCCCATGAACGGCTGCAGACGGCGCGGCACCGGTCTGGGCGGCAGCGTGCGCACCAGCTTGGCGGCCAGATGTTCGCGCAGGGCCGCGGTCAGACGCTCAGCATCCGAGTCCAGCAGCGGACCGCCGTTGCTGTCCATGAGCTGAAACACATCCCAGCTCTTGCCGTCGCAGCTGGTGACGACGCGCGCGGCAAGAACGTTGAGCTGCATCCGATCGAGCTCACGCGCCACCACCGCGAACAAACCGGCGAAGTCCTCGGCATGGATGAACACCTCGCTGATCCCCTTGACCGGCAGATGCCGCCAGATCACCAGCGGCAGCGTGCCGTCCGATGCAATGGCCCTGGTCGCCCAGGCCAGCTGATCGGCATCCAGGCGCAGGAAGGCGCGAGTCGGCAGATTCGACCAGATGGATTCAGCCCGCTCGGCAACCAGTAGCGGGTCGGCCTCCAGAAGCCGAAGCGCCTCGGAACGGGTTTCACAAACGCTGCGATCCCGATCGGGGCGCTCTTCCGGTGCCCGCTGCAGGGCATCGCTTGCCGCCAGATACAACTCCCACAGCAGGCTGTCTTTCCAGGAGTTCCACAGCTTGGGGCTGGTCGCGGCAATATCTGCGGTGGTCAGCACCAGCAGGTGGTCCAGCTGACGCTGGTTGCCGACCTGCTCGACGAAGCGGTTGACCACGACCGGGTCGCTGATGTCCTCGCGTTGACTGGTGCGCGACATCAGCAAATGCTCGCGCACCAGCCAGACCACCAGATCTCGGTCCTCGGCGGGAATATCGAGACGGTCGACGAACGCGCGCGCATCCTGTGCACCCAGCTCGGAGTGATCGCCGCCGCGGCCCTTGGCGATGTCGTGAAACAAGGCCGCCAGGTAGAACACTTCCTGGCGCTGGATGCCGGACATGACGTCGATGGCGTGGGCAAACTGATCGCGATACCGGCCGAGCGCAATCCGGCGCAGATTACGCACCACGAACAGGGTGTGCTGGTCGACCGTGTAGACGTGAAACAGGTCGAACTGCATGCGGCCCATGATGTCGGAAAACGCCGGCAGCAAAGCACCGAGCACGCCATAGCGATTCATCCGCGCCAGCTGACTGTAGACCAGGCGCGGCGACTTGAGCAGTTTCAGAAACATCTCCAGCACATCCGGGCGGACGCGAAAGCTCTCGTCGATCAGGTACAGGTGCTCACGCACCAGGCGAATGGTGGCCGCACGCACGCCGCGGATCTCGGGATATTCCGACAACACCAGAAACATCCGCACCAGCAGCTCGGGCCGCTCGACGAAGGCATGCGGGTCGATCAGCTCCAGATAGCCGTCGTGAATCCGGAAATACTGATCGATATCGGCCGAGGGCAGATGCCGGCGGCCGGTCAGCAGTTCTTCATCGAAACTCTGCAGCATGCGCTCATTGAGATGGGCAACCTGCATGGCCGAACGGTAAAAACGCTGCATGAACTCTTCAACCGCGGCGTTGCCGGGCGCGTCTGCATCGCAGCCAAAACAGACCGCCAAACGGCGCTGATGCTCGAACAGCACGCGCTCTTCGGGGCGTCCTTCCAGTTCATGCAGGGCCCAGCGCAAGGCCCAGAGAAAATCCCGGTTGGCGACCAGGTCCTGGTGTTCCTGTTCGCTCAGAAAACCTCGCTCGACCAGTCCATGCAGGGTCGAGGTTCCAAAATGGCGGCGCGTAACCCAGGCAATCATCTGCAGGTCCCGCAAGCCCCCCGGACCCTCCTTGATGTTGGGCTCTAAGTTGTAGATGGTGTCTTCGAACTGGGCATGACGAGCATCCTGCTCGGCGCACTTGGCGGCAAAAAATGCCCCGGCAGGCCACAAGGCCGGCGCATCCGAGGCCGAGCGCATCGCCGCCAACAGACGCCCCGACCCGGCCAGCAGCCGACTCTCCATCAGGTTGGTCGCCACACCCACGTCAGACTCGGCCTCGGCCACGCATTCAGAGACGGTGCGCACGCTGTGCGCGGGATGGAGATCGGCATCCCACAGCACCTGGACGAAGGTTTCCAGCGCCTGCCGCAACGCCGCACCGGGCCGCTCGCCGGTCTGTGAATACAAAACCAGCAGGTCGACGTCGGAGTGCGGATGCAGTTCTCCGCGCCCGAACCCGCCCACCGCGCACAGGTCGAGCTCAACGTCGTCGTCGACGAGATGTCGCCAGGCGCGCAACACCAGTTGCTCGAGCACCCAGGCCCGGGCATGCACCAGCTCGCGGATATCGACACCATCCCGGAATTGCCTGGCAAGCTCCTGGTCGGCGCAGGTCCGGGCCGACTTGAGCCCGGCGGCCAGCGCCGCCGGCTCGCCCGGCAGGCGCGCCAGCGCGCCCAGATCCAGGCAGTGCCGGGTGGCGGCGACTGCGCCGAGGCGCTCGTTCACAGCGGATCGTCAGGCAGACAGGTGAGCACATCGACCCCGGTCTCGGTAACCGCCAGGGTATGTTCCCACTGGGCCGACAGGCTGCGATCGCGGGTAATGACGGTCCAGTTGTCCGGCAGCAGCCGGGTCTGGGGCTTGCCCAGGTTGATCATCGGTTCGATGGTGAAGGTCATCCCGGGCGCCAGCGCAATTCCATCACCAGGCTGCCCGTAGTGCAAAACCTGCGGCGGCTCATGGAACACGCGCCCTATGCCATGGCCACAGTATTCCCGCACCACAGAACAGCGTTCGCCCTCGGCATAGGTCTGGATGGCGTGCCCGATGTCTCCCAGGGTCACCCCCGGGCGCACCCGTTCGATTCCGGTCAACAGCGCCTGGTGGGCCACCTCGCAGATCCGACGAGCTTTCACCGACGGCTCGCCGACGTAGAACATCTTGCTGGTATCACCGTGCCAGCCGTCCTTGATGACGGTCACATCGATGTTGAGAATATCGCCGTCCTTGAGCACCTTGTCGCCGGGAATACCGTGACACACCACATGGTTGACCGAAGTGCAAATCGATTTGGGGAAACCACGGTAGTTCAGGGGCGCCGGGATGGCCTGGAGTTCGTCCACGATGTAGGCGTGGCAGATCGCGTCCAGTTCGCCGGTGGTCACTCCCGGCCGGACGTGCTCGCGAATCATGCGCAGCACGCTGGCCGCCTGCTGACCGGCCACGCGCATCGCCTCGATTTCCGCGCCTGTCTTGATCTGGATAGATGGGTCCATGGCGTGATTGTAATCCAATGGCCCGTGCAGGCCGTCTGCAAACCGGGCGAATATGCC
Organism: Gammaproteobacteria bacterium; assembly: GCA_003565625.1. Taxonomy (GTDB): domain Bacteria; phylum Pseudomonadota; class Gammaproteobacteria; order Xanthomonadales; family Wenzhouxiangellaceae; genus Wenzhouxiangella. The sequence continues at coordinate 50,071 of PXBD01000061.1, forward strand.
TTTCGGCACGTGTGCGTCGGGGTCAGGTCGTGCGACGATGATGACCTAATGCACTTTCTTTATTCATCTACCCTTCTGTTGTGAAAGCTTTTTTCAAAATCTTCCTGCCCAGTGTGCTGATGATCGCAGCAGCGATCGGCGTGGTAGTGCTGCTGGCCCAGAACCGCCCGGAACCACCGGAGCGCGAACCCATGGTATCGGCAATGCTGGTCGACGTAATCGAGGCCGAGACCAGCACCGGGTATTTTTCGGTCTCGGCCCAGGGCACTGTGCGTCCGCGGACCGAAACTGCGGTGGCGGCCGAGGTCAGTGGTCGCCTGGTGCGCGTGGCCGATGATTTCATCGCCGGGGGCTTTGTCCGGGCCGGCGAAACGCTGGCCGAGATCGACCCCAGCGACTACGAGGCCGCCTTGCTCCAGGCCCAGGCAGAACTGGCTTCGGCCCGCTCCCGGCTGGCCGATGAGAGCGCCCGTTCGGACCAGGCTCGTCGGGACTGGCAGCGCCTGCACGGCGCAGAACGTGAACCGGGGGAACTGGTCCTGCGCCTGCCGCAGGTTGCCGGAGCGCAGGCCTCTGTTCAGGCCGCCGAGGCAGCAGTGCTGCGCGCCCGCCGCAACCTGGAGCGCACCCGCATCTCGCTGCCTTTCGACGGCCTGGTGCGGCGCCGCGACGTTGACCTGGGCCAGTACGTTTCCACGGGCTCCGCGCTGGGCGTGGTCTTTGCCGTGGATGTCGCCGAGGTGCGGCTGCCGCTGTCCGATCAGGACCTGGCCTTTCTCGATCTGCCATCTCCCGGCGTGCTTGCAGCCGAAACACCCGTTCCCGTCACCCTGACCGGGCGCGTGCGCGGTCAGACCGCGCGCTGGGATGCCCATATTGTTCGCACAGAAGGCGTGGTCGACGAGGCAACCCGACTGGTTCACGCGGTAGCCGAAATCCGCGATCCCTACGGATTGCTCGGCATGCAGCGCCCCACACCGCTGCCGATGGGCACCTTTGTGCAGGCCGAAATCCGCGGCCTGGTCTCGGCCGGCCTGATCGAACTGCCGCGAGCTGCGCTGCGCGATGGTAATCGCGTCTACCTGGCCAACGCCGACGATGAACTGGAAATCCGGACCGTGGAAGTGTTGCGCAAGACGCCGCAGCGGGCCTACGTGCGCAATGCCTTACAGCCCGGTGATCTGGTCATCACCACCGCCATCCAGGCACCCATTCCGGGCCTGCCGCTGCGGGTTCGGGAGGCCGCTGCAGTGCAGCCGGAGCTGCGCCTGTCATCGGCCGGTGACGCACCCGGAGCAGCGCCATGAATCAGCAGCGCAACTGGTTCGGTCAGATCATTGCCTGGTTTGCCCACAACCCGGTGGCTGCCAACCTGCTGATGGTCATCCTGGTGGGCGGCGGACTGTACTCGGCGATCACCGTCAGCAAGGAGATCATGCCGCGGGTCGAGACCAATTTTGTCACCGTCAGCGTGCCCTACCGGGGCGGCACGCCGCGCGATGTCGAACAGGGGGTGCTGATCCGGATCGAGGAGGCCATCCAGGACCTCGAGGGCATCCGCGAAATCATTTCGACGGCGCGGGAGGGCTCCGGGTCGGTGACGATCGAGGTCGAGGCCGACTACAACGTGCTCGAGGTGTTCGACGACATCAAGAGCCGCGTCGACTCGATTACCACTTTCCCGGCCGAGACCGAACGGCCACGCTACCAGCGCGCGACCTGGAGCCAGAACGTGATCTGGGTTTCGGTTTTCGGCGATGTGCCGGAACGCACCCTCAAGGAAGCCGCCCGCCAGATTCGCGACGACATCACCGCGCTGCCATCGGTGACGCGGGCCGAACTGACCGGGGCACGACCCTACGAGATCGGCATCGAGGTCAGCGAGGAAACCCTGCGCGCCTTCAACCTGACCCTGGGCGAGGTGGCCCAGGCCATTCGCCGCTCCTCGCTGGATTTGCCCGGCGGCCGCATCCAGACCACCGGTGGCGACGTGCTGGTGCGCACGGTCGGACAGGCTTATGTCGCGGCTGATTTCGAAGAGATCGTCATTCGCACCAACCCGGACGGCAGTCTTTTGCGGGTCAGCGATATCGCTGATATCCGCGATGGCTTCATCGAGCGCGATTTCTACGCTCGCCACAATGGTCAGCCAGCCATTGGCGTGCGCGTGATGAGCGTGGGCGAGCAGGACGCCCTGGCCGTCTCGCGCGACGTTCGCGCCTATATCGGCGAGATGCAAACCGAGCTTCCTGCCGGCATCGGCGTCGACTACTGGGCCGACATCTCCTACATGCTGCGCGGCCGGATCGAGATGATGGGCAAGAACCTGGCGGCCGGGGCGTTCCTGGTCTTTCTCATCCTGACCCTGTTCTTGCGCCTGAAGCTGGCCTTCTGGGTAATGGTCGGCCTGCTAATTGCCTTTATGGGCGCCATGTGGGTCCTCCCTGCGGTCGGCGTGACCATCAACATGATCAGTCTGTTCGGCTTCCTGGTCGTACTCGGCATCGTGGTCGACGATGCCATCGTCATGGGCGAGTCGGCCTACACCGAGATCCGCGCCAAGGGCCACTCGGTCGACAACGTGATCAACGGGGTCTACAAGGTGGCGGTGCCGGCCACCTTCGGCGTCCTGACCACCATTGCCGCTTTCGTGCCCATCCTGCTTGTTTCAGGCGTTCAGGGCCAGTTTTTTGCCGCCATCGGCTGGGTAGTGGTGCTGTGCCTGTTGATGTCGCTGGTCGAGTCAAAACTGATTCTGCCGGCCCATCTGGCCCAGATGCGGACCAGCCCGCAAGCCGATGCCAGCCCCAACCGCTTCATGCGCTTCCAGCAGGGATTTTCCGACGGTTTGTACAAACTGGTCGACCGCGTCTACCTGCCCTCGCTCGGGGTGATGCTGCGTCATCGTTACCTGACCCTGGCGGCCTTCATCTCGGTGCTGATTCTTTCGTTGGGGCTGGTCACCAGCGGCCTGGTCCGGGTTGTATTCTTCCCCGATCTGGCCAGTGACTTCATGCAGGTCGAACTGGAAATGAACGAGGGCACGCCCTCGGCGGTCACTCATGCCAACCTGGATCTGCTGGTCGAACAACTGGCCATTGCCGATGAACGGATCCAGCGTGAACGGGGCCTGAGCGCGCCGGTGGTGCGAACCACCTTTTCCTGGGCGCGCTCCGATGTCTCCGGCGGGATCCTGGTCGAGCTGACCCGCGATGAGGATAACCGGGTCAGCACGCGCGAGCTGGAACGCGTGTGGCGCGAAGAAGTCGGTGAAATCCCGGGTGTGCGCACGCTCCAGATTGGCGGGTCCGGCGGCCCCGGCGGCGACGGGCCCGATCTCAGTTTTCAGCTGGTCGGACGCGACCTGGGTCAACTACAGGAAGCCGCCGCCGAACTGGAAGAGCGCATCCGAAGTTACGCCGGCACGTACGATATCCGCAACTCCTTCGAAGGCGGAACGCGCGAGCTCCAGCTCCACATTCTGCCCGAAGCCGAGGCGCTGGGCCTGAGTCAGCAGGACCTGGCCCGGCAGGTGCGGCAGGCATTCTTCGGCGAGGAAGTGCAGCGCATTCAGCGCGATCAGGACGATGTCAGAGTCATGGTGCGGTACCCACGCGAACAGCGCACCTCGGAGGGCTACCTGGAAAACATGCGCATCCGCACGCCTGGCGGCGAAGCCGTGCCGTTCGGCGCCGTGGCCGAGGTCACCGTCGGCAGCAGCCCCTCGAGCATCCGGCGCTTTGACCGCGAGCGCTCGATCAGCCTGTCAGCGCGGGTTGATACCGATATCGCCGAACCCGGGCGCATCTCCAGCAACCTGCGCGAAGTGCATCTGCCGGAAATCCTGGCCGGCTATCCGAACGTGCGGTACCGGCTGGCCGGATCCACGCGCAGCCAGCAGGAGCTGCAGCGCGACCTGATCTGGGGTACCGCCTTCGCGCTGTTTCTGATCTATGCCCTGATCGCGGTTCCGCTGCGCTCCTACCTGCAGCCGCTGCTGATCATGTCGGTGATTCCGTTCGGCATGATCGGGGCCATTTTCGGCCATTGGGTACTGGGCATGCCAATTTCCCTGCTCAGCCTGTTCGGCATCATTGCCCTGGCCGGAGTCGTGGTCAACGACAGCCTGATCCTGGTCGACTTTGTCAACCGCCATCGCCGCGCCGGCGAGCAGCGGGTCAGTGCCGCGATCAAGGCCACCCGGGCGCGTTTCCGCGCCATCATCCTGACCTCCATGACCACCTTCCTGGGGCTGGCGCCCATCGTGTTTTTCGAAACCAGCTTCCAGGCCCAGCTGGTCATCCCGATGGCCACCTCGCTGGCTTTCGGAATCGTGTTTGCAACCGTGATCACGCTGGGGCTGATCCCGATTCTCTACCTGATCGGTGATGATTTCGTCCGCCTGCTGCAACGCATGCTGGGGCGCGAACGACACGGCATGATCGAGGCCGGCGCCGCCTGAAACCCTTTAGAATAGGTTCATGAGCGGGATCGAAGATTTCTCCGGCAAGACCATCTCCCTGGTGCTGGGCTCGGGCGGTGCGCGCGGCCTGGCCCATATTGGCGTGATTCGGGAACTGGAACGCGCCGGGGCACAAATCAAGGCGATTGCCGGGAGCTCCATGGGTGCGCTGGTCGGCGGCATCCATGCTGCCGGCAAGCTCAAGGCCTACGAGGACTGGGTCTGCGGGCTGGAACAGTCCGACGTGCTGGCGCTGGTTGACTGGACATTTGCCGGCGGTGGCCTGATCAAGGGACGCAAGATCATCGGCAAGCTCGAAGAGCTGGTGGGCGATCTGGATATCCGCGATCTCGAGATCGATTTCACCGCAGTGGCGGTGGATATCGACCAGGGACGCGAATTATGGCTGGACCGCGGTCCCCTGTTCGATGCCATTCGGGCCTCGATTGCGATTCCGGGCGTGTTCACGCCGCACCGCTATCGCAACCGCACGCTGGTCGACGGCGGGCTGCTCAACCCGATCCCGGTCGCGCCGACCCTGCGCTGCATGACCGATCTGACCGTGGTGGTGGACGTCAACGGGCCCGCCAGCCGGCCACAAACGCAGCGGCCGCAGGAGGAATCTGCCGGCAGCGAGCGTCGGGATGGCGGCATGTGGGACAAGCTGCGTGAATTTGTCGACAGTTTTGCCAGCGACAAACAGCCCAGCGACACCCAGCCCGGTCTGCTGGCCGTGATGATGCGCTCGCTTGATACCATGGAGGCGGCCATTACCCGCCAGCATCTGGCCATTTTCCAGCCCGACCTGGTCGTTCAGGTGCCCAAGAACGCGTGCATGGTTCACGAGTTCCATCGGGCCCGTGAAGTGATTGACCTGGGCGCGCAGCTGGCCCGCAAGGCAATGGAGCGTCACCATCAGGCGCAAGGACCTCAGGATGCATGAAGAAGATATCGAAGAAGCCAACCAGGCCCTGTTCGACGAGGCCGCCGATGCCGTGGTCGCTGCCGGCAACCAGCTTGCCGACAGCAACCCCGACGCCGACCCCTGGGCCCTGGCCGATGGTTTGATCGCAGGGGCCGTGCACTTCTGGCTCTACGCCCACCAGCCCCAGGATGTGCCCAACGAGGACGACATGATGAGCGCCAGCGAGCGAATCGAGGAACTCGCTCGCCAGGTCATGCAGTCAGCCGAGGAAAGCGAGTACCTGCACTCCCCGCGCGACCACGACGTGGGCAACGCCTGACCGGTTCGGTCAGCGGCGCTGGCGGTCGCGAATGGCGCGGAACTCGTTGCCCGGGTACCAGTTCGGCCAGTCCTCGCCGTCGGCCAGGTAACGCCCGACGACGTAGAGCAATTCCAGATCCTCGGCCACGCCGCGCAAATCCCAGTCCGGATCGAACTCGTCGGCCGGCTTGTGATAGCGATTGTCGCGGTAGTCGCGCTCCCAGGCCAGGCCGCGCTCACGACCACCCTCACGGTGGTCCACCCCGCCCTTGGCATACAGCGCCGGGATTCCGGCCCGGGCGAAGTTGAAATGATCAGATCGGTAGTAGAAACCGCCCTCGGGTGAGGGCTCCGGCACCATCTGCCGGCCCTGTCGAGTCACCGCCTGCTCCAGCAGTGGCTCGAGCTCCGACGAGCCATAGCCGACCACGACCACATCGTGCGTGGGCCCGACCAGGCTCATGGCGTCCATATTGATGGCGGCCACGGTTTGTTCGGGCGCAAACACCGGATTGTTGGCGTAATGGCGCGAACCAAGCAGGCCATATTCTTCCAGGGTCACAGCCAGAAACAGCACGCTGCGCTCGGGCGGACCGGATTCCTGGTACAGGCGGGCGATCTCGAACAGCCCGGCGGTGCCGGAGGCGTTGTCAATGGCCCCGTTGTAAACGCCGGCCGAACCCGGAATCGCCAGGTTGCGGCCCAGGTGATCCCAGTGGGCGACGTAGATCACCGCCTCGTCCGGCCGCTCGCTGCCGGGAATCAGACTCAGCACGTTGTAGGACACGCCTTCGCGAACGCTCTGGCGCACGCTGGCCGAGACCGTAGTCCCCAGCGGTACCGCTTCGAACGCGGGCGCTTTTGCCTGCTCCATCAGCGCATCGAAATCCTGGCCGCTGCGGGCAAACAGGTCGCGCGCGCCATCCAGGGTGACCCAGCCCTCGATCGCCATCAGCGGCTCCTCACCCGACTCGCCGAGCTCAAACTGGGCCTGTGACCACGAATTGGTCACCACCTCCCACGGATAGGAAGCCGGCTCGGTGTCATGCACGATCAGGGCCGCTGCGGCACCCTGGCGGGCCGCCTCCTCATACTTGTAGGTCCAGCGGCCGTAGTAGGTCATGGCGCGCCCATTGAACAGCTCGTCATCGCCGGTGGCAAAGCCGGGATCGTTGACCAGGATCACGACGGTTTTGCCGGTGACATCCAGGCCGGCGTAGTCGTTCCAGTCGTATTCCGGGGCGACCACGCCGTAGCC
>PXBD01000059.1 GCA_003565625.1 Gammaproteobacteria bacterium
CCTAAAAACCAGCCTGCTCCCCATCAGTTGAGCCTGCGCTTCTGAACCGGGGATCATCTAGCAGGATCGCACCGTGTTGCGCCTCAGGGCATTGGTGTTAAATCAAACTGACGCTGGTTGCGACATATGCCCTGCCACTTGGGCGGTGTCGTAACGAGAAAAAATCGAGTGGCTAAGCATGTAGAACCAGGATCAGAAGGTTTGCGGACGCGGGTTCGACTCCCGCCGCCTCCACCAAATTCAGGTCCCCGAGGATAAAACGAAGACCCCAAGCCCGCCTGCTGGCGGGCTTTTTTTTCATGACTGCGCACCCCGGACGAGCAGACCTGCGAACACACATCCCCGGTGCCCGAACGCCGCAAGCAGAGATTGCCATGACGCCACCCTGTCCGGTTTGCACCAGTGCGAATCCGCGGCATCTGCTCACCGTTGCTGGCCGGGTCTACTGGCGCTGCCGGCATTGCCGGGCAAGTTTCCTCGACCCGGCGCAGCGCCCGACTCGGCGCGAGGAACGGGCCGAATACGATCGCCATCAAAACAGCGTGGATGATCCCGGCTATCGTCGCTTTCTGCAGCCGGCCGCCGAAGCGGTTGGCCAGCGGGTGCGCGTCGGTGCAACCGTTCTTGATTACGGCTGTGGACCCGGACCTGCGCTCGGCATGATGCTGCGCGAGCGCGGCTACCGGGTTCGACTCTACGATCCGCTCTATCGACCGGATCCGTCCTTTCTTGATCAGCGCTTCGAAGCGATCACCTGCACCGAGACCGCCGAGCATTTCCACGATCCGGCTGCCGAATTCGAACGGCTCCATGACCTGCTCAAACCAAGCGGCTGGCTGGTTGTCATGACCCGTTTCCAGACCAACGATAACCGCTTTGCCGACTGGCACTACCGCCGCGACCCGACCCACGTAGTGTTCTACCGGCCGCAGACCTTTACCGTCCTGGGCCAGAGGTTTGGCTGGCGGGTCGCGACCAGGCGGCCGAACCTTGTGCTGATCCAGCGACCGCCGGTACCGATTTCAGCGTCGCGCCACGGCGGGCCGGCACTATGACTCGCGGCGACGTTTCGCCTCTTCGTCCTCATCGGCATCGGCCTGCGGATCTTCAGGCTGGTCGGGCGTGGGTTCCTGTGATTTCTCAGGCTCTTCCTGTCCTGGATCTTTGGATTCCGGCTCTTTCGCTTCCTGGCTTGGGGTCTCCGCCTGTTCCCCGGCCAGCTCATCCGCCTCTGGCTCAGCCTCGTTCTGCGGCTTGGTCGTGGCCTCGGCAGGCGCCTCCGACGGCGGCTCAGGCTCGTCTTCCGGCGCTTGTTCGGTTTCGGCCGGGCGCGGTGAACCGATCCGCTTGAGGCGAACCTCTTCATCGGTGACCTGCGGCATACGCTCGCGCACCACCTCTGCATCCACCAGTTTCTCGGCGCCGTCACTCAAGTGGTCGAATACCGCCTTGTAGCTGTCGGTCAGCTGGTTGATCAACTCGGCAGTCTGGACAAAATGCTCGTTGACGTCTTCCCGGAAGCGCGCATTTTCACGCTTGAGTTCGGCCACCGATTGGCCCGAGCCGCCGCCGCGCTGCAGCCACAAGCCCACGATCGCTCCGCCGACCAGCATTCCGAGGATCAGTCCAACAGTACCCTCCCACATCAGTTCATTCCTGTTTCATGTAAGCCAGCCGCAATGATACCAAGCCGCCTGCCGGCACACGTTAACCGGACGCTAATCTTTTCCGTTGTCACGAGCCCGCCAGCGCAGCTGGTAGAGATCCAGCCGTCGGTCGGCCAGGTTGCGCACCGATCCATGCGAGCGAATCTCGCGCAGGTTGTCCAGGTCGAGGTCGGCAATCAGCATGGTCTCGGTATTAGCCGTGGCCTCATGGGCAATGGCGTCATGCGGAAAGGCGAAATCCGAGGGCGTGAACACGGCTGCCTGAGAGTACTGCATGTCCATGTTCTCGACCCGCGGCAGGTTGCCGACCGAGCCGGTGATGACCACGTAGCACTCGTTTTCAATCGCCCGGGCCTGGGCACAGCGCCGAACGCGCAGGTAGGCGTTCTTGGTATCGGTCCAGTACGGCACAAACAGGATTTGCATCGCCTCCTCGGCCAGCAGCCGGGGCAGCTCGGGAAATTCGACGTCGTAGCAGACCAGGATGCCGATCTTGCCGAAATCGGTGTCGAAGACGGCCACCTGGTTGCCGCCTTTCAAACCCCAGTAGCTCTTTTCATCCGGAGTGACATGAATCTTGTACTGACGGTCCCAGGTGCCGTCGCGCCGCAGCAGGTAGCAGACGTTGCGCAGCTCCTCGCCGTCGTACTCGGGCATGGAACCGGCGACGATGTTGATGTTGTAGGAGACGGCGAAGCGCTGCATCTTGTCGCGAATCTGCTCGGTGTAGCCGGCCAGCTGGCGGACCGCCTCAGCCGGGCCCTGGTCATTGTAGGCCGCCATCATGGGGCCATTGAAGAACTCCGGGAACAGCACGACGTCGGCCTGGTAGCCGGACACGGCATCGACAAAGTACTCGATCTGGGAGAACAGGTCTTCGAGCGTGCGGGTCGGGCGCATCTGCCACTGGACCGCACCGATGCGCACGTCCGAGGGACGTCCTCCGACCGCGCCGGGCATGTCCTCCTCGAAATACACGTTGACCCATTCCAGCAGCACGGCATGGCCGGCCGAGGCCTGATCATCCGGCAGGTAGCCGCGCACGATCTTGCGGACCTGGAAGTCGTTGGCCAGCTGGAAGGTCAGAATGGGGTCGGTGAGTTCCCGCGAGCGCACCTTGGCCACGTACTGGCGCGGGGTCAGTTCGTCCTTGTGCTTGTGGTAGCCGGGAATGCGCCCGCCGACCACGATGCCGCGCAGGTTGAGGCTTTCGCACAACTCCTTGCGCGCGTCGTACAGCCGTCGGCCTAGGCGCAGGTCGCGGTAGTCGGGGTCGACAAACACGTCCACCCCGTAGAGCACGTCGCCCTTGGGATCATGCGTGGTCAGGTAGCCATTACCGACAATATCCCAGTACTTGTGGTCATGGCCCCAGCGGCTGTACTTGACCACCATGGAGATCGCTGCAGCCACCACCTGGCCGTTGTCCTCAATGCACAGCTGGCCCTCGGGGAAGCGCTGAACCTGCGACTCGAATTGGGCCCGGGTCCAGGCACCGTCCAGCCCACCCGGGTACACATTGTCCATGATGGCAGCTACATCCTGGTAGTCTTCCAGTCGGGTCTGGCGCAGGATCAGGCGGTGCTGCTCGGACGAAAAATCAGCCGTCTCGCTCATATTCCGGATCAACTAAAAAGGGGCGCAAAGGATAGCGCAATTGGCCTGTCCAAAAAGTCTGCGGAGCCTGATCGATCCGTATAATCCGGGCTATGAGACCTGCTGCCCCCGGCCCTGAAACCGCCATCTATTCACCCTCCGAGATCAATCGCGAGGTCCGCACCCACCTGGAGGCCGGCTTTGCGCGCATCTGGCTGCGCGGTGAAATCTCCAACCTGGCCCGACCGGCCTCCGGCCACCTGTATTTCAGCCTCAAGGACGCCAGGGCCCAGATCCGCTGCGCGCTGTTTCGGGGCAATGCCACCGGTCTGGGCTTCCGACCGGCCAATGGCGATGAGGTCCTGGTTCGCGGCCGCCTGAGTCTGTACGAGCCGCGCGGCGACTACCAGCTGATTGCCGATGGCCTGCTCGCCGCCGGTGCCGGTGCGTTGCAGCAGGCGTTTGAAGCGCTGAAGCGAAAGCTGGAGCAGGAGGGACTGTTCGCATCGGAGCGCAAACAGCCGCTGCCGGCCTGGCCGGCGCGCATCGGGGTGATCACCAGCCCCAGCGGCGCGGCCGTGCGCGACATCCTCAACGTTCTGGCCCAGCGCTGGCCGCTGGCCCGGGTGCGCGTGTATGCCGCCCAGGTCCAGGGTGAGCAGGCCCCGGCCGAGCTGATCCGGGCGCTGCTTGCGGCCGACCGCGACGGTTTCGCCGAGGTCTTGCTGCTGGCCCGCGGCGGCGGTTCCCTGGAAGATCTCTGGGCATTCAACGACGAGCAACTGGCGCGCACGATCGCCGCCCTGAAAACGCCCGTCGCCTGCGGAGTGGGCCACGAAACCGATTTCACCATCGCTGACTTCGTCGCCGACCTGCGCGCGCCGACTCCGAGCGCGGCCGCAGCCGCGGTCACGCCGGACGGCCCGGCCCTGAAGCGGCAACTGAACGGGCTGGAAGAACGATTGCGCCGCACGACCCAACGCGCGCTGGATCAACAGGCCCAGCGCCTCGATTACCTGGATCGCCGCCTGACCACCCGGCACCCGCAGCGCCGTCTGCAGGAATCCCTCGATCACTGCATTCGACTCGAGCAACGGCTGGGGCGTGCCATACGCCGAAAAATCCAGTCTGAACAACAGCGTGCAGCAGCGCTGGGGCAGCGTCTGCAAAGCGCCTCCCCGCGCAGCCGCCTGAACCATGGACAGGACCGCCTGGCGGCGCTCCGGCATCGCCTGGCGCTGGCCGTGCGCCGCCAGCTTGATCGGCTCCAGGATCGGCTGACCGGGCAGACCCGGGCGCTCGACAATGTCAGCCCGCTTCGGGTCCTGGAGCGCGGGTATGCCGTAGTCAGGGATGCTGACGGTACGGCGTTGACCCGGGCCGGACAGTTTCGCGCTGGGCAGGAAGTGCATCTCCTGTTCCGGCGCTTCCAGGTCCAGGCAACGATTACCCGGAATCCGCTGGATGGCGAACCGGACCAAACCGACCTTACGAGGTGACAGCCCCGGTCACGACTTGGGCCAGCTCGTCTGCAATGGCCTGAACCTCGGTTCTGTCACGCCCCTCCACGGTCACCCGCACCACCGGTTCGGTCCCTGATGGCCTGAGAATCACCCGGCCCTTCCCGGCCAGGCGCTGCTCTGCATTGCGTCTGGCCGCTGCCACCTCCGGATCGCTGTCCACCACCTCGCGGGCATTGCCGCTGACCGGCACGTTGATCATGACCTGCGGGTACTTGTGCATGCCGGTCACCAGGGCGGCCAGGGCCTGGCGACCAGAGGCGACGACCTCAACCACCTGCAGCGCGCTGACGATACCGCAGCCGGTCGAGGCCCGATCCAGGCACAGGATATGCCCCGAGGCCTCACCACCCAGCACCCAGCCTTTCCGGCACAGGCACTCGTGGACATAGCGATCGCCCACCTTGCTGCGCTCGAAGGGCACTTCCAGGCGGGCAAATGCTTCCTCAAGGCCGAAGTTGCTCATTACGGTGCCCACTACTCCGCCGAACATCTGCCCGGCGGCGCGCCGGGCCGAAGCCAGCAGATACAGAATCTGGTCGCCGTCAACCAGCTCACCTGTGTGGTCGACCATCACCATGCGGTCGCCATCACCATCAAAGGCAATGCCCAGATCGGCATGCTCGGAACGCACTTTGGCGGCCAGGCTGGCCGGGTGGGTGGATCCGCACTGCTCGTTGATATTGAGCCCGTCAGGGTGATTGTGAATGCAGACCACTTCTGCCCCCAGCTCGCGGAACACCTCCGGCGCGATGCGATAGGTGGCGCCGTTGGCACAATCGAGCACGATTTTCAGCCCGTCAAAGCGCGTCCCCCAGGTCACCGTGCCCTTGCAGTACTCGATATAGCGCCCGACCGCATCATCCACGCGCGCGGCCCGGCCCAGACGATGCGGGTCCACGTGCGTCATCGGCTGGTCCAGCATGGCCTCAATGGACTGCTGAACCCGATCGTCCAGCTTGAGGCCTTCAGCCGAGAAGAACTTGATGCCGTTGTCTTCGTATGGGTTGTGCGAGGCCGAGATCACGATCCCGGCTGCCGCCCCCATGCTCCGGGTCAGATGAGCAATCGCCGGCGTCGGCATGGGGCCGAGCAAAAACACATCCACGCCGGCCGCCGCCAGCCCGGCTTCCAGGGCCGATTCAAACAGGTAACCGGAGATGCGCGTGTCCTTGCCGATGACCACTTTGCAGCGTTCATCGCTGCCCTCGACCAGCACCCGCCCGGCCGCCCAACCCAGTTTGAGAACGAATCCAGCAGTAATCGGCGCTTCACCGACGCGACCGCGAATGCCGTCGGTTCCAAAATATTGCATGTTCAGTTTCCTTGTTTTTCTTCCAGTTCAGCCAGGGCCTGCCAGACCTTGAGCGCATCGACCGTTTCGGCCACGTCATGCACGCGCACAATGGCGGCTCCGCGCTGGGCCGCAAGCAGGGCCGCAGCCACCGAGGCGGCCACGCGCTGGTCAGGAATCTGCCGGCCGGTAATGGCACCCAGCATGGACTTTCTGGAGACACCCACCAGCAGCGGGTACCCCAGGCTATTGAGTTCGCGCAGGCGCTGCAACAAGGCCAGGTTGTGTGCCAGGGTTTTGCCGAAACCAAAACCCGGGTCGAGCACCAGGTTTTCGCGCGCCAGGCCGGCGGCAAGACAAGCCTGGACCCGGCGCTGAAAAAAACCCAGCACCTCGGCGACAACGTCGCTGTACTCGGGCTTGTTCTGCATGGTGCGCGGACGCCCCTGCATGTGCATCAGACAGACCGGCAACCGGCATTCCAGCGCAGCATCCAGCGCCCCGGGCACGGTCAGGGCGCAGACGTCGTTGATCATATCGGCTCCGGCCGCCGCCGCCGCGCGCATCACGGCAGGCTTGGTCGTGTCGATCGAAATGGGCGCCTCGGTTTGAGCGCGCAGGCCGGTGATTACCGGCACCACCCGGGCCAGCTCCTCTTCCGCGCCAACCGGTTCCGACCCCGGCCGGGTGGATTCACCGCCGATATCCAGCATGTCGGCACCCTGCTGCAACAGCTCCAGGCCGTGTTCCACCGCCCGCTCGGGCCGATCGAAGCGGCCGCCGTCGGAAAAGGAATCCGGGGTGACGTTGACCACCCCCATGACCAGTGGCCGTTCGCTGCGGTGAGCCGCACCGATGCGTTGTGCCAGCGTTTCAGACATGGGGTGTAGTGTACCCTCGGCGCCGTTCCATGGCGGGGCCGCTAACGAAAACGCCGGCCTCGGGGGCCGGCGTTTTCGCTGGACTGGCAAGCTGGACTCAGCCGGGCGCCGGCTCTCCGTCGGGCTGTTCGCCATCGTCACCGCCGGGCGCACCGGGCGGTGGCGGGGTATCGTTCCAGCCCTCGGGTGGATCCGGCTCGTGCCCCAACATGATCTGATCGATCTGCTTGACATCGATGGTCTCGTACCGCATCAGAGCTTCGGCCATCATCTCCAGCTTGGGTCGGTGCTCCTCGAGAATCTGCTTGGCCGTGTCATAGGCCTGGTCAATAATTCGACGGACTTCCTTGTCGAGCTGGCGATGGGTCTCGTCGGAAATATGCTTGTGCTGGGTAACGGACCGGCCCAGGAAGACTTCGTCTTCGTTTTCGCCGTACGCGAGCGGGCCCATGGCATCGGACAAGCCCCATTTGGTGACCATGTTGCGGGCCAGCTGCGAGGCCCGCTCGATGTCGTTGGAGGCGCCCGTGGTGACGTTATCCATGCCGTAAATCAGCTCTTCGGCCACGCGCCCGCCAAACAGGCTGGCGAGCTGGGAATTGAGCTGCTTCCGGGTCATTGAGTACTTGTCTTCCTCGGGCAAGAACATGGTCACACCCAGGGCCCGTCCGCGCGGAATGATGGTGACCTTGTAGACCGGGTCATGCTCGGGCACGATCCGACCGACAATGGCATGACCGGCCTCGTGGTAGGCGGTCAGGCGCTTGTCGTCTTCCGACATGACCATGGACTTGCGCTCGGCGCCCATCATGATCTTGTCCTTGGCCTGATCGAAATGGGCCTGGCGCACCGTACGCGAGTCCTGCCGGGCGGCAAACAGCGCGGCCTCGTTGACCAGGTTGGCCAGGTCGGCCCCGGAAAAGCCCGGAGTACCGCGGGCAATCACGCGCGGCTCGGCGTCGTCACCAATCGGCACCTTGCGCATGTGAACCTTCAGGATCTGCTCGCGGCCTTTCAGGTCCGGCAGGGGCACCACCACCTGGCGGTCAAAGCGCCCGGGGCGTAACAGGGCCTGGTCCAGCACGTCCGGACGGTTGGTTGCGGCAATCAGGATGATGCCCTCATTGCCTTCAAAACCATCCATCTCGACCAGCAGCTGATTGAGGGTCTGTTCGCGCTCGTCGTGACCGCCGCCGAGGCCGGCGCCGCGCTGGCGACCGACAGCGTCAATCTCTTCGATGAAGATGATGCACGGTGCATGCTTCTTCGCCGTTTCGAACATGTCGCGAACGCGCGAGGCCCCCACGCCGACGAACATTTCGACGAAATCGGAGCCGGAAATCGAGAAAAAGGGCACCCGGGCCTCGCCGGCAATGGCTCGCGCCAGCAGGGTCTTGCCGGTACCCGGTGGGCCGACCATCAAAATCCCTTTTGGGATGTGCCCGCCCAGGCGCTGGAACTTGGCCGGCGAGCGCAGGAAATCAACCAGTTCGGTGACCTCGTCCTTGGCCTCTTCGCAACCGGCCACGTCCTGGAAAGTGACCTTGACCTGATCCTCTCCCTGCAGCTTGGCGCGCGACTTGCCGAAGCTCATGGCTCCGCCACGACCGCCCATGCCGCCACCCTGCATCTGGCGCATGAAATACACCCACAGACCCACCAGAACCAGCACCGGCAGCAGGCTGATCAGAATATCAACCACCACCGAGCGGCGCTCGGGCTCACGGGCCTCGATCTCCACCCGGTTGTCGAGCAGGTCCTTGATCAAGCCGTCATCGCGCGGGGCCAGCACCTGCACCGTGCGGCCATCGCGGGTGAACGCGGTGATGTTTTTCGACCCGGAGCTCTCCTGGATCTGGACCCGATCCATGGCGCCGCCGCGAACCTCTTCGAGAAACATCGAGTAGGTCATCTCGCGGGTTTGCTGTTCCTGCGGCTGCGAGTAGTAGTTGAATACGCTCATCAGGACCATCGCGATGACAATCCACATCAGCAGGTTTTTGGCAAAATCGCTCAACGCTTATCTCCAATTCAGATACAAGAACATGGCCGACATTGTACGCCAGAGCGAGCCTGGCGCCCTCTACCCGGTCGTCACGTCATCGCAGGCCGATGCCGACCAGGTAAACTTCCCGGCTTCCGGCGCGCGAGGCCTCGGGCTTGCGAACCTTGACGGTTCGGAAGGTTTGCCGAAACTCCGCGAGAAGGTCATCGAAGCCTGCGCCCTGGAACACTTTGACCACGCATCGGCCCGAACGATCCAGCCAGTCGCGGGCGAACGCCAGGGCCAGCTCGGCCAGATGAACGCTGCGCGCCTGGTCCGACGGTCCGATCCCCGACAGGTTGGGTGCCATGTCCGACAAGACAAGGTCGACTCGCTCCCCGCCCAGGGCCTCCTCGAGGGCAGCAAGCACCTCGTCTTCACGAAAATCGCCCTGCAGAAAGGTCACTCCTTCCACAGGAGCCATCTCCAGCACGTCCAGAGCAATCACCCGACCGTGCCCGCCAACCGCCTCCCGGGCCACCTGCGACCAGCTGCCGGGCGCGGCCCCGAGGTCGACCACGCGCTGCACGCCGTCGAACAGGCGGTCGCGATCAGCCAGTTCGCGCAACTTGTAGGCGGCGCGCGCACGATAGCCGTCGGTTCGGGCCTGCTGCACGAACGGATCTTTCTGCTGGCGGTTTTTCCAGGCCCTGGACACGCGGCACTCTGCCTTTCTCTTTCAGGCGAAAACGGTACACTGTGGTTCACCTTATCACCGCCTGCACCATGAGCCTGAGCAATTCCCAACGCAAATATCTCAGGGGCCTGACCCATGACCTCGCCCCTGTCGTCACCGTCGCCGACAAGGGGCTGACCGACAACGTACGCGCCGAGATCGTTCAAGCCCTCGACCATCACGAGCTGATCAAGGTCAAGCTGCGCGGTGATCGCGCCCAACGCGATGACTGGAATGCCGAAATTGTCCGCCTGTCCGGTGCCGAAGCGGTTCACCAGATCGGCCAGGTCGCCTGCTACTATCTACGTCACCCGAAAAAGCCGCAGATCGTCCTGCCCACCTAGACTGCGACCGTAGACCATGCTGAACCTGACCGAGCACAAGCCCGGCAATCACCACGCCATCCGTTCCGCCCGGCCAGACCGCCTGGTCATCGACGACCGCGAGTTCACCAGCAGCCTGATCGTGGGCGCACGCTTGCTCAACCCCGATTGGCCCGTATGCGCGCTCAGCGACCTTGACAAAGACACTGTCGCCGCCCTGCTCGACCCGCAGCCCGAAGTGGTTCTGCTCGGCGCCGGCGACCGGCCCCAGTTTCCCTCCGCCGCCATTCAGCAGCTGTTTCTGCGCCACGGCGTCGGCTTGGAGTGCATGACCCTGGTCGCTGCCGCGCGTACCTTCAACGTTCTGATGAGCGAGAACCGCCGCGCGTTGGCCGGGCTGATTCTGCCTGGCAGCTGAAAATTCAACCTCTTGAACGGAAATTGCCCGCCATGATCCCAACCCGCTCGAAACTTTTTCCCGTTGCGCTGACCGGGCTGGTGCTCGGCCTCTGGTGTACCGGCCCTGTGGCCGCCGATTCTGAGCCCGAGCGCGTCCAGCAAGGCAATCTGGTGATGGAAAACATCCCCGAGATTCCTGCCGAGGTGCGCCAGCGCCTGCGCCAGTACCAGAACGTTCGCTCGGCTTCGTTTTCGGACTTTGCCCCCGACGGCGGCATCTACATCCTCACGCGCTTCGGCGAGACCAACCAGATCCACCACGTGGCCCGGCCCATGGGCCAGCGGCGCCAGATCACTTTCTATGATGAGCGCACCAGCGGGGCCAGCGTACGGCCCGATGGCTCGGGTCAATTCATGTTCGCCCGCGACGTCGGCGGTGATGAGTTCTTCCAGGGCTTTCTGTTCGATCCGGCGACCGCGCGCAGCATCCAGTTCACCGAAAGCGGCACGCGCAACTTGAGTCCGAGCTGGTCGCCCGACGGCGCGAAGGTCGCCTGGGCTTCGACCACCTGGGAGGAACCGAACCACAAGATCTGGGTCGCCGACCCGGCCGACCCCGGCTCGCGCCGTCTGCTTGTGCAGGCCGAGGGCACGACGGTTCCTGCCGAGTGGTCCCCCGACGGTAGCCGACTGCTGCTGACGCGCTACATTTCCATCAACGAGGCGCGCCTGTTCCTGCTTAAGCTCGACAGCGGCGAGATGGTGCAGATCAACCCGGATCAGCAGGTCGCCTATGGTGCGGCCCGCTTCTCGGCCGATGGCGACAAGCTGTTCGTGGTCACCGATGCCGGCGCCGAGTTCCGTCGCATCAAGACCATCGACCTGGACAGCGGCGCCATTGAACTGGTCAGCGAACATCCCTGGGACGTCCAGGCCATGGACCTGTCGCCCGACGGCCGCCTGCTGGCCTACACCATCAATGCCGGCGGCATCGCCGAGCTGCATTTCCTGAACCTGGAGACCGGCGAGCGGCCCGAAGCGCCGCAGTTGCCCACCGGGTTGATCGGTGGCTTGCGCTTCAGCCCGGACGGCGAGCGCCTGGCCTTCAGCCACAGCTACGCCGGCTCGCCGGGAGACGCCTGGGTGCTGGAACTGGACAGCGGCGAGCTGGTGCGCTGGACCGAGTCCGAGGTCGGCGGCCTGGATACTTCGCGCTTTCAGCCGCCCGAACTGATCCGCTTCGAGAGTTTCGACGGACTGGAAATACCAGCCTTCATCCATCGGCCGGACGGCGAGGGCCCGCACCCGGTGATCGTCTCCATCCACGGCGGCCCCGAGTCCCAGGCCCGACCGGGCTTCAGCTCCACCTTCATGTACTGGGTCCACGAACTCGGCGCTGCCGTTGCCGTACCCAACGTGCGCGGGTCCCGCGGCTACGGCAACGAGTTCGTAAATCTCGACAACGTGTTCCTGCGCGAGAACTCCGTGTTCGATATCGGCGCACTGCTCGACTGGATTGCCGAGCAGCCTGACCTCGACGAGGATCGGGTCGTGGTCTTTGGGGGATCCTACGGTGGCTACATGGTGCTGGCCAGCCTGGTGCATTACTCCGACCGCCTGGCCGGCGGGATCAACATCGTCGGCATTTCCAACTTCGTCACCTTCCTGGAAAACACCGCCGGCTACCGGCGCGACCTGCGCCGGGCCGAATACGGCGACGAGCGCGATCCGGAGGTGCGCGAGTTCCTGGAGTCCATTTCGCCGACGAACAACGCCGAGCGCATCACCGCCCCGCTGTTCATCATCCAGGGCGCCAACGACCCGCGCGTGCCGGCCTCTGAAGCCGAGCAGATTCTGGAAGCCGTACGCAACGCCGGCGGCGATCCCTGGTACCTGCTCGCCCTCGACGAAGGCCACGGTTTCTCCCGCCAGTCCAACCGCGACTTCCAGCGCGAAGCCGAAACCCTGTTCCTCCGGGAGGTGCTCGCCCTGGGCGATGACTGACCATGTTCGATGCCACCCACGAGGTGCTCAACCAGCCTGAGCCTCTGGACCAATACAACGCCTACCTGGGCGACACTGCGCTGCGCGCCGCGGTGCGGCGCGAAGGCGCGGCTGCCTTCGAGGATCGGCTGCAGGCCTACGGCTACATCGCCGGTCACGAAATCCTTGAGCTGGGCGTCCTGGCCAACCGGCACAAACCGGAACTGCGCACCCACGACCGCTACGGGCATCGGGTCGATCAGGTCGAGTTCCACCCCAGCTACCACCGCTTGATGGAGCTGGGCATCAGCCACGGCCTGAGCACCCTGACCTGGAGCGGGCAGCCGGGCGCGCGGGTCGCTCGCTCGGCCCTGATGTATCTGCACAACCAGTTCGAAGCCGGCACCATGTGCCCGATCACCATGACCCATGCAGCAATTCCATCGCTGCGCCTACAGCCCGAGGTGGCCGGGATCTGGGAAGCACGCTTACTGGCCGGCGCCTACGACCCGTCCTTCCGTCCCGCCGAAGCCAAAAACGGGGTCACGCTCGGCATGGCCATGACCGAAAAACAGGGCGGCTCGGATGTTCGGGCCAATACCACCATGGCCCGGCCGCTGGCAACATCCGGACCCGGCCAGGCCTACGAACTGATCGGCCACAAATGGTTCTGCTCAGCGCCCATGTCGGATGCTTTTCTGAGTCTTGCCCAGACACCGGAGGGGCCGGGTTGTTTTCTGGTTCCGCGCTGGCGTCCCGACGGCAGCGTCAACCCGATCCGCATCCAGCGCCTGAAAGACAAGCTTGGCAACCATTCCAACGCGTCATCGGAAATCGAGTATCCCGGCACCTGGGCCCAGTTGATTGGCGAACCCGGCCGCGGTGTGGCCAGCATTATCCGCATGGTCGGCGAGACTCGGCTTGATTGTGTCATCGGCTCGGCTGCGCTGATGCGCCAGGCCGTCGCCCAGGCCATCCATCACTGTCACCAGCGCCTGGCGTTCGGCGCTTCACTGGACCGGCAGCCGCTGATGATGAATGTGCTGGCCGACCTGGCAGTGGAATCCGAGGCCGCGATGCGGCTGGCGCTGCATCTGGCGGCCCGTTTCGAACAGGCCAGCGCCGGCGACGAGTTATCCGAACTGCTGGCCCGGATTGCCACGCCGGTGGCCAAGTACTGGGTCTGCAAGCGCGCCGTCGGCGTCATCAACGAGGCCCAGGAATGCATGGGCGGTGCCGGCTACGTCGAGGAATTCATTCTGCCGCGCCTCTACCGCGAGGCACCGGTCAACGCCATCTGGGAAGGCTCGGGCAATATCCAGTGCCTGGACGTGCTGCGCGCCCTGGAGCGTGAACCGCGCTGCCTGGAAGCCCTCGTGGCCCTGATCGAGCCGCATGCGCGCTCCGAGCCCGGCCTGGCCTTGTGCCTCCAGCGCATCCAGGACGGCGTCGGCGACAGCGCCGGCCGGCCGGCTGGCGCGCGGCGCATCGTCGAGGACATCGCCGTGGCCCTGCAAGGCGCCCTGATGCTCGACAGCGACACGGACCAGGTCAGCGAGGCGTTCCGGGCCGGGCGCCTGCAGGCCGGGCCCACGAGCCTGTATGGCCAGCTGCCGAAAGGTCTGGACCTGGAAGCCCTGATCACCCGTGCCCACCCGGTCGCCGCAGCATGAGCAGCGGACCGGCGCCGCGACGAACGCCGGATACGCTGGTCATCCTGTTCTGGGTCGCGCTGGCCCTGGTGGTTCTGAGCTTTGTCGTACCGGCCGGCAGCTTCGACGTCCAGACCGATGCCGACGGCAACCTGCAGCCGGTCGAGCTCTCCAGCTTCCACGTGAGCACCGACGGGGCCCCGGGCACGCCGCTGTTTCGCGCTGACCCCGACGCCGTCGGCTTTCTCAACGCCCCGTTCGAGGGGCTGACCTCGGGCTCGCGCATGAGTTCGGCCATTGGCATCATGGCCTTTCTGCTGGTGGTCGGGGGCGCCTTCGGCATCATCATGAAGACCGGTTGCATCGACCGCGGCGTGCGCGCGCTCATCCAGCGCAGCGAGCGCGAGCCCATTGTTGTCCTGCCGCTGCTGTTTTTCCTGTTTTCGCTCGGCGGAGCGATTTTCGGCATGAGCGAGGAAACCATCGCCTTTGTCATCTTGCTCGCCCCCATCATCGTGCGCCTGGGCTACGACGGGATTACCGCGGTGCTGGTTACCTTTGTCGCCTCGCGGGTCGGGTTCGCCGCGAGCTGGATGAATCCCTTCAACGTGGCCATCGCCCAGGGCATTGCCGATGTGCCGATCCTGAGCGGCGCGCCGTTGCGCATGATCATGTGGGCGGTTTTCACCGTTGTGGGCATTACCATCACCTTGTGGTGGGCGCGCAAGGTCTATCGTTCGCCGGAGGCCTCCCCGGTCCATGAGACCGACGAGCATTTCCGCACCATGGGGGTGACCAGCGCGGCACAGGTTCGGTTTTCGGCCCGCGACGCGCTCGCCCTGGGACTGATCGTGACCGGCGTGGGCTGGGTCATCTGGGGGGTGATGGCTCGCCAGTACTTCATCCCCGAAATCGCGGCCCAGTTCTTTACCCTCGGCCTGGTCATCGGGCTGCTCTACCTGCTGCCCGGACCGAACCGCCTGCCGGCCAATGACCAGGCCCGGGCTTTCCGGGAGGGCGCGGCCGGGCTGGTGCCGGCCGTGCTGGTGGTCGGGCTGGCCAGCGGCCTGGTGCTGCTGCTGGGCGGCACCAATCCGGCCGAGGCATCGGTGATGAACAGCATCCTGTTCGCGCTGGCCTCGCTGCTGACCCATCTGCCCGAAATGGTCTCGGCCTGGCTGATGTTTTTTGTTCAGGCGGTGCTCAATTTCCTGGTGCCTTCCGGCTCCGGTCAGGCCGCCCTGACCATGCCGCTGATGGCCCCGCTGGGCGACCTAGTCGGAATTCAGCGCCAGGTCACGGTGTTGTGCTTTCAGCTCGGCGACAGCCTGACCAACCTGATCATCCCGACCTCGGCCACGCTGATGGGCGTGCTCGGTGCTGCGCGCATCGACTGGGCCGTCTGGGCGCGCTGGATACTGCCCGTGCTTGCCCTTTACGCGACGCTGGCCCTGCTGTTTATCGGCATCGCCGTGGCCATTGGCTATTCCTGACCGCGTCGGCGCACTTTTCGGGCATACATTCTTTCATCGGCGACGGCCATCAACTCCGATTCCCGGACACCGTCGTCCGGGAAGATGGCAACACCCACCGAGGCATCCAGCCGGATCGGCTCGCGGAAATCGACAATCGGTTCCCTGATCGCGCCCAGCATTGGCTCGATGCGCGCCAGGACTTCATCGATGTCGCCCGCCTGTTTCAGCACAGCGACAAACTCATCTCCACCGACGCGGCACAGGAAATCGTTCTTGGCCAGGGCCTGGCGCATGCGCCAGGCAACCTGGCTCAGGACTTCATCGCCGGTCCGATGCCCCATTCGGTCGTTGACCGCCTTGAATCCGTCCAGATCGATATAGACCAGACCAACGCATTCACACCAACCCCAACCGCACCCAACTGCCATGCACCGCCCGGAACCGGGATGGTCAGGCGAATCTGATCGTCCTCAAAGAGGCGCTGATTTTCGATTCGGTATAGAAGCTCGGTAAAAAAACCGAGCACGAGCAACAGCCCCAACCCGACCGCCCAGGATGACCAGTGGAGACGTGCACCGGGCGAATGCTTGCAATCCCCTTTCATCCCCGTATGGTACCCGAGCGTAGAATGGCCGGCGAACTCATCCATCCGGCGCCTCCCAGCAATGAATATCCGGGCCATGCAGTACCTGGTCACTCTGGCCGATCTACGCCATTTCAGCAAGGCCGCCGAGCGCTGTTTTGTCAGCCAGCCCACCCTGAGCACGCAGATTCGCAAGCTGGAGGAAGAACTGGACGTCCAGCTGGTCGAGCGCACCCCGCGCAAGGTCATGCTCACACGCGTCGGCGAGCAGGTGGTCGAGCGCTGCCGGCGCATTCTCGATGAAGTCGAGGCCATGCGCAGCCTGGCCCGGCAAGCCTGCGATCCCGAAAGCGGCCTGCTCCGGCTGGGGATTTTCCCGACCCTGGCGCCCTACCTGCTGCCTCATGTAATCCCGACTATCCGGCGGCGCTTTCCGCGCCTGACGCTGCGCCTGTTCGAGGAAAAAACCGAGCATATTCTTGACATGCTGGCCCAAGGGCAGCTCGACGCCGGCATCCTGGCCCTGCCGGTCGGCACCGAGCGCCTGGTCACGCGCACCCTGTTCGAGGAGCCGTTCGTGGTGGCAATGCCGGAAGGACACCCCTTGAGTCGGCTCCAGACGCTAACCCTGGCCGACCTGGAGAATCAGGAGTTGCTGCTGCTCGAAGACGGTCACTGCCTGCGCGAGCATGCCCTGGAAGTCTGCCAGATGACCGGCGCGCATGAAAACCTGGATTTTCACGCCACCAGCATGGAAACCCTGCGGCAAATGGTGGCAGCCAACACCGGCATCACGCTGATGCCGACGCTGTCGGTGAAACCACCGGTCGCGCCCACCGAAAACCTCGTCACGCGAACGTTTTCGGGCCATCCGCCGCGCCGCACCATCGCCATGGTCTGGCGCAAAAGCTCGGCAATGAACCCGTTTCTTGAGCAAACCGCCGACATCTTCTCCGCGATTGACCCGGCCCTGCTCCAGCCCTGAGAGCGGGTTTCAGCTGTCCTGCGCGACCAGCAGGTCCTCCAGGCGACGGGTCATCAAACCGAACTTGCGCTCGGGCAGGGCGAACTGCCACGACGAAAGACGCGCATCGACCGCTGCGGCGTCGGCCAGCAGACGCTGTTCGTCGGCCCCTGCCGTAACTTCGACATCGCCAATGTCGCGCACTGCGCTCGGTTCGGCAGTAACCGAAAAATGGGCCCAGTTACCCTCCTCGTCAGCAAACAGGTTGACCACGAAATTCAACCCGTCGCGGGTGACATACAGAGCGCGCACGGCATCGGCAGGAGTTTCGGAGTGCGGCCGCACCCGCTCGAAGCGGATATTGGCCAGGCCATTGGTGACCGGCTGGATTTCCCAGCGCGGCGCCGCCTCGCGGCCTTCGGGCAGGTCCAGCAATACCCACTGCTCGCCTTGTTCATCGGCCGGTCGCAGACGCACGCGGTCACCGTCCGGATGAAGAATGGTCACCTCCGCCAGCTCGATCGCTGGAATATCCATGACGCTGCGCTCAGCCCAGTCCATGTGGTCTTCGGGCAAATCCAGGGGCTGGTCAGTCAACCAGGTCTGGGCTGTGCCAGACAGGCGCGCATAGCGCCCACCGGTGGTCTGGTCACGATCTCCCAGGATTACTCCCGGCAGGTCGCGACCGGGAAAACTCACCAGCTGGCCGCGGGCATCAGGGTCTTCGATGTCGCTCAGCCCGAGCCGCGGGTACCACTCGGCCAGGGCCGTGCGCGGCTCGGCACGGGATGCAGCCGCCAGCGCGCGCAGCAAGTCATGCACCCGCCGGAAATCGGCCTCGTAGCCATGCAGATCCTCGACCCGCCAGCGCTCGCGGTCGCGGCGCAGCCGGACTGCCGTCACACCGCCTGCAGAATGGATATCGATCGCGTCGATCTCGTTGACCAACCCGTGCAGCCCCGGGATCAAGGGCTCCCCGTCCAACAGCTCAGGCTGTGAGCGCTGTCCGGTAAAAACCAGCGCCAGGACCATCAGCGCCAGCGCGGTCAGGCCGAGAACGAAAATGCCGCGCTGGGTCATGCTGCCCCTCCATCCATCCGCGACCGGAACGCGCGCCGTCGTCGCCAGGCCATGTAGAGCGCAAACGCGGTCAGCAGCAGCGGCATGAGCACGATGTTGAAGATCTTGATGCGCGTACCCAGGGCTTCTATATCACGATCCAGATCGCGGCGCACCTGGCGCAGCTGCTGGCGGATTTCCAGCCTGCGGGCAATGAAGCGGTCGATTTCGGCCTCCTGCTCGGCGGTCAGCACGCTCAGGTCGGCGTCGGGACGCGCCTGCTGCAGTTCGTTGATCCTGCGTTCAGCCTCGGCCAGCTCCGCCTCCAGGCGCTGCTCGGTGGCGCGCAGGCTTTGCTCGGCCGAGCGCCGCAGCTCGTCGACCAGATCGAACGGCCGGCGCGAGGTGGCCCGACTGCGGATACTGATCAGGTCGGCATTGCCGAGCAGATTGTCGATGGCGTTGATGACGAAATCGGCGTTGTTGGCAAAGGGCTCGAGCAGGGTTGTGCCAAAAAAGCGCTGGCGCTGGACCCAGTACCGGTCGGCCAGGAAGTCGGCGTCAGCCACCAGTATGGCGTCGATGCGGCCGCGCATCGGCGTGGTTCCATCGGCCGGGCCCAGCACGGCGTCGACCTCGCCACTGATCCGTCCGGCCAGAACATAGCGCTCGCCGGTCGGACCGAACTCGTCGGCCAGCGCGGCCGGGTCGTCAAGAAAACGCAGCCGATCGGTCGGCAGCGGCCCGGCATTGCGGCTGCTGGTCAGCAGGGGCTCGAGATCGAGCCGGCTGTCCTCGGTCAATTCGAACCAGCCGACCGAGGCCATATTGACCGCCTCCAGCTCGCCGGTGACGACGTCATCGGCATTCATGCTCGCACGATTCAGACCCAGAATTCCGGGATGGCGAACCGGCGGCTGCCCCTGCTGCAGATTGACCTGCAGCGCCAGGCCAAGGTCGGCAAGAAAGTCTTCAGTCGAAAAATCAATCCCCCAGGCCGACAGCAGCGGCTCCAGGGTGGAGTGCACGTCAGCGGTCTGTGGACCAGAGGGATCATTCGGATCAGGCCCGGGGTGGGTTTCGGCAAACGGGTCGAGAAAGGCCAGCAGGCGGCCGCCGGAGAGCAGGAATTGTTCGACCGCAGCCAGCAGCCGCTCGCCCATTTCGCGCGGGTGAATGAGCACCAGCACATCGATATTTTCGGGCAGGGTCTCGGCGCCCGGGTCAATGGTCTCGAGATCGAACAAATCGTCGATCTCTTCGTAAACCGCCCAGGGCTCGGACGG
This sequence comes from Gammaproteobacteria bacterium, assembly GCA_003565625.1. GTDB lineage: Bacteria > Pseudomonadota > Gammaproteobacteria > Xanthomonadales > Wenzhouxiangellaceae > Wenzhouxiangella. Next base: position 19,403 of record PXBD01000059.1, read on the forward strand.
CCGGCCGGTGCGAAAATCCATCTCGCCGGTCAGCGGCAGACCGCTGAGCAGCCCCACGCGCGGGCGCTCGGGCTGGATGAGGATGTAAATCATCCGGGCCAGTTCGTACTCCAGAAAGGCTTCGCGCGCCGGCGAAATGAACGGCAGCACCTCGCGCCCGTCAACCCGGTTGGTCCCGGCAATCCCGAGATACAGCGTTTCCTGGCCGGGCCCGACCGGCACTCCCTCCAGGCCCAGCAGGGCGGCGCGGTCTTCCTGCTCGCTGAACGGCCGCGGATCGATGCGGCGGATCTCCAGGCCGCCATCGGCGCGCTGGGCCATTTCATCCAGCAACTCCTGAACTCGCCGGGAAAAGTTGCGCACCATGGGCAGGTCGCGGCTGGCTTCTTCGCTGAAGTAGAACTCCAGGGTGATGGGCTCGTCGATCGCCTTGAGCAGGTTGATCGTGCCGGGGCTCAGGGTGTAGAGACGGTTTTCGGTCAGATCCAGCCGCGCCCCGGTCAGATAGGCGCCCGAAAGCATGGTCAGGGCCAGGAACACAACGCCGAGCAGAATCAGGGCGGTAGAGGAATACCAGTGCTTCATCATCAATCGGCCTTTTTCAGTTCCAGCACGATCCGGTTGGCGGCCAGCCAGAAGCCGATCACCAGCACGAAGTACAGCAGGTCGCGCAAATCCAGCACCCCGCGCGAAATCGAGCTGAAGTGGACCAGGAAGCTCAGGTTGGCAATGGCGTCGATCAGGGCCTGCGGCAGCCAGCCGCGGAAGACGTCGAGCACCATCGGCAAGCCGGAGAGCAGAAACAGAAAGCACACTACAACCGACAGGATGAAGGCCACGACCTGGTTGCGAGTGGCCGCCGAAAGGCAGGCACTGATGGCCAGAAACCCGCCCGCCATCAGCCAGCTGCCCAGGTAGGCGGCAATAATGACTCCGTTGTCGGGGCGGCCGAGCACATTGACCGTGATCCAGATAGGAAAGGTCAGCGCCAGGGCCAGACCGATGAACAGCCAGGCCGCCAGGAACTTGCCCAGGACCGCCTCGGTGGCGGTAATCGGCAGCGTCAGGAGCAGCTCGACGGTACCGGACTTGCGTTCCTCGGCCCACAGACGCATGCCGATGGCGGGCACCAGGAACAGGTACAGCCAGGGATGAAAGCGGAAAAACGGTTCCAGGTCGGCGATCTCGCGTTCATAAAAACCGCCCAGGTAAAAGGTAAACACCGCCGACATGATCAGATAGATCACGATGAACACGTAGGCCACCGGGGTGGCGAAGTAGCTGGCCAGCTCACGCCGCAGCACGACCGCAAGATTGCTCATCAGGCCGCCTCCTGCTGGCCGGTGACGGTACGAAAGACCTCGTCCATCCGACCCGATTCGAGCTGGATCTGCGACACCGCCCAGCCGGCCGCCTGAACCTCTCGGGTTACGGCCTCGAACAGGTTGCCGCGACCGCTGGGAAACACGGTCAAGCGCCCACGCCGGATTTCAACCTCGGCCGACTCCTGCAGCGCACCCAGTACCGAGGCAGCCGCCTGGAGATCATCCAGCACCAGGGTTACGGCATTGTGGTAGCGCGAACGGCGCAACAGGCCGGCCGGCGTATCGTCGGCCAGCAGCCGGCCGCGGGCGATGATCATGGCCCTGGTACACAGGGCGTCGACCTCTTCGAGAATGTGGGTGGAAATGATCATGATGCGCTCGCTGGCCATGTCCCGGATCAGCTGGCGAACCTCATGTTTCTGGTTCGGATCGAGACCGTCGGTAGGCTCGTCGAGCACCAGCGCCGGGGGGTCGTGGAGAATGGCCTGCGCAATGCCGACCCGACGCTTGAAGCCCTTGGAAAGGGTCTCGATGCTCTGCCCGACCACCTCGCCCAGGCTGAGCCGGTCGAGGGCCGAATGAACGCGCGCAGCCAGTTCGCCCCCCCGAAAACCGCGCGCCTCGCCGACGAAGCGCAGGAAACGGCCTACCGAAAGCTCACCGTAGAGCGGCGCGCCCTCGGGCAAGTACCCCAGCATCCGGCGCGCAGCCAGGCTGTCGCGGCGAATGTCGTGGCCGAAGATCTCGGCGCTGCCGCTGCTCGGCTCGAGGAACCCGGTCAGCATCTTCATCGTGGTCGACTTGCCGGCCCCGTTGGGGCCGAGAAAGCCCAGGATGGTGCCGGGCTCGACTTCGAAAGACAGTCGGTCGACCGCGATCAGCGGCCCGTAGTGGCGACTCAGCGATTTGGCTTTGATCATGCCTGCAGGTCTCTTGCCGTGGTGATGGTGGCCTTCGTTCTCGCCGCCTAGTTTTGGGGACGATGGAGCGACGGTTCAAGGTGAGCCTAAAGGTGGTAGCTTATAGGGTTGACCGACACAGGATAGCGCATGAAACCGGCCATACTGGATCATCTGCCCGACGGATTGCTCGAGCTTCCGGCCACGGAACTGCATCGGCAACTCGACGGCCCGACCCTGATCCATATTCCTGGCCGACGGCCCCAGCCCCTGTTTGTCTCGGTTCTTCAGCACGGCAACGAGGTCTCGGGCTGGGATGCGGTCCGGCGCCTGCTCAAAAGCCGCTACGGGCGCGATCCCCTGCCGCGCAGTCTGATCCTGCTGATCTCCAACGTTCGCGCAGCGGCGCGCGGACGTCGCCACCTGGCCGACCAACCCGATTTCAACCGCTGCTGGCCCGGCTCGGATACGGTGCCAACCATCTGGCACGAGGTGTTCGCCGAAATTACCGATCATGTCCGTCTCAGAAAGCCGGTCGCCAGCATCGACATCCACAACAACACCGGCCGGAATCCGCACTACTCGGCGGTCAACCGCATCGAACCGCTGCGCCTGCAGCTGGCCTCGCTGTTTTCACGCACCGTGATTTATTTCACCGAACCGCGCGGGGTGCAGTCCATGGCCTTTGGCGAATTCTGCCCGTCGGTCACGCTGGAGTGCGGCCTGTCCGGCGACAGCGACGGCAGTGACCACGCCATGGCCTATCTGGACACCATTCTCAACCTGCCCCAACTGGCATCAACCATGCCGTCTCCGGAAGACCTGGAATTGTTCAGCATGATCGCGACCGTACGGGTGGCCGAGGACGTGGAGTTCAGCTTCGGTACCGCCGGCGACCTGCGCTTGCCGCCCGATCTCGACCGGCTCAATTTTCGCGAAATGCCGCCCGGCACGCGCCTGGCCGAACACCGCAACGGCTGCGGTCAGGCCCTGCTGGCCCAGGGCCACGATGGCCGCGATTTATCCGCAGATTGTTTCCTTCTCAAAGACCAGCAGATCGTGACCCGCAAACCGCTGATGCCGGCGATGATGACTACCGATGAATTCATTGCCCGCAACGACTGTCTGTGCTATTTCATGGAAAGAGTCAGCGTTGAGCCAGGTGATGCCCCGGCGGTTGACCGCGGCGAAGATTCCGGGCTGCCGGAGACGCTGCCCTGAAAACCCGGCCAAAGCGCCCGGATTGACAATCGCCCGAAGGCACAATCGCAGGTATGCTGAAGGTCGGGATTAGCAGCAATACAGGATCGTGAATCATGAACTTGTTCTCCGCCGCCGTAGCCATCGTCGCCATTATGGCCATCGTCTCGATCGCGGAAAAATGGATTCAGTCGCGCCGCTCCGCCGAAGCGCTTGAGAACTCGGTGGAAGAGGCGCTAGGCGAGTTGCGCGAGCGGATCGAAACACTGGAGCGCATCGTTACCGACCAGCGCGAAACCCTGCGCCGCAAATTCGATGAACTCTGAAAATCATCGCTTTGCCGCCCTGGTGCGGCTGTTTTTCAAGGGTCTGGCAACGATCATCCCGATCGCGCTTACTCTGATCATCGTGTTCTGGCTGGCCGGGCTGGCCGAGGGAGGCGTGGGCCGCGCCATCCAGTTCCTGCTGCCGGAAAACTGGTACATCCGGGGCATGGGGCTGGTCGGCGGCATCCTGCTGGTGATCCTGATCGGACTGCTCAGTCAGGTTTACCTATTCCGCAAGCTGATCGCCTTTGGCGAGGGCATCCTCGATCGCATGCCGGTGGTCAAATCGGTGTTTCGCGCCACCAAGGACTTCGTCGAATACTTTTCCGGCGACGATCAGGGCAAGTTCAACCAGGTCGTACTGGTCCGCCACCCGGATCTGAAGTTCTCCGTACTCGGCTTCATCACCCGGGAAGACTTCTCCAGCCTGCCGTTCGGCAGCGAGGGCGAAGTCGCGGTGTACCTGCCCCTGAGCTACCAGATTGCCGGCTACACGCTGTTTGTGCCGCGCGAGTGGTGTGAACCGGTCGACATGCCCTTTGAAGACGCGGTCCGGCTGATCCTGACCGCGGCCATGACGAGGCGAAGCTAGCGAGCTTCGCCAAATACCTCTATCTTTGCCCGATCGGCGGCACGTCGCGGTCGTCCGGGCCGATATAGTCGGCGCTGGGCCGAATAATGCGGTTGTTGGCGCGCTGCTCCATCACGTGTGCGCACCAGCCGGTCACGCGCGACATGACGAAGATCGGCGTGAACAGGCCCGTCGGAATGCCCATGAAGTGGTAAGCCGAGGCATGGAAAAAATCAGCGTTGGCGAACAGCTTCTTTTCCTCCCACATGGTCTTTTCGACCGCCTCGGAGACCGGGAAGAGCACCGTATCGCCCACATCCTCGGCCAGCTTGCGCGACCACTCGCGGATGATTGCGTTGCGCGGATCTTTCTCCCGGTAGACCGCATGGCCAAAGCCCATGATCTTTTCCTTGGCCGCCAGCATGCGCAGAACGTCAGTGCGCGCCTCTTCGGCCGAACCGTATTTCTCGATCATGGCCATCGCGCTTTCGTTGGCCCCGCCGTGCAAGGGGCCCCGGAGCGAGCCAATGGCGCCGGTCACGCAGGAATGCAGATCCGAAAGCGTGGAGGCACACACCCGGGCGGTAAAGGTGGAGGCGTTGAATTCGTGCTCGGCGTACAGGATCAGCGACACGTCCATGACCCGGGCATGCAACTCATTGGGCGGTTCGCCGCGCAGCAAGTGCAGGAAATGCCCGCCGATACCATCATCATCGGTCTCCACGTCGATCCGCACACCGTCGTGGCTGTAGCGATACCAGTAGCAGATCATCGAAGGCAGCACGGCCAGCAGGCGGTCTGCTACGTCGTCCTGCTCCGAGAAATCGTGCTCCGGCTCCAGGTTGCCGAGCATGGAACACCCGGTTCGCATGACGTCCATCGGATGGGTCGACGCCGGAATGCGCTCGAGGACCTCCTTGAGTGCCGCCGGCAGCGAGCGCAGCGACTGCAGGCGCCGGCTGTAGGCGGTGAGCTCGGCACCGGATGGCAAATGCCCTTTCAGGATCAGGTGAGCCACCTCATTGAAGCTGGCTTTTTCGGCCAGATCATCCACGGCGTAACCGCGATAGCGCAGGCTGTTACCCACTGCACCGACGGTGCAGATGGCGGTCTGGCCGGCCGACTGCCCTCTCAGGCCGGCTCCGGTATTCTTCTCGCTCATTCAGGACTCCTTGCTGAACAGTTGATCGAGCTTTCGCTCGTACTCGTGGTAGCCGAGCACCTTGTACAAGTCCTCCCGGGTCTGCATGGTCTCGACCACGTTGCGCTGATGGCCGTCGCGGGCCACGGATTCATAGACAGCCAGTGCCGCTTTGCTCATGGCGCGAAACGCACTGAGCGGATACAGCACCATGGCCACACCAACCGAGCCCAGTTCGCTGACGCTGAACAACGGTGTGCGGCCAAATTCGGTGATGTTGGCCAGCACCGGTGCCGGCACCTGGCGGGTGAATTCGCGGAATTCCTCCAGGGTGTGCAGGGCTTCAGCGAAAATCATGTCGGCCCCGGCTTCGACATAGTGGTTGGCGCGCTCGACCGCGGCGGCCATTCCCTCGGACGCATGGGCATCGGTGCGCGCCATGAACACGAAACTGTCGTCGCGGCGGGCGTCAATCCCGGCCCGAACGCGATCGACCATCTCGGCACAGGAGACCAGCGCCTTGTTGGGCCGATGGCCGCAGCGCTTGGCCTGGACCTGGTCTTCCATGTGCACGGCGGCAACCCCGGCACGCTCCATTTCACGTACCGTGCGGGCAATATTGAACGCGCTTCCCCAGCCGGTATCGACGTCCACCAGCAGCGGCAGATCGCACGCATCGGTGATCCGGCGGGCATCGTCTGCCACGTCGGCCAGTTGGCTGATTCCCAGGTCGGGCAAACCCAGTGACGCGTTGGCCACGCCGGCTCCGGACAGGTAAATCGCCTGATGCCCGGCCTGCTGGGCCAACAGCGCGCTGAAGGCATTCACCGTACCAACGATCTGCAGCGGCTCCTTGCCGGTAACCAGCTCACGGAATCTCGCGCCCGCGGTGGACTGGACCATGAAAACACCTCCCTCTTATCGCAACTTTATGGTTTCAATTCTAGCACGCAGGCCCTGTTCGCGGCCCGCTCCAGGCACCCCGGCGACTGCACTCAGAGCGCTTGAAAAGGCGCGCTTTCAGCCAGCGCCAGGGCCTCATTGGCCAACCTGGCGGCGGCGTTCCCGGGCAAAAACGGGATGGCAACCGCGCCGTGCGGCAGCACCAGTTCCAGGCTGACCAGATCATGCCGGCGCTGGGAGGGACTGCTGGTAATGCGGGCCTGCTGTACCTGGCGCAGATCAAAGCCCTCCAGGCGATGGCCCAGCAGGCCACTTCGCACCCACAGACGAAAGCCCTGGCGGGCCCAGCCCCAGTGCCGGAAGCGCAGGTGGAGAAGCGGCAGCGCCAGGGCCGCCAATACCGCCACCAGCAGCAGCGCCCAGTGGCTCGCGCCCAGCAGCAGTGCCAGCCCAACCAGCACCAGCAACTGAACCACCAACAGGCGCGACCAGGCAAACCGTCGAAAACGGGGACTGACCCCGTGCAACTCGGTTGGCCGGACCAGTCCGGGCAGGAGGTGCCGGGTCAACTCCAGGTCGCCAACCGCCAATCCGGGCAGAACAAAGGCGTTTTTCCGGCCGTCGGATTCCAGGTCGGACGAACGAGTCTGGCGAACGATCACGTGCCAGCTGCCCAGCAGCCGGCCCACGGCCGACTGGCGCAGCACCAGACCGGTCACCTTGGCCTGGCGCACGGTCTGCTCGCGCCGGTCGAACAGGCCCGAGCTGGCGACCAGACGGTCGCCGCTTTCGAGCAGCTCAAACCCCCAGAACCGAACAAGCGCCAGCACACCGGATAACCCGAACAGGATCAGCAGCAGGGCCAGCACCACGGAAAGCCCCAGCAGCCAGTCCGGTGCCGCCAGGGTCAGCGCCTCGGCATTGCCCGCGGCCTCCTCGAACAAACCCTCCAGGCGCTCTTCGAAACGGTTGAGCAGATTACCGGCGAGGTAGAAAAACAGACCGGCGATCACCCAGACCTGGTTGCTCGACAAGCCATGCAGGAACAACCTCCCGGGCGTGGCGCGGAACAGGATGGCATCCTCGGCGGGCGCTGCATCGGAATCGGCCAGCTTGTCGTCGGCGAAGTCTGTGCCGCTGCGGGCCGCGCTGATGCGATCGCGCATGGTCTCTGCCAGCGAGCGATGAATCCCGGGCAGCTCAACCTCTTTGTCCGCCGCCCCCGGGGTCTGCAAACTGAACCGCACCAGTCCGAAAGGGCGAAAATACAATGGCTGACCGAGCTGGATATTCTGAACCCGGTCAAAGCGCACCCGCACTTCCTTGCGCTCGATCAGCCCGCGGCGAACGCGCACCGCATCATCATCCAGCCGAAAGCGGAAGCGCCGATGGTAGATCATGGCCCCCAGCACCGACAACAGAAAAAATACCGAGACGATCAGCACGAGCTCACGCAACCCCAACCAGTCGGTAAAGGCGGCACCGGCACCGGCACCGGCAAACAGAAACAGGTTTTCACGAACCTGGCGCTGCAGGCCGCTCAACACCAGAAACACAAGCGCCAGCGGACTCAGCCGCTGCCAGCCATCGGCTGCTGTCACTCCTCGACCCCGTCGGCTTCAGACCGGAGCGGCTCGGCGCCGCTGCGAATCTGCTCGAGCAGGTGCTGACGGACCCGGCGGGCGGCGTCCTGTTCCAGTCCCTCGACGATGAGGTCGGCCGCCATGCCGCCGGCGGTAAAACACTTCACGCGCATCAGCCCGAACGCCCGCTCCAGCGGGCCGGAGGCAGTCTCGACGTGCTGGATCCGGGCAAACGGCAGAATCGAGGTACGCCGCCAGATCAGGCCGGCGCGATACATCAGGTCATGCTCGCGCAGCGCCCAACCACGACGCCGCGCGTCCAGCCAGGCCACCGCAGCAAACCAGGCCAGGGCCAGCAGCGGCCCGGCCGCGATCCAGGCGGGCAGGCCCAGGTTGACAAATGGCAGGCGCGGACCGATCAGCAAGGCCGCACTGAGACCAAGCCAGAACAACGCCGAGCTCAGCGCTGCATAGACGGCAAACCGCGGCGAGACCGACTGCAGGGCAACAGCGCGATAGTCCGGTAGTTCGTCCGGGTCGATGGTGCGATTGCTGAAAGCCGTCGCCAGATCCGACCCCGCCTCACCAGCATCGCTCATGCGCCCTCCCGTGCAGCCCGGCGAATCACGCGCCGGCAGCGCCAGAGGAGGTAGTTGACCGCAATCCAGAAATGGCGAAACTGCGGATTGCGGGTCTGGCCATGATGGAAGCGGTAGAAAATCTGCTGGGCGATTACGGCCAGGCGGAACAACCCATAGACCTCGTAAAACGCCCAGTTGTCGACCTGACAGCCGGTTTTCCGGCAGTAGTAGTCGACCACCTCGGCGCGGCTGGGCATGCCGGGAATATGGGTAGGCTGACGCCGAAATCCCTTGAAATACTTCTCGTCGTCGGCCTGAACCCAATACGCCATGGAGTTACCCAGATCCATCAGCGGATCCCCCAGGGTCGCCAGTTCCCAGTCGAGCACGCCGATGATTTCCAGCGGGTCTTGCGGATTGAGCACGAGGTTGTCGAAACGGTAATCGCCGTGAATGACCCGGATCGATACCTCATCGGGAACCCGCTCGGCGAGCCAGTCCATGACGTAACGCCCGGGCAGTACATTCCAGGTTCGGGCGCGCCGAAAACGTTCCGACCAGCCCTCGATCTGGCGCCGGTTATAGCCGGCGCCCTTGCCCAATCTTTCCAGGCCGGCCGCGGCCACGTCGACCTGGTGGAGATCGATCAAACGGTCAATCGCGGCCAGGGCCAGGGTGCGGGCCTGCGCGCTGTCAAGCTCCAGCCCCGGCGGCAGATCAGAGCGCAGGATCACTCCCTCGAGGCGCTCCATGACGTAGAAATCGGCGCCGATGACCTCGGCATCGGTGCACAGGGCCAGCATTTCGGGGACGTAGGGGTAGACCGGCCTGAGCGCTTTCTGCACCTTGTACTCGCGGATCATGTTGTGGGCCGACTTCGCCTTCGTGCCGGGCGGCGGACGCCGCAGGATCAGATCCCGACCCGGATAGCGCAGACGATAGGTGAGGTTGGAGGCACCGCGCGCGAACTGCTCGACCTCCGGCGTACCCTCCAGGCCGTCGATGTGCGCCTTCAGCCAGGCATCAACCGCCTGGATATCGAAACGATCTTCATCGCGCAGGGGTCTGGGACGGTCAATCAGAGTGGTCTGGGTCATGGCTGGCTGACACCCTTTCAACAGGCTGCAAGGATAGCAAGAAGCAGCCCCCGGGCTGCGTTGCGCGGATGGGTATTCAGTTCCGGTAGCGGGCCAGTTCCAGGCGCGCGATGAGCCCGCGATGAACTTCGTCGGGGCCGTCGGCCAGGCGCAGGGAACGGGCTGCCGTCCACGCCGCAGCCAGCGGGAAGTCGTTCGACACCCCGGCCCCACCATGCAGCTGGATGGCCAGATCAATCACTTCCTGGGCCATGCGTGGCACGGCCACCTTGATCTGCGAAACCTCGCTCATGGACTGCCGGATACCGTGCTGATCCAGGCTCCAGGCGGCTTTGAGCACCAGCAGCCGGGCCTGCTCGATGGCAATCCTCGCCTCGGCGATGCGCTCGCCGTTGCCGCCCAGCCGGGCCAGCGGTCGACCGAAGGCAGTACGATCCAAAGAACGCCTGCAGGCCAGTTCCAGGGCGTGTTCGGCCAGACCGATCAGGCGCATGCAGTGATGAATGCGGCCCGGGCCGAGACGGCCCTGGGCGATCTCGAAACCACGCCCCGGCCCGGCGATGATGTGATCGAGCGGCAGGCGAACGTCGGTGAAACTGGCCTGGCCGTGACCGTAGGGTGCATCGAGCATGTTCATCGCGGTCAGCATGCGCTCGATCCGGACACCGGCGGTGTCAAGCGGCACCAAGACCATCGAATGGCGGCAATGGCGATCGGCCTGCGGGTCGGTCAGGCCCATGAAAATGCCGACCTTGCAGTTGGGATGACCCAGCCCGGTCGACCACCATTTGCGGCCGTTGAGCACGACCTCATCGCCGTCGACTGTTGCCGTGGCTTCCATGTTGGTGGCATCCGAAGAGGCGACATCGGGTTCGGTCATGAAAAAAACCGAACGAATCTCCCCGGCCAGCAGCGGTTGCAGCCAGCGCGCTTTTTGCGCCTCGGAGCCGTAGTGGTAAAGCACCTCCATGTTGCCGGTATCGGGCGCGTTGCAGTTGAAGATTTCCGGCGCGATGAAGGACCGGCCCATGCGCTCGGCCAGCGGCGCGTAATCAAGCACCGACAGGCCCTCTCCCAGCTCGGCATCCGGCAAAAACAGGTTCCACAAGCCCTGCGCCCGCGCCTTGGTCTTGAGATCGGCAATGATCGGCAATTCCTGCCAGGGATCATCCAGCGCGGCCATATCACGTTGCCACTGCGGCTCCACCGGCTCGACCTCGGCGCACATGAATGCATGCAGACGGCGCGCGATCGCGCGGGCTTTGGCTGTCGGCGTCAGATCCATGGCGGTTATGCTACTGCAAAGCTGCCCGGGCCGGCGCGCCACAGCTGGCGTCCAGGCGGTAGCAGTCGCGGCCATCGCGCTTGGCCTGGTAGAGAGCCTGATCAGCCCGGTCACGAAGGGTTTCAAGATCATCGCCGGCGCGGAAACAGGCCAGACCGAAGCTCAAGGTCACATCCGGATCGCCGGCGCGCACGCCATCGGGATCTGCCTGGCGGAATTGCTCGATCCGGGCCAGCACCTGATCGAGATCGGACATCCGCACCAGGATGGCGAATTCCTCGCCGCCAATCCGACCGACCAGGGCTGGCTCCGGGAACACTTCGCGCAAACGACGCGCGGTTCGTCCGATCACCTCATCACCCACCCGATGCCCATGGATGTCGTTGACCTGCTTGAAATGATCGATGTCGGCCAGGACCATCACGACCACGCCGGATGAGTCGTCCCGATCGGCAGTTTGAAGAACGCGCTGGCCCTGCTCGAAAAACCAGCTGTGATTGACCAGCCCGCTGAGTCGATCCTGGCGCGACAAATCGCGAAACCGCAGCCGGCTGCGCACGACCCGAAACAGCAACACCAGGGCCAGGGCCAGGGTCAGCCCCAGTGACAGGAGGGCAAAGGTTCGAACCCGGCGTTGCTGGGCGGCGGCCTCGGCCTCCAACTGGGCAACCCGGGCGGTTTCGCGCAGCAACTCGATTTCCTGTTGTTGGGAACGGCTCTCGAACTCGACCTGCAGATAGGCCAGGCGCATGGCCCTGTCGCGCCCCAGAAACGACTCGCGGGCCTGCAAATAGGCGCGCAAGTGAACCAGCGCGGTCTCGAACTCGGCGCGCTGCTCGGCCTGGCGCGCCTGCAGCCATTCCAGGCGCGCTTGTTGATCCCACAGCTCGCGCTCGCCGAAGTAGGCCGCCAGTTCGGCCAGTTCGGGCTCCTCCTCCTGGCCCAGCAGGCCCAGGTCATGCAACACTTCGGCGCGCACCATTCGCGCCTCGAATTCGCCCAAGGGGTAGACCGAGTCGACCAGCGCCGCAATCGCCTCATCGGCCAGCACGAGGGCTTCCCCGGGCCGCTGCGGGCGCAGCAAATCGGCCAGGCCGTGCTGAAGAACCCCCACGAACAGGGTATTACCCACCGCCTGACAGTCGGCTATCCCCCGGCGGTAGACCTGCTCGGCCTGCACTGACTCACCAGCCCATTTGTAGACCGGCGCCAGGCGCTGTCGGGCCACGCAGGCCTGATTCAGGTCGCCACTCTCCTGGGCCAGGGCCAGCGCCAGCTCGCCGAACTCGATTCCGGCCTGGTGCTCACCCACCCGTCCGAACATGTAGGCCGCCATGTTGAACGTGGCGATGCGTGGTCCGGTGTCATCGGTTTGAGGGTCGAGCTGCAAGCCCTCGCCCAGAAACTCGAAGGCGGCCTCGTAACGCCTGAGCAACACGCTGATATTGGCGGCAAACTGCAGGGCCCGCAGGCGCTGGCCGGTCGGCAAATCGAGCTCGAGCAGGCTCATGGCCCGATCCAGGCCCTCGCGACTGCGATCGGCCAGGGCCAGGTGGCGCGCCTCCAGCAGATGGAAATCGGCATACTCGCGCAGCTCGGCCTGGTCGATCAACGGCGCCAGATCATCGAGCAGTGCCTGGGCATTGCGCCAGTGGTCCTGGTAGCTGACCTCGACCGCCCGATCCAGTGCCGCGCGAACATCTTGCGGCTCGTCAGCCGTCACTATCGACCAGTGCAGCAGGCCGAGCATCAGGGCCAAGCCACCAGCAACCCTGCTGACGCTTCCGCCTGATCGATTGGTTCGCCGCATCAGACCCTGACCGTGCCCGAAAGCGTGATTATGCCATCGGCCGCCTTCAACCGGCCGTGCGCTCGGCGCGTTTGCGCTCGTTTTCTTTCAGCAGGCGTTTGCGCAGGCGGATGGAGCTGGGCGTGACCTCCAGCAACTCATCGTCGGACAGGAATTCGAGCGCCTGCTCGAGGCTCATGCGGATCGGCGGAGTCAGCAGCAGGGCATCGTCCTTGCCGGCGGCACGGACGTTGGTCAGCTTCTTGGTTTTCAGTGGATTGACAACCAGATCATTCTCGCGCGCGTGCAGGCCGATGATCATGCCCTCATACACATCTTCGCCGGGCCCGACAAACAGCTTGCCGCGATCCTGCAGGTTGAACAACGCATAGGCCACGGTTGTGCCCTGTTCCATGCTGATCAGGGTGCCGTTGATGCGCGAGGCGAGTTTGTCGGTGGCCGGACCCCAGTGGTCGAAAACGCGGAAAAACAGCCCGGTGCCGGCGGTCATGGTGCGGTAGTTGGACTGAAAGCCAATCAGACCGCGCGCCGGCGCAATGTAATCCAGTCGGACCCGGCCACGGCCGTCGGGAATCATGTCTTTCAGCTGTCCCTTGCGCTCACCCATGGCCTGCATGACCGCGCCCTGGTACTGCTCTTCCAGGTCCAGTACCACCGACTCCCAGGGTTCCTGGATATCACCATCGACTTCACGCTTGCGCACTCGCGGCCGCGAAACCGCCAGTTCGTAGCCCTCGCGCCGCATGGACTCGATCAGGACCGACAGGTGGAGCTCGCCGCGTCCGGCGACGTCGAACTGATCCGGATCCGCCGTGTCGCTGACCTGCAGGGCGACGTTGTGGGTCGCCTCCTGGTACAGACGGGCCCGCAGCTGACGGCTGGTCAGGTACTTGCCCTCGCGCCCGGCAAACGGTGAGTCGTTGACCTGAAAAGTCATGTGGATGGTCGGCTCGTCCACGGTCAGCGACGGCAGGGCCTCGACCGCGGCCGGATCACAAATGGTGTCCGAGATCCCGATATTCTCCAGGCCCGAGATCCCGACGATATCTCCGGCTTCGGCCGCCGCAATTTCCTCCCGCTTCAGGCCCTTGAAACCGAGCACCTGCAGCACCCGGCCCGAGCGTTTCTTGCCGTGCCGATCGATCACGCTGACCGGCTGGTTGGTCTTGACCTTGCCGCGGCGAATCCGACCGACGCCGATCAGGCCGACGTAGGTTGAAAACGACAGGGTCGAGACCTGCATCTGGAACGGACCATCGGGATCCACCGGAGGAGCCGGCACGTGTTCGACCAGGGCCTCGAACAGTGGCGTCAGGTCGCCCTCGCGCACGCTCTCGTCAAGCCCGGCGTAGCCATTCAGACCCGAGGCGTAGATGACCGGGAAATCGAGCTGCTCATCGCTCGCGCCGAGCTTGTCGAACAGGTCAAAGGTCTGGTTGAGTACCCAGTCCGGACGAGCGCCCGGCCGGTCGACCTTGTTGATCACAACGATCGGTCTGAAGCCCATATCGAAGGCTTTCTGGGTCACGAAGCGGGTCTGCGGCATGGGGCCGTCGACGGCATCGACCAGCAGCAACACCGAATCGACCATCGACAGCACCCGCTCGACCTCGCCGCCGAAATCGGCATGGCCGGGGGTATCGACGATGTTGATCCGCCAGTCGCGCCAGGTAATCGCGGTGTTCTTGGACAGGATAGTAATGCCGCGCTCGCGCTCCTGGTCCTCGGAGTCCATGACCCGTTCGGTCAGGCGTTCGTGAGCGGCAAACTCGCCGGACTGCCGCAGCAACTGGTCGACCAGCGTGGTCTTGCCGTGATCGACATGGGCGATGATAGCGATATTGCGCAGTTTCATTCGAGGCAGGCTCAGACCGAGGGCCGCGAATTATACCTGCCCTCAGGGTCCCCGACCGATCCATTCCTCAAATGGCCAGTCACTGCCCGCGCGCATGCGCTCCAGGGCTGCGCCCTCGCGTGTGCTGATCGTCTCCAGAAAATAGTCGGCCTGGCCCATTTCAGCAAACGCGTCCAGGCCGTCGCGGAGGAACTCCTGCAGCATCCCGAAGCCGGCCAGCACCGCGGGCCCGTGCATCAGCCGGATCAGGCGGTGAACCAGCGGTTTTTGCACGGTCTCACCGAGCAGCTCGCCCACTTCGCGGATCAACACCAGCTGGCGCTCACGACCGGCCCAGTCACCCTGCTGTCGATACGCTCCGGCATAGTCCGGCTGGGTGATCGGGTCGACTTCGACCAGCAGGTCGGCCAGGGCCAGGTCAAACTCCAGGCTGATCGCCTGCAGCTGCATTGCATCGCCTACCGCGGCCAGCAGGTGATCGGGCAGAAAGCGGCGCATTACCGGCGCGGCGCGCTTGAGCTGCTGATCGCGCTCGAAAATCTCGGGTCCACCGTAGAGCTCGCCGAGAAAAAACTCGCACGCCGGCAGATAGCGCGGCTGGTCACGCAGATCCTGGTAGGTGGCATCGAGCCGACGGCGCTGCCAATGCTGAAGCCGGGCCAGCGAGCGCGCCCGCGGCACGTCCAGCTCGGCGACGAACGCCCCGATGTTCTGGTTGTGCCGGATCTGCTCGTGCAGATGGAGATAGGCGGTTGAGTCGCTCATTCGAGACCGCGGATCGCCTCGATCAGTTCATCGCGCTTGCGCCGGAAGACCGCTACGGCTTCGACATGGCGATAGCGTATGGTCCGCTTTTCATCCAGCAGATAGATGCCTCTTTTCATTCCAATCAATGCCTTGCAGCCATATTCTGAGGCAACTTCCAGATTCTGGTCACTGAGCAGGGTGAACGGCAGGCCATGGCGGGCGCGAAAATCACGATGCGACTCCGGAGAGTCGGGGCTGATGCCAATCACGTCCACGCCCAGGTCGGCGAAGGCCTCGATGCCGTCGCGGTAGTCACACAACTGAGCGGTGCAAACCGGGGTGTTGTCGCCGGGATAAAACACCAGCAGCAAACGCCGCGCCGGCTGCTCCGACAAGCGAAAGAGATTGCCGTCCTCGTCGGACAGCTCGAAATCCGGCGCGGTGCGGCCGACGGGAAGAGTCATGTAAGCGATGCCTCGATGCTGAAATCCTGAACAGTGGCTGCATTATAATGAAGCAACAGGAGATCGAATTGATGCTCAAGCTCACGCCCGCCACTCATGCCCGTCCGCCGAACCGTCCACCCACGATTGGGCTGGCCATCGCCGGCGGCGGTCCGCTTGGTGCCATTTATGAACTCGGTGCCCTGCAGGCGCTCGAGGAGGCGATCGACGGCGTTCGCATGCATGATCTGGACGTCTACGTTGGCGTGAGCTCAGGCTCGTTCCTGTCGGCCAGCCTGGCCAACCGCATCACCACGGCCCAGATGAGCCGGATTTTCATGAGCGCTCCGGAAGCGGAGTTCCAGTTCCAGCCCGATCTGTTCCTGCGCCCGGCGGTGCGTGAATACTTCAACCGCGCCATGAGCGTGCCTGGCGTGGTCCTCGACATCCTCACCGAGGTCATGCGCCACCCCGAACGCATTGCCCACCTGGAGAGTATCGAAAGCCTCTCTCGACTGATCCCGACCGGGATTTTCGACAACCACAGCATCGACCGCTTCATTGCCGGGGTTCTGTCCCAGCCGGGCCGCTCGAACGATTTCCGCCACATCGGTGCCGTGCTTCGAATCGTCGCCGTCGACCTGGAGACCGGCCAGGCAGTGCGCTTTGGCGAACCCGGCCTCGATCACGTCCCGATTTCCAGCGCCGTCCAGGCCTCGGCCGCCCTGCCCGGCCTGTATCCACCAGTGGAAATTGACGGCCATTACTACGTTGACGGCGCCCTGCGCCGGACTCTGCACGCATCGGTTGCATTGCGCGCAGGCGCCGATCTGCTGATCGGGATCAATCCGCTGGTTCCCTACGATGCCGAACTCGACCCCACAGTCCCACCCGATGGGCGCAGCTCCAGCCGCATGATCAAGGGCGGGCTGCCGGTGGTCCTGTCGCAGACCTTTCGCTCGCTGATCCAGTCGCGCATGCAGGTGGGGATGGCGAAATACCAGGTTGACTTCCCGGCGGCGGGGATTCTGCTGGTCGAACCCAACCGCAACGACGAGCGAATGTTTTTCACCAATGTGTTCAGCTACAGCTCGCGCAACGAGCTGGCCGATCACGCCTACCGCACCACCCGCGCCGAACTGCTGGCGCGCGCCGACGAACTCGAGCCGTTCCTGGAAACCTTCGAGCTGGGGCTGAACCGCCGCCTGCTGGAAACCGAGCGCAGCTTCGTCGACAGCATGAATGCCGAGAAAAGCTATCTCGCGCCCACCGGCAACAGCCTCGCTCGCAGCCTCGACCTGCTGGAACGCATTCTGCGCAACTGAAACCAACAGCGGTCGCGGGCAGCAACCCGCGACCGAAGCCTGTTTCTCCTACCAGTGAATGCCGCGCATCACCGAAGCGAACGCAACCTGCTCCTGGGTTGGCTGATCGTGCTGATCAGACTCCACCCCACGAGCGGCCGAAGAGTCCGGGAACATGCGGAAAGCAGAATTCATGATGATCTCCGAACTCTTCGGCGCGACCGCGTGCAGCACCTGGGCAAAAATTCCGAGCCGGGTGGCAATCCGCTGCGGGCGGTAGATCACAGCCTGCTTGACCATGTCGGCGGCGTCTTCCGGGGTAATCGTCGGCACCGAATCGTACATCTTGGTGGGCGCGATCATGGGCGTGCGCACCAGCGGCATATTGATCGTGGTGAACGAAATCCTGGCGTCGTTGAATTCCGACGCGGCGCAGCGCGCGAACGCGTCCAGAGCCGCCTTGGAGGCCACGTAGGCCGAAAACCTGGGCGCGTTGGACAGCACGCCGATCGAGGAGATGTTGATGACCTGACCCTTGCGCTGTTGTTCCATGACCGGCAGGAAACCCATGGTGAGCTTGAGCGCGCCAAAGTAGTTGAGCTGCATGCAGCGCTCGTAGTCATGAAAGCGGTCGTAGGACAGTGAGATCGAGCGGCGGATGGAACGGCCGGCATTGTTGACCAGAATGTCGACATGACCGTGGTCGCTCAGCACCTGCTGGATCAGACGCTCGGCGTCCTCGAGATCGGCCAGGTCGCAGGTGTAGGCGAACGCCTGGCCGCCAACGGCCTCGATTTCGGCCTTGGTCTCGAGCAACTGCTCTTCGCCGCGGGCAACGATCACGGTTTTCGCGCCGGCCTCAGCCATCATCAAGGCGGTCGCCTTGCCGATACCCGATGATGCACCGGTAATGACGACCACCTTGTCACGCACCTTGCCCGAAAGAGAACGATCGATGAAAAGCTCCGGATCGAGGTGGCGCTCCCAGTAGTCCCAGAGTACCCAGGCATAGGTGTCCAGCGACGGTACGCTGATACCCGAGCCTTTGAGCGCGCGGTCGGCCTCGCGCGTATCGAAATGCGTCGGATAGTTGAAAAACGACAGCATGTCCTTGGGGATACCGAGGTCCTTGAGCACCTGGTTGATGATGCGTCGCACCGGCGGCAGCATGCCCAGACCCTGCTTGACCGGAGCCGGGATGAGCGAAAACAGGCGCGCATCCAGGCGCATGGACATCAGCGGCGCATGGGCCGCCTCGGCGAACAGGTTCATGATCTCGCCAATGCGCTTCGGGTTCGGATCGGTAAGATGGAAACATTGGTTGTCCAGCTTCGGCTTGTGGGCAATGTGATCCATGGCCCGGGCGACAAAGTCCACCGGCACGAGGTTGACGCGCCCGCCCTCCAGGCCCAGCGTCGGCACCCAGGGCGGCAGCATGCGGCGCATCTTCTGGATGAGCTTGAAAAAGTAGTAGGGTCCGTCGATCTTGTCGATCTCGCCGGTTTCGGAATGGCCCACCACGATGCCCGGCCGATAGACCCGCCACGGGATACTGCAGTGCTTGCGCACCAGCCCTTCGGAATCATGCTTGGTGCGAAAGTAGGGATGGTCCAGGCCGGTCGCTTCCTCGAACATGTCTTCGCGGAACGTGCCGCGATAGAGTCCGGCGACCGCAATCGAAGAGGTGTGATGGAAACAGCGGGCCTTCAGCGCCTCGGCGCACTGGATGGCGTGCTGCGTGCCGTCGATGTTGGCCGCCTGGTTGGCCTCGGCGGTGGCCTGCAGGTCATACATCGCGGCCAGATGAAAGAAATGACGGATCTTTCCGGTCAGCGCCTCGCGGTCGGCCGCGCTCAGGCCCAGCGCCGGCTTGGTCAAGTCCCCGCTCACAGCCACCACCCGCTTGCGGTGGTCGGGCCAGCGTTCGTCTACCAGGCGGTTGAATTTCTTCTTCGATCCGCGCCGCACGAGCACGTGCACGGTGCCCTTGCGCGCCAGCAACTGATCAATCAGGTTGCGGCCGATGAAGCCGGTTCCCCCGGTGACGAAATAGGTCATGCTCTCTCTCCCTGACAGTCGATGTTTTTACGAATTGCGTTTCCAGAGTCTGTAAGATACCGCGCCGCTCGCGCTTGCGCCAGTTTCGGTGACCGACGAGGCCGCGGATGCCCGGTCTGATTGACCGCAACCCGCGCTCATGCTAGAAAGGTTCATACCACCGCCATGGAACCTGGAAGCCGCACGATGACCGAACTCGACAAGCGTTTCGAACAGGCGCAGGCCGACGCCAAGCAACTGCCCCAACGGCCCGACAACGACATGATGCTCAAGCTCTACAGCTATTTCAAGCAGGGGACGGAGGGCGACGTCAGCGGCGAAAAACCGGGCTTTTTTGATTTCGTCGGCGTTGCCAAATACGAGGCCTGGGAAAAACGCAAGGGCATGCCGGCCGAAGAGGCCAAGCAGAAGTACATCGAGCTGGTCGACTCGCTCGAGGGCTGAGTCACGCAGTCGAGGCCCACCATTTCCGGCAGATGGCCCGCAACACCCGACAACGCATCCTCGAGACCGCTCTGGCGTTGTTCAACGCCGAGGGCGAACCCAACGTCACCACCAACAGGGTGGCCGATGAACTCGAGATCAGTCCCGGCAACCTGCACTACCACTTCCGCACCAAAGCCGACCTGATCGAAGCGCTGTTTGACGATTTCGAGCACCGGATGCTGCAGATCCTGTCTGCACCCGAGGAGCGGCCGGCCGACATCGAGGATATCTGGTTTCTACTCCATGTTGCCTTTGAAACCATCGGCGAATATCGCTTCATTTACCGTGACCTGACTGACCTGTGTGGCCGCTACCGAGGCCTCCATCAGCGTTTTCGCGGCATTTTGCGCCTGACCATGGAAGCGGCACGTTCGCTGTGCGAAGACCTGATCGCGGCCGAGCGCATGGATGCCTCGCCGAGCGAACTCGATGCCGTGATTCGCAACATTGCCCTGGTCAGCACATTCTGGCTGGCGTTCGACCAGGTACATGATGCCGACGGCGTCCGCCCCGACCGCGCCGCCTGGCAGGTGATGAGCCTGATCAGCCCGTATCTGGTAGGCGAAGCACGCACCCTCCTGCAGGCGTTGGCCGACGCCTACGCCTAGTAAGACACTAGATCGAACCCATCAGAACCCAGGTGATATAGCTCACCATTGCGGACAAACCGAGTATGGCCAGAGCAGCCAGGAGGATACTCCGGCGGTTGTGTCGTTGCTTTGTAGCCATATTTTCGGTCATCCGGATTCTCCTGTAAAAAAAAGCCCGGGCGTGCGCCCGGGCCAACAGCAGCAGTCTTGATCGGGCCGAGGGAAGCCCGGACTGCTTCGGGGTAGTCGTCAGGCCGGATCCGACTTCGGCGCCGGCGTTTCATCAGGCTTGGCGGCAACTTTCTTGGCCACCTTTTTGCTTGCCGCCGGCTTCGGAGCCTGCTGCTTGCGGGCCAGTTCGGTCACACGCTTGTTGAGTTCGGCGACGCGGTCGCTCAACTCGCGAATTTCCTCGGAGGTCGGAACGCCGAGGCGGCTCAGGGCGCGGGCGACGCGCTGCTCGAAGACCTTTTCCAGCTTGTCCCAGTTGGTCTGGGCACTCTTGCGTACTTCGTCCATACGGTTTTCCACATCACCACGGACACCGCCAACGGCGTCGGTCGCCATCTTGCGGCCCTTGTTTTCCAGCTTCGAGCCTTCCTTGACCAGGCGCTCGAACAACTTGGCCGACTCGCCGACCATCTTGCTGGTGGTATCGTCGATGCGCTTGCTGCTCTGCTTGAACAACTTGCTGCCTTCGTCCTGGGCCATGGCAAAGGCACCGAGCCCGGCCAGCCAGATTTCGTGGGCGTAATCCTGTGCCTGGTTCGCGACATTCTTGCTCGCTGCAGACTTGCGGGTCACCTTCTTCTTGGCAACCTTTTTCTTTGCGGTTTTCTTCGCCACTGTCTTGATCTCCTGTATCTGTTGTGCTGAAACGCTGCCCTATCCGGCAGCCATGGAGCTAAGATACGAGAGAGTTCTAGAGCAGTCACACTAAAAATGAAAACTTCTGCGTGGGCAAGATTTCCGCACTCCAATACAACCTATGAATATCCGGCCGACGCCCTGGCCGATGCCTGGGAGCATCTGCACCGCGGCGATCGGGAGCCGTTTCCGGACGCAGAGCGTATCCATGCGCTGGATCCAGACTGCACCGATCCGAACCAGGTGGCCGAACGCCTGCAACAGGCCTGGCGCGATTACCACGCCGGTCGCTTAGCCGCCGCCGTGGAAGCGGCCCTGGAGTTGGGGCCGATCGCCCACGCCGTCGCCAACAAGGCCAGCGGGATCTATGCCGACTACCTGGAAGAGGAAGACGCGGCCAGGCTGGCCATCTACCAGGCCGGCATCCAGCGCGCCGAACAGGCCATCGCAGCCTTCCCGGAAGACCCCAACGCGCACTACTTTCATGCTTTTTTGCTGGGCCGCTACAGCCAGTGCATCTCGGTTGCCAAGGCACTCGCCCAGGGCGTGGGCGGCAAGATCCGCCAGTCCCTGGACCGGGCACTGGAACTCGAGCCCGGGCATGCTGAAGCGCACACCGCCCTCGGGGTCTATCACGCCGAGATCATCGACAAGGTCGGCAAGATGGTGGGACGCATGACCTATGGCGCAAGCGCCGACAAGGCAGAAGAAGAATGCAGGCGCGCCCTGGAACTGACCCCGGAGGCACCGATTGCCCACCTCGAGTACGGCAACGCGCTCTACTTGCTCTACGGCGATCGACGCCTCGATGAGTCCAACAAAGCCTACGCCACCGCGGCCAAACTGAAGCCGGCAGACGCGATGCAGAAACTCGACGTTGAATACGCCCGCAGTTACGCCGCCGGGGACTGAACCTCAGTCGATCGAGGCCTCGATCCAGTCGTGTACCAGCGCGAAGGTTTCGGGCGTTACCGGCGAGTCCTGTGGCCCGATCAGCAGGGTCAGATGCAGCAGATCGTTGAACTCGTCGACAAAATGGTCGATCACCCGCTGCGGATCGGGTACCAGCTTGTTGTCGGTGATCAACCCGCAAAACACCTGGCCCTGGTAGCTGATGATGCTGATTCCCATGCCGATGGAGCCGGTCTGCGGCACCCAGAACATCATTTCCCGGATCGGAGCCCCGGCCAAGTAGAGGGTTTGCTGAGGACCTGGAACGTTGGTCAGGACCGTACTGGCCTTGCGGCTGAACAGCTCAAGAGCAGGTTTTTGCAGGGCGGCCGGGCCCATACCCAGCACGGCCAACAGGCCCAGTGACATCACCGCCTGCTTGGATTTTTTCAGCCGCTGCATGAACTCCGCCACCTGGTAAAGCCGCGCCAGCGGATTGGTCTCGCTGATCGGCAGATCAAGAAACACCAGGCCAAAGTGATTGCCCAGATCGCGGGCATGTTCGAGCGGCCGGAGGTTGACCGGCACGGTGGCTCGCATGGTCAGGCTGCCGGGCTCATCACCTGCCTCGACCAGGTAGCGGTGCAGCGCTCCGGTCATGGTTGCAATCAGCACATCGTTGACCGTGGCCCCCAGCGCATGGCCAACCGCCTTGACCTCTTCCAGATCCAGCGGCGGCGCCCAGGACACGCGTTTTCGCACCCCCAGCGCGCCCTTGAAACGCGATGGCGGATCGTCATCGAGCAGCAGCGCGGTGGCCAGCTCGGACACGATTTCGCCGGCACCAAACAAGTAGTCTGTGGCCTTGTGCGGCTCGCGCAGCAGTTCTGTTGCCTCATCGACCACTTTCTGGCTGACGTTCTGGATCAGGCCTGCACTCTCGCGCGCCGGTGCCGTGAGCCGCTGGAAGATGCTGGATTCGGCCGCACGGCGTTGCTTCCAGGCCTCCTGCTCGACCAGCCGGTTCGAGGCCTGCGCCGACGGTTCGGTCAGCGACAACATGACCTGGACCAGAGCGATGCCATCGGCGTAGCAGTGATGGATGCGGCTGATGGCGACGGGCCCGCCGCTGTAGTTTTCGACGAAATGGAACTGCCACAGGGGTTTGGTCTTGTCGAGCGGCGTCGAGGCCAGTTCCGAGACCAGCTCCTCGAGTTCCGCCTTGCCGGCTTGCCCGGGCAGCGCAGTGCGCCGGATATGGCTGCTGATCTCGAACTGCTCGTCTTCCTCCCACCAGCAACCGCGCGGATGATCGACGGCTCGCTGACGAAAGCGCGGAAAGGCAAGGAAACGGTTGGCGACAATCCGCCGGAAGTGCTCGAACTCGACCGCTTCGGCCAGTTCAATCACCCCGGTGATCATCATCAGGTTGGTTGGCTGCTCCATGCGCAGCCAGGCCGTGTCGACCTTGGCAATCGGTTCCCTGCGCGAAGTGCTCAAGGCGTTCTCCCTGCTGGCAGTTGTCGGTACCGGGCAGATTCTTTCACGCCCCCGGCGTGGGGTCAATTGATGACATCAATGCAGCTGGCGACCGTCGGTCGCGCTTTCCTGCGGTTTGACCAGGTCGTAGGGCAACTTGACCTGGTCGAGACCAAATTGCTTGAACACCGGCTGCAGCTGATGGTGGATCAACGGATAGAGCTGGCGGGTCAGGCTGGCGTGGGAACTCGAGAAGGCCTCGAAGCTCACCGGCTCGCCTTGGAACTGGCGGTACACGGTCTGCATGACCAGCTCGATCTCGAACAACGCTTCCTCGGGGTCATCGGCGGCCCGGCTGCCGCGGCAGATCAAGCGGGCCGTGACCTGGTACTGGTTGACACCCTGGTCCGGCTGCAGCTCGCGCGGCGTGAGTTTGAGCTCCACCTTGGCCCGATACGACTGGTCAGCCGGCACGATCTCTTTCAGATCGGCGTTCAGGCGAGTGAGCTGGGTATGCGCCAGGGCGAATCGGTCGAGCAGATCCAGCATGGGTCGGTCTCCGGTCTCGGGTCCATCAGGATATCGCGGCCACCAGGCCTGCACTGCAAAGCAGGGCGCCCGCGCTTCAGCGCGGGCGCCCTGGTCCGGTCCAGTGCCTCCTGGTGGGAGGCCAGCTACGCAATCAGCGCGGCTGGAAGGTGGTCACCCGGGCTGCGTCCTGCCCCGCCTGCTCTTCACCAATAGCCAGCGGCAGGTAGTCGTTGACCAGCCACAAGCGCAACTGATTGGTATAGAACGGGCTCAGGAACACACCGCTGCGACCGCCGGGGATGATCTCCTCGGCTGCAGGGCCTTCGGGCGTGACCACGGCGACGTTGCGCCGGGCTGCGCCGGCACTGAAGGTGAATGCATTTTCAGAGCGCGCGCGCGAACTGTGGCTGGAGGCGTCAACGACTTGGAAGCCACCGGCTCGCGCCACACCGGGCAGCGCCTCGTCGACGTCGGCAAAACCACCGGCTCCGGGCACATTGAACGGCGCGGTATTAAGCGGGTGATCAAATACAATCCGATGCAGACGTCCCCAGCGATAGTCGTTCTGGTCCTCGGAAAAGCCGAAGGCATTGGCGAACGGCTCACCGGCCAGACGATCCAGCGCACCCTGCAACGACGCCAGCAAGACCGTGTCGCGGGCGTCAGCCGGCTCGAGATCCGGCGCATCCGGAACATTGAAATACGTCAGCCCGGAGGCAGCCTGACCCTGGGTCAGCGGGAACAGGCGCAGCTGGTTGACCAACGAACGCCAGGCCAGCTTGCTGCCCGGCAGCTGGTCTCCCAGACCGACCGCGCGCAACGTGGCATCAATCGTGTTGGTGATGACTTCACCGCGCCAGACGCTGTAAATGGTGGCCGCGATGCTGTGCGCGATCTGCTCATCACTGGGCACGCTGTTGCCGGTCGGGTCACCGCCAGGATCAAAACCACCCGCCAGTCCGGTCGGGGTGGAGAAGTCCCAGTTGGCCAGGCGACCCATGGCCTCCTGGACCCGTTCATCGGCGGCAATTGCCGCCAGCGGCAGGGCGGCGTCCTCGGCGGTCGCGTTCTCGAAAGCCTGGAGCAGGAACGGCAGCAGCAGCTCGGCGTCGAGCAGGCGATTGTTGGCCTGGACCGCCTTCATGTCATCGATGGTGACGTTGCCGCGCGCGACCAGGCCCTGCAATTCGCGATCCACTCGCCCCATGCGCAGGTCGGAGTAATTGGTGTTGAGGTAGTAGATACCGTCACCGCCCGGACGCAGCTGACTCAAGGGATTGCCGTCGAGACTGGTACCGACCGGATCGTTGTTGGCGTTGGCAATATAACCCCATGGTGGATTGACCACCTGCGGCATTTCATCGCGCGGAATCAGCGCATACGGTGTCGCCTGACCCGGCTGCGGGTCGGGATCGATCAACCACTCGTGATTCAGTGCCCCGCTGCCGTCGCGGATGAACCAGGGCGGACGGCCGCCATCGGCGGTCAGCTCATTCTGGAGGTCGGCGCGCAGCGGCATCTCTCCGCCGATGAAGTAGGCGATATTGCCTTCGATATCGGCGTACAGAAAGTTCTGCGAACCAAACGCGAAGTCACGCAGGCCGGCCTCGAAATCAGCCTGGCTGCGGGCACGGGCCCAGGAGCGGAACGCGGACAACTCGAAGGTCGGGCCCCAGCCGGTGTACTGAACGGTCAGCGCGCTGTCGTCCAAGAGCTGCAGGATCGGCCCGTTATTGCGGCGCGGAACGATAAAGGTGATTCCACCGGCATCGAAACCGACGTTCAGCCGGCCGACGTCATCCAATGTGCCGTTGCCCGGGGTGTTGGCAAAGTACGACTGGAAGACATACAGGATGCGCTCGGGCACGCCCTTGTGGATGGTGTGGGTCGGCAAACCGAAATTGTTGACCAGGATCGGATCCTGGAAGACATCGGTGACGTCGAGACGGTTGACGGTTGAACCCCAGCACAGGAAGGGCGTACAGGCCTGAGCGGCGACCGGTGCCCCGGGGAAAACGACCCCGCTGACGGCCACCTCTTCATCACGGATGACCAGGTTTTCGCTCATGAAGATGGGCGGCATGGTCAGGCCCAGGTGGGGGTCGTTGGCAAACAGCGGGTAGCCGGAAGCGGTGTGCTCTCCGGATACCGCCCACCAGTTGCTGCCCAGGTCCATGTTCTCGCCGAGGAACGGCAGATCCTGAACACGCTCCAGGTACAGACGTCCCAGTTCGACCAGACCATCATCCAGGCGCGGCACGGTATAGCCCGGCGCCGACGAACCGTCGACCTGCTGCAGCCCGGCGGCCGGATCGGCCTTGCCTTCGCCCTGCCCCGACTCCGGCACCATGATGCCAATCCGGTCGAAGAAATCGGGTATCGAGACCCGGCCGTCGACCGGAATGGTCGGGTTGAGGTCCTGCAGAAACAGTGCCGTACCGTCAAAACCGACGATCTCACCAACTGCCTGGTAGGTGCCGATGCGCACCGTGTTGCCAATCGCCGACAGGCTCTGGTCAAACGACAACTGGAAGGCCAGCAGCTTGCCGATGGCCAGCGAGTCCACCGGCGACCACGGCTCGGCTGCGCTCAATTCCAGGCCGCCGTACTCCGGCGGCAGCTCATTGGTCGCCAGCCAGTGGTTGACGCCGTCGGCATACGCCTTGACCCAGGCTGCCTCTTCGGCATCGAGACCGGCGAAAGTGGCCCAGGCCGCCCGGCGCAGTCCGAGCGTGCGCAGCTGGACATCGTTGTCCAGCGCCGGGGCACCGACCAGTTCGGCCAGGGTGCCCGAAGCCACTCGACGCAGAAAATCCATCTGGAAAAAACGGTCCTGGGCGTGCAGATAGCCCTGGACGAAAGTGACATCGGCTTCGGTCTCGCCGACGATGGTCGGAATGCCGTTGGCGTCGGTAAAAACGTTCACGTCCGCCTGAATGCGCGGTGCGTCCAACGTCTGCGCCGATGCCAGTGACGCCGCCAGCATGCCAGCGGCGAATAAGGAAAGTCGCCTCATGATTACTACCCCGAGTTGTTTTGTTTGGAGCCACGATTATGGCACAGCCGCAGGTGGCCGCAAGCAGACTGAACACGGAGTTGGGCGGCCGCTGGATCGCAGCTTCGGTGTAACGACGCGAGGCGCGCGCGTATAATCTGCAATGAGCATCGGGCCATCACTGTCGGGGTCGCCGGTCCGGTTCCATCAGAATCAACGCAAAGAGGTGTCTCATGGCGCGAACCGTCGCCGCCTTCAAAGTCGATTACTTTCAGTTTCTGAATCCGGATGGCCAACTGATCGAGGGGCAGCAGCTGCCCGCCCTGGCGCGGGACTTCGAGCGCCTGGTCACGATGTATCGGCAGATGGTACGGACCCGCGTGTTCGACAAGAAAGCCATTGCCCTGCAGCGAACCGGCAAGCTGGGAACCTATGCCTCCTGTCTGGGCCACGAAGCATCCCATGTCGCGATCGGGTCGGCAATGCGGCCGGAAGACTGCTTTGCGCCCATGTATCGGGAATACGGGGTTCAGTTCTGTCGCGGTGTCACCCTGACCGATGTGTTGCTGTACTGGGGCGGGGACGAGCGCGGCAGTGATTACGCTCACGCCCCGCACGATTTCGCCTGGTCCGTTCCGATCGCCACGCAGTGCCTGCATGCGGCCGGTG
Source organism: Gammaproteobacteria bacterium (assembly GCA_003565625.1). Taxonomy (GTDB): domain Bacteria; phylum Pseudomonadota; class Gammaproteobacteria; order Xanthomonadales; family Wenzhouxiangellaceae; genus Wenzhouxiangella. The sequence goes on from PXBD01000059.1 coordinate 47,039, forward strand.
CCGCCTTGGCCTACAAGCTTCGTAACGAGCCGCGGGTGGCGGTGTCGGTGGTCGGCGACGGCGGTTCATCCAAGGGTGACTTCCTCGAGGCCATCAACGCCGGCAGCGCCTGGAAACTGCCCCTGGTGCTGGTGATCGTCAACAATCAGTGGGCCATCTCGGTACCGCGCTCGCGCCAGAATACCGCCGCCACCCTGGCCCAGAAAGGCATCGCCGGCGGACTGCCCAGCATCCAGGTCGATGGCAACGATCTGATCGCCTGCCTGTGGGCGATGGAAAAAGCGATCGAGGCCGCGCGCAAGGGCCACGGCAGTTTCGTGGTCGAAATGCTGACCTATCGCATCAGCGATCACACCACCGCCGATGACGCCCGCCGTTACCGCCCCAACGAGGAAGTCGAAGAGGCCTGGGCCAAAGAGCCCGTGGCCCGGTTGCGCAGCTACCTGATGGACCAGGGTGCATGGGACGAAGGTCAGGAGCAGGCGCTGCTCGCCGAGTGCACCGCCGAGGTCCAGCAGGCCGCTGACGAATATCTCGATATCGTCACCAATGACCCGCAGCCGGTCACGACCATGTTTGATTTCATGTTCGCCGAGCTGCCCCACGATCTGGCCGAACAACGCGCCCAGGCCGAGCATTACCAGGACACCGGAGGACAGCACTGATGGCCGCAATCACCCTGATTGAGGGCGTGACCCTGGCCCTGGCGCGCGCCCTGGAAGAAGATCCCGGGGTCATCGTGCTGGGCGAGGATGTAGGCGTCAATGGTGGCGTGTTCCGGGCCACTGCCGGGCTGCAGCAACGCTTTGGCGAGCAGCGTGTACTCGACACACCGCTGGCCGAGGTCATGATTGCCGGCATGAGTGTGGGCATGGCCGCGCAGGGTCTCAAGCCGGTGGCCGAGGCCCAGTTCTGCGGTTTCACAATGCCCATGGTCGATCACCTGATGTGCCATGCCGGGCGCATGCGCAACCGCACCCGCGGCCGCCTGAGTTGCCCGATGGTGCTGCGTTTTCCCACCGGCGGCGGGATCCACGCGCCCGAACACCACTCCGAGAGCCCGGAAGCGCTGTTTGCCCACATGCCCGGCATCCGCGTGGTCATGCCGTCGTCGCCGGGGCGCGCCTACGGCTTGCTGCTGGCCGCGATCCGCGACCCCGATCCGGTCGTGTTCATGGAACCCAAACGCATCTACCGCTGGCAGAAAGAAGAAGTGGAAGACAACGGCGAGGAGCTGCCGCTGGATGTCTGTTTCACCTTGCGCGACGGCAGCGACATCACCCTGGTGACCTGGGGAGCCATGATCAAGGAAACCCTGCAGGCTGCCGACCAGCTGGAAAGCGAAGGCGTCAGCGTCGAGTTGATCGATGTGGCGACCCTGAGCCCGCTGGACATGGAAACCATCCTCGAGTCGGTCAGCCGCACCGGTCGCTGCGTCATCATCCAGGAAGCTCCTCGCCACTGCGGCGTGGCGGGCGAGATCGCCGCCGGACTGGCCGATGCCGGCATCTGGAATCTGCTGGCGCCGGTCAAGCGGGTTTGCGGCTACGATACGGTCATGCCCCTGTACCGCAACGAACTCAACTACATGCCCAGCGTTCGGCGCATTGTCGACGCAGCCCACCAGGTTCTGGAGGTCTCATGACGGTTTTCAAACTACCCGATCTGGGCGAAGGCCTGCCCGACGCCGAAATCGTGAACTGGCTGGTCAATGAAGGCGATGAGGTCCCCCTCGACCAGCCGCTGGTGTCGATGGAAACCGCCAAGGCGGTGGTCGAAGTACCCAGCCCGGTGACCGGACGAGTAATCCGTTTCCACGGCCAGGCCGGTGACGTGATTCAGACCGGCGCCCCGCTGGTCGAGTTCGAGGTCGAGGGCGAAACCGCGCAAGCGGCGGCCGAGCCCGAGCAAGAGTCGATACCCGAAGAGGAATCACTGCCGCAAGAAGATCCGGAACCGGATCCCCAGGCCGATGAGGCAGACGACAACGACCCGATCGCGGCCGCGCTGGCCGCCGACCTGGCGCCCGGGGACGACGCGCCGGTCGACGAGCCCCATGGTCCGGAAGAACTCTACGACGAATTCAGCGGCGCCAGCGAAGATTCGCTTGCCACGGCCACCGAGCCGGCCAATCAACCGCAGAATGCAGCGCAAACGGAACCGCCCGATGACTCGCAGCAGGCATCGGATACGGCCAAACTGCGCGACGATAGCGGCACCGTGGTCGGCAACGTACAGGCCGGCAATGAACTGCTGCAGGAACGCGCCAGCGAGGTCGGCGGGGCGCGGGTCACCCCGGCCGTGCGTGCCCTCGCCCGCAAGCTTCGGGTCGACATCCGCCAGGTTCGACCGACCGGCGCCGGCGAGGTCATCACCGCCGCCGACGTCCGTCAGGCCGCCGCCGACGGCAGTGCGTCGGCAGAGCCAGGCCCTGCGCCGGCGGCCCCAACCGCCCACACAGCCCCAACAGCGGAGCCTCCGGCAGAGCCCGAAGCGGTCGAGGAACCCGCAGCCGCTCCCGTGCCCCAGCCTGCCGGTGACGGCGAGGCGGAGTGGACCCCGGTTCGTGGTCCGCGCCGCACCATGGCGCGGATCATGGCCGCCTCGCACCGCAGCGTTGTCCCAACCACGCTGATGGACGACGCCGACATTCATGCCTGGCGACCCGGCGAGGACATTACCGTGCGCCTGATCCGCGCCCTGTGGGCCGGGGCCTCGGCAGAGCCGGGCCTGAACGCCTGGTTCGACGGTGACAACGGTCTGCGCATGCTGCACAAGAACCTGCATGTAGGCATGGCCGTGGACACCGAAGACGGGCTGTTCGTGGCGGCCTTGCGCAACGTCAACCGGCTCGAGCGCACCGAACTGCGAGCCGAGATCAACCGTCTGCGTGACAATGCCGCCAACCGCTCCATCCCGCCGGAAGACCTCAAGGACTACACCATCGTCCTGTCGAACTTCGGCAAGTTCGCCGGCCGCTACGCCACCCCCGTGATCACGCCCCCGTGTGTGTCCATCGTCGCCGCCGGCACCCTCCGGCACGAGGTGGTGCCGGTGCTGGGCGGCATGGAAGTCCACCGGGTCCTCCCGCTGTCGCTGACTTTCGACCACCGCGCCTGCACCGGCGGTGAGGCGGCGCGCTTCCTCAAGGCCATGCTCGACGACCTGGCCCGGGCTGAATGAACCGGCACATCGCCCCGAGCATGATCATCGGCGCCTGCGAATGGGTAGCCCTGCCGGAGCTGGGCATCGACCGCCTGCGCGCCCGGGTCGATACCGGAGCCAAGTCCTGCGCCCTGCACGCTTCCGAGATCGAGCCGTTTACGCGCGAAGGCGCCGACTGGGTTCGCTTCCGGATTCATCTGGGCCATCCCAGGCCGCGCGACGAGCGTCCCTGCGAGTGCCTGCTGGCCAGCGTGCGCAAGGTACGCCCTACCTCGGGTGAACCGGAGCCGCGCTTTACCATTCGCACGCCCATCATCATCGGGCATTCGAGCTGGCTGGTGGATATCACCCTGACCGACCGTGGCCGCATGCGCTATCGTATGCTGCTGGGTCGCAAGGCCATGGAGAATCACGCGCTGGTCTATCCCGCCCGCACCTTCCTCCAGGGCAAACCGCGCCTCGATGCCACTACCTGAAAGCCAACATGCGGAGGATCCCGGCATGAGAATCGTCATCCTGTCCCGCAACCGCAGGATTTACTCGACCCGACGACTGGTCGAGGCCGCCGAAGAGCGTGGTCACGAAGCCCAGGTGGTCGACACCCTGGGCTGCTACATGAACATCGCCTCGCACCGACCCACGATTCACTACCGCGGCAAACAGCTGGAGCCCTGTGACGCCGTGATTCCGCGTATCGGTGCATCAATTACTTTCTACGGCACCGCCGTGCTGCGCCAGTTCGAGATGATGGGCACCTTCCCGCTCAACGAATCGGTTGCCGTGACTCGCTCGCGCGACAAGTTGCGGTCGCTGCAGCTGCTGTCGCGACGCGGCATCGGCCTGCCGGTGACCGGCTTTGCCCGCCAGGCCAGCGACATCGGCGACCTGATCGAAATGGTCGGCGACGCACCGCTGGTGGTCAAGCTGCTGGAAGGCACCCAGGGGATCGGCGTGGTCTTGTGTGAAACCCGCAAGGCCGCCGAAAGCGTACTCGAAGCCTTCATGGGCCTGAATGTATCGATCATGGTGCAGGAGTACATCAAGGAAGCGGGTGGCGCCGATATTCGCTGTTTCGTGATCGGCGACAAGGTCGTCGCCGCCATCAAGCGTCAGGCCAAGCCGGGCGAGTTCCGCTCCAACCTCCATCGCGGCGGTACCGCCTCGCTGGTCAAGATCACCCCGCAGGAGCGTTCGGTGGCCGTGCGCGCCGCCAAGATCATGGGGCTGAACGTAGCCGGGGTGGACATTCTCCGGGCCAATCACGGTCCGGTGATCATGGAGGTCAATTCCTCGCCCGGGCTGGAGGGAATCGAGACCTCGACCGGCAAGGACGTTGCCGGGATGATCATCGGCTTCCTGGAAAAGAATGCGCGCAAGGACAAGACGCGCACCCGCGGCACGGGCTGATCAGCCGCCGCCAAGCCGAAAGCCGGCCCAGACCGACGCCATCCAGACCAGCACCGACGCCAGCACGTAGGCTCCAGCCAGCCCAACCCGGCCGGCGTCGACCAGCAACAGACACTCAAAACTGAAAATCGAAAAGGTGGTCAGCGAACCACAAAAGCCCGCCATCAGGCCGGCCCGACGTCCGGCATCCAGCACCAGGCGTCCGCTCAGTGTGCCGGCATACAGCCAGCCGATCACAAACGAGCCAACCGCATTGGCGGTGAGCGTGGGCCAGGGCAGACCCAGATCGCTCCAGCTCAGCCCGGCCACCGCGACCACGTAGCGCAACAGCCCACCGGCAACGGCCCCGCCGGCCACCAGGGCATACAGTCGCACCGTATCGCGCCGCATCATCCCGCTGCCAGACGGGTCAGGACCAGGCCCGCCGCGGCCAGCAACAGGCCTCCGCCCAGGTTGGCCGCCAGGTTCAGGGCAGCAGCCCGGAAAGATCGCGAACGGGTCAGCACCAGGGTGTGCAGACTCACGGCCGAAACCGTGGTGTAACTGCCCAGAAAACCGGCCACCAGCAGGGCAGCCGGGCGTGGATCCAGCCCCGGCGCCAGTCCTGACAGGCAGCCGATGACAAACGAGCCGCTTAAGTTGAAGAGCAGGGTATCGCGAGCGATCAGCCGGTCCGGAGCAGCCACCAGATGGCGCGAGATGGCGACCCGGGCGACGGCCCCCGCCATGCTGCCCAGCGCCACCAGCAACAGCAAAGCGGGAGCCAGCAATTCGCCGCGGCTCACGCTCAACCCTCGCCGATCGCGAATTCCAGCATCGGCAGGCCCTCGATCGCAGCCCGCACCCGATCGCCGGGCAACAAGGGCCCGACACCGGCCGGAGTTCCGGTGAAGACCACATCGCCTGCCGCCAGAGTCACCTCGCGCGACAGCCGCGAGAGCAGCTCCGCCACCGGCCAGATCATCGCGCCGAGGCAGTCGCTCTGGCGCAGCTGACCGTTGACCTCCAGCCGAATGGCCTGATCCGCCTGCGGCCGCCATTCAGCCAGCGGCATGATGCTGCCCACCGGGCCCGACTGATCAAACCCCTTGGCCATTTCCCACGGCTCACCGGCCTGCTTGGCCCGGGCCTGGAGATCCCGTCGGGTCAGATCGACGCCCACCGCATGTCCGTAGATACAGGCCGTGCTGTCGACCGGAGCCAGATCGCGCCCGCCATCGGCCAGGAACACGACCAGTTCGACTTCATGATGCAGGTTGGTGGTACGCGGGTAGCCGATGCGGGACTCCGCCACCAGCGCCTGGGCCGGCTTGGAGAAAAATACCGGGGGCTCACGGTCCGGGTCACTGCCCATTTCGCGGGCATGATCGGCGTAGTTGCGTCCCACACACCAGACGTTGCGCACCGGGAAGCTGCCGCCGCCGACCACGGCCAGCAGCCTTGGGGTCCATTCGACTACGCGATCCATGCTCCCAGCTCAAGCCAGGGTGCGAATGCCGACCGCTGCCCGCAAGCGGTCCATCAGCGGCCGGGACAAGGCACGCGCCTTCTCGGCACCACGCCGCAACTCCCCTTCGACCCGGCCGGGATCGGCCAGCAGCGCTTCGTAGCGCTCGCGCGGCGCGGCCAGCTCGGCATTGACCAGCTCGAACAACTGCTGTTTGACCTCGCCCCAGGCAATTCCCTGGGCGAATGCCTCGCGCATGGCCGTACGCTGCTCCGGACGGGCGAAGGCGGCATAGATGGCATACACCGGCGCGCTGTCGGGATCCTTGGGCTCACCCGGCTCCAGCGAGTTGGTCTTGATTTTCATGATTGCCTTGCGCAGCTTCTTTTCCGGCAGCCACAGCGGGATGGTGTTGTCGTAGCTTTTCGACATCTTGCGCCCATCCGTCCCCGGCAGGGTGGCAACGTGCTCATCGACCACCGCCTCCGGGGCCACGAAGTGCTCGCCGTAGCGATGGTTGAAACGCTGGGCGATATCACGCGCCATTTCCAGGTGCTGCATCTGGTCCTTGCCAACCGGCACGCGGTGGGCGTTGAACATCAGGATATCGGCCGCCATCAGCACAGGGTAGGAAAACAGCCCCATCGTGACCCCTTGATCGGTGTCCTCGCCAGCCGCAGCGTTGTCGTCTACTGCCGCCTTGTAGGCGTGGGCGCGGTTCATCAAACCCTTGGCCGTCACGCACGATAAAAGCCAGGTCAGCTCCGGTATTTCAGGCACGTCGGACTGGCGATAGAACACCGCGCGCTCGGTGTCCAGGCCAAGCGCCAGCCAAGTGGCGGCAATTTCCAGGGTCGAGCGCCGGACACGCTCAGGCTCCTCGCACTTGACCAGGGCATGGTAATCGGCCAGGAAATAGAAAGAGTCGGTGGTCTCGTCATGACTGGAGGCAATGGCCGGCTGGATGGCGCCGACGTAGTTGCCAAGGTGGGGCGTTCCGGTGGTGGTAATGCCGGTCAGGACGCGTTGCTTGTTGCTCATCGGGATTCCGGAGGCAGCGGCCAGGAAGAGTCAAAGCCGGTATTGTAGTCGCCTAAAACCTCACTTGCGACGACAGCGGAGATAACTTGGAAGTGGATCTGATCAAGGCAGCGTATGTGGCCACCGAACCCGACCGGGATCCGTCCACTCTGGCGGAAAATATCGCCCGCGAGCAAAGCCTGGAGCTGACCCGGGAACTGATTCCGCCGGCCATCGCCGAAAGCCTTTTAGGCCGGGTGCTGAGCGTGGAGCGACTGGAGGCAGGACGCTGGCGTTTCGAAATCGGCTATCCGGTCGAACTGGCCAGCGGCCAGATCGGCCAACTTCTGCACCTGCTCTACGGGAACATTTCGTTTTACCCGCGCATCCGGCTGGAGCAACTCGTCCTGCCCGAGCCGTTGCTGGGCGAACTGCCCGGCCCACGGGCTGGTCTGCCCGGTATCCGCGCCTGGGTCGAGGTACCACAGCGGGCCCTGCTGATGACCGTACTCAAGCCGCGCGGCAGTTCGCCGGCGGTTCTGGCCGACCTGGCGCTGGCTTTTGCCCGCGGCGGCGGCGACCTGATCAAGGACGACCAGAACCTGGTCGAGCGCGATGCCGTCGCCTTCCGACGGCGCGTGACCGCCTGCGCCGAGGTTCTCGCCCGGGCCGCTGACGAAACCGGACGGCGCTGCCTCTACCTGCCGCACGTGGCCGGCAGCGGCGACCATCTCCATCGCCAACTCGATGTTGTAGTGGAACTGGGGCTGGCTGGCGTCGTGCTGTGCACCTGGATCATGGGGCTGGAGACCGCCGCGAGTGCAGCGCGGGCGCGCAAGCTGATGTGGCTGGCCCACCCGGCCATGGCCGGCGTGCTGACCGAGCCGGCCGACCGCGGCATTGCCAGCCCGGTTTTGTTGGGCACGCTGGTGCGCGCTGCCGGAGCAGACATCAGCATTTTCCCGGGGCCGGGCGGGCGCATTCGCTCGCGCCAGTTCAGCGACATCGAGGCCACCTGCCGGGCCCTGACCAGGCCCATGGGCTCGCTAGCCCCCACCCTGCCCTGCTTTGGTGGCGGCAAGACCCTCGACCAGGCCCCCGAAATCGCCACCGCCCAGGGCCCCGACTGCGCGCTGCTGGTGGGCGGAGACCTGATCGGGCGCGGGGCTGACATCCGAGCTGATACCGCCCGCACCATCGACGCGCTCGACGCGCTGACCCGGCCCTGATTGCTGCCCTGATTGCGGCCACCCCGGCGGTATCGGAACCAGCTGCATGTTACCCTCTGGCCTCCACTCGAATCGGGATATCCAATGGAAATCAAGAACGACACCGTCGTCAGCATCGACTACACCCTGACCGGTGCCGACGGTCAGATCATCGACACCTCGGATGGGCGCGAACCGCTGGTGTATCTGCATGGCCACGGCAATATCATTCCAGGCTTGGAAAAGGCCATCGAGGGCAAGACCGAAGGCGATGAACTGGCGGTCAGCATCGAGCCGGAGGAAGCCTATGGCCCCTACCGCGAAGAACTCGTCCAGGAGGTTCCGAAATCGGCCTTCGACGGCATCGACAAAGTCGAGCCAGGCATGAGTTTCCGGGCCGAGTCCTCGGCCGGGCCGATGACGGTAACCGTTCGCGAAGTCGGCGAGGAAACCGTCACCGTCGACGGCAACCACATGCTCGCCGGCCAGGTCCTGAACTTCAAGGTCGAGGTCAAGGACGTACGCGAAGCCACCGAAGACGAAAAAACCGAAGGCGCCGTAGCCGGATAGCGACTGGTTTTTCTTTCGGCCGGCCGTGCGGTACACGCGCATGGCCGGCCGATTTCGTGCCCACTGTGCAACGCACTACTTTTCAGCGGCGTGGTTTTTCGCTACCCTTGGCGCTGCGACCCATAGACCAAGACCGTACCCGATGACCAATTCGCCGCCTCCCTGGCACGCGCTCAGGGAACAGGAACTGCTGGAAAACCTGGAAACCGAGCGCAGCGGGCTGGATGCCGCAGGGGCTGAAGAGCGTCTGGCCCGCTTTGGACCCAACCGTTTGCCGGAGCCGCCCAAGAAACCGGCCATCCTGCGCTTCCTGGCGCAATTTCATAACCTGCTGATCTACATCCTGATCGTCGCCGGTGCAGCGGCGCTTGCCCTGGGCGAGACCATTGACGCTATCGTCATCCTCGCGGTGGTCGTAATCAATGCCCTGATCGGCTTTATCCAGGAAGGCAAGGCCGAACAGGCCATGGCCGCCATCGGCAAGATGCTGGCCCTGAAAGCGACGGCCCGGCGTGACGGCAGCTGGCGTGAAGTGGCCGCCGATTCGCTGGTGCCGGGGGATATCGTTCAGATCAAGGCAGGTGACCGGGTTCCGGCCGACATCCGGCTGCTGGACGCTCACGGCCTTCGGGTCGACCAGGCGGCCCTGACCGGAGAGTCGGTACCGGTTGGCAAAACCCCTGATGTCCTGGCCGAGGACACCGACCTGGCCGATCGACGCAGCATGATCTACTCCGGGTCCATGACCACCAGCGGCCAGGCAGTCGGAGTCGTGGCCGTGACCGGCAGCCAGACCGAGCTGGGCCGAATCAGCGACATGCTGCAGAACGTGGAAAAGCTGACCACGCCGCTGCTGCTGAAAATCAATCGCTTTGCCCGGGTACTGACGATCATCATCCTGGTGCTGACTGCGCTGGTGGTTACCCTCGGTGCCGTACTCCACAGCATGCCGCTGGGCGAAGGCCTGCTGGCCGGCATCGCCCTGGCCGTGGCCGCGATTCCCGAGGGCCTGCCCGCGATCATCACCATCACCCTGGCAATCGGGGTCCAACAGATGGCCCAGAAAAATGCCATCGTCCGGCAGTTGCCGGCGGTGGAAACACTGGGCTCGGTCACGATTGTTTGCAGCGACAAGACCGGCACCCTGACCGCCAACGAGCTGAAAGCTCGCGCCATTGCCCTGGTCGAAGGCATGCGCGATCCCGAGGAGGACCGGCTCGAATCCGCTGCTGGCGAAGCCTTGTTGCGCGCCTCGGTGCTATGCAACGACTTTGATCCCGGCTCCAACAGCGGCGACCCGCTGGAGCGTGCGCTGGTGCTGGTAGCCGAAGACCAGGACGTGGACATCCGCGCCCTGCGCGAGCAACGCCCGCGCACCGGGCTGATCCCGTTTTCATCCGACCACAAGTTCATGGCCAGCCTCAGCCAGGGCCTGATCAGCATGAAAGGCGCCCCCGAAGCCATCCTGGCGCGCTGTGATTTCCAGCACAACGGACGGGAGTCTGAAACGCTCGACCACGATTTCTGGAACGACTGCCTGAACCGGATGACCGGCGACGGGCTGCGGGTGCTGGCGGTGGCCGAAAAACACGTCGACGACGATGTCGAAGCACTGGATCACGAGCATCCACCCGAAGGCCTGACCCTGCTCGGGCTGGTTGGATTCGCCGATCCGCCGCGCAAGGAAGTACCCGAGGCCATTCGCTCGTGCCAGAGCGCCGGCATCCGGGTCAAGATGATCACCGGCGATCACGTCTCGACGGCTCGCGCCATTGCCATCGAGCTGGGCCTGATGCCGGCCGACGGCAAGGCCATGACCGGGCACGAACTGGATCGCATCAGCGCCGAAGAACTGCACGAGCGAGTCCTCGAGACCGATGTGTTCGCCCGCACCACTCCCGAACACAAGCTGCGCCTGGTCAAGGCGCTGCAGGCCCATCGCCAGGTGGTGGCCATGACCGGCGACGGAGCCAACGACGCGCCCGCTCTCAAGCGCGCCGACATCGGTGTAGCCATGGGCATCAAGGGTACCGAGGCCTCGCGCCAGGCCGCCGAGATGGTGCTGGCCGACGACAACTTCGCGACCATCGTCAACGGTGTCGAAGAAGGGCGCGGCGTGTACGACAACATCCGCAAGGCCATCCTGTTCGTGCTGCCGACCAACGCCGCCCAGGCGCTGGTGATCGTACTGGCCGTGCTGGCCGGACTGACCCTGCCGATTACGCCGGTCCAGATTCTGTGGGTCAACATGGCCATTGCCGTTACCCTGGCGCTGTCGCTGGCCTTCGAACCCCTGGAAAACGATGTCATGCGACGTCGGCCGCGACCGCTGGACCAGGAATTGCTGACCTCATTCGTCGTCACCCGCATTCTGTGGGTAGGCCTGGTCCTGACTGCCGGCACGTTCCTGCTGTTCAATCAGGTTCTGGCCGAAACCGGCGATGAAATACTGGCTCGAACCATGGCCGTCAACGTCCTGGTGGCCGGCCAGATCACCTACCTGTTCAACTGCCGGCGCTGGCAGGCAGCCAGCTTCACGCCCGAGGCCTTGTTCAGCAACCGCTGGGCTTGGTTGAGCGTGGCCCTGCTGGTGGTCATGCAGCTGTTGTTTACCTTTCTGCCGGCCGCCCAGACCATCTTCGGCACCACCGGATTGCCGCTGGAGTACTGGTGGATGGTCGGTGCATTCGGCGCCTTGGTATTTGTTCTGGTCGAAGTGGAAAAAGCGGTCACCCGCCAGCTCAATATTGGCTGGGCAGCGCCCGATGGCAGGCGACTGCCTGCCCAGGCAAGCGCGACCGAGCCTGGCCAAGGCTGACCGACGACTTCCGGCCGATGACCTACTGCCTGGGTCTGCGCCTGCATACCGGCCTGGTGCTGGCTTCGGATTCCCGAACCAGCGCCAGCGTCGACGACATCAGCGTGTATTCCAAGATGCACGTCTTCGAGACCCGGGCCGACCGCGTCCTCGTGCTGTTGTCGGCGGGCAACCTGGCGACCACGCAGGCCGTTCGCCACCAGATCCAGCGCGACCTGGGCAACCCGCAGGCCGAGCGCAATCTCGACACCCTGGATCATCTGGACGAGGCAGCCGCCTACATCGGGGAAATCAACCGCCAGGTTCAGCAAAACTCGGCCCCGGACGGCGAGCAGCCCAGCGGTTTCAACCCGGAAGCCACGTTTCTGCTCGGCGGCCAGATCGGTGACGGACCGCATGACCTGTTTCTGATCTACCCCCAGGGTAACTACATCATGGCCTCGCGCCAGAAACCCTTTCTCCAGATCGGCGAGACCAAGTACGGCAAGCCGATCCTGTCGCGCCTGGCCGATGGCGATCTTTCGCTGGACCTGGGGGCACGTCTTGCCCTGGTATCCATGGATGCCGCAATGCGCTCCAACCTGTCGGTCGGCCCGCCGGTCGAGGTTGCGATCTGCCCAAGCGGAGAACACCGCGTTGCGCGCCGGCTCAAGCTGCCTGAGCAGGATCCCTACCTGGCCGACCTGGCCGAACGCTGGAACCAGAAACTGCGCCAAGCCTTTCTCGACCTGCCCGACCCGGACGGCTGGCAAGAGTGAAAGCGGGCCGGGGCCGCGCCGGCGATTCAGTAATTGCCCGACTCCGCCTGGAACCAGGTCTGGGTGATGGTTTCGCCCAACCCGATCAACTCCACCTGCAACTCGTCCACGAACCGGCTCAGGCCGCCGCGAACCAGCGCCTCGGCATCCATTCGGTCAATCCGCTGCTGGATGCGGCCAACCGCATCCAGCGCGGCCTGATGCCTGGGCAAGGTCTGGAGGCGCTCGCCCAGCGCAGCGAGGCAGAAACAGACCGAACGCGGAAACAGCGGATGACCGAGCAAAAAGCGCAGCACGTCGGCGCCATTGACTCGCAGGCGCACGTGGCGCCGATACATCTGGTAGCCGGTCAGTGACTTGAGCACGCTCATCCACTGCAGCTGATCGAACGGCTGGATCTCGTCAACGCCGCGCAGCAGGTGAGCCGAGCGCACGTCAAGAATGCGCGTGGTCATGTCGGCGCGCTCGTGGTAGCGGCCCAGCAGGATGAAATCCCAGGCATGATCGTGGCTCATACTGTCGGATAACATGCCGATCAGTTGCTGGCAGCGCCGGATCATGTCGTCGATGAAATCATGCCGCCGGCGCTTGGCCAGGTGACCGGAGAGTTGTTCCCGCGCCAGCAGGTACAAATCGTTGGTTTGTTCCCAGACCTCGCGCGGCACCATGTCGCGCGCTGCCAAAAGGTTTTCTCTGGCGCTGGCCAGGCACGACAGCACCGAGCCTGGATGGCGGGGATCGGCCAGCAGAAACCGCACGACCTGGCGTTCGTCGGCTTCCTCGTAGAGTTCGTCGAACAGCGCCTGGCTACCGGTAATGCGCACCAGCGGCGCCCAGCCGGCGGCGAGTCGCCGCGGCAGGTCGAGCATGAGATGGGCATTGACGTTGACCATGCGGCCAAGATCCTCGGCCCGCTCCATGTAACGCCCATACCAGTACAGATTTTCGGCCACCCGCGAGAGCATCATGAGCCTCCTGCCCCGTCAACGTCGACGATCCAGGTGTCCTTGCTGCCGCCGCCCTGGGAGGAATTGACCACCAGCGAACCGGCACGCATGGCTACCCGGGTCAGGCCGCCGGTGGTTACATACTGCTCCTGCCCCGACAGAATGAACGGACGCAAATCGACGTGGCGCGGCCCCATGCCGCCCGGCACCAGGGTTGGACAGGTCGAGATCGCCAGGGTCGGCTGGGCGATGTAGTTGCGTGGATCCGCCTTGACCAGGCGCTTGAAGCGCTCGCGCTCCTTGCGGCTGGCGTGCGGGCCGATCAACATGCCGTAGCCACCGGATTCGTTGGCCGGCTTGACTACCAGTTGATCAATATTGGCCAGGACATGATCGAGTTCGGAGCGAATGCTGCAGCGCCAGGTCGGGACGTTGGGCACCAGGGCATCCTGGTCGAGGTAGTAGCGGATGATCTCCGGCAGGTAGGAATAGACCACCTTGTCGTCGGCAACCCCGGCGCCTGGCGCATTGGCCAGGGCCACCTTGCCCGCTTTCCAGGCTCGCATCAGGCCAGGCGCGCCGAGCACCGAATCCTCGCGAAACACCTCGGGGTCGAGGAAGGCATCGTCGATGCGGCGGTAGATCACGTCCACCCGCTGCAGGCCCTCGATCGTGCGCATGAACACACAATCGCTGTCGTCGACCACCAGATCGCGCCCCTCGACCAGCTCCACCCCCATCTGCTGGGCAAGCCAGGCATGCTCGAAGTAAGCCGAGTTGAACATTCCCGGGGTCAGCACCACCACCGTGGGGTCGTCGGCCGGCCGCGGTGAAAGCCCGGCGAGCATGTCGAGCAGGCGTGCCGGATAGTCGTCTACCGGCTGGATGTCGATGTCCTCGAACAGTTCGGGAAAAACCTTCTTCATCACCTGCCGGTTTTCCAGCATGTAGGACACGCCCGAGGGCACGCGCAGGTTGTCTTCGAGCACGTACATCGTGCCATCGGCATCGCGCACCAGGTCGCTCCCGCAGATGTGCGCCCAGACCCCGTAACGCGGCCGCACACCAACGCACTGGCTGCGGAAGTTGGCCGAGCCGGCCAGGATTTCGCTCGGGAACACACCATCGCGCACCACTTTCTGCTCGTGGTAGAGATCGTCGATGAACAGGTTGAGCGCCGTGACCCGCTGCTCCAGGCCGGCACTGATCCGTTGCCACTCGCCCAGCGGAATGACGCGCGGAATCAGATCGAACGGCATGGCGCGATCGGCGCTGCCCTCGTCGTGATAGACCCGAAAGGTGATTCCGGCCACCAAGGCGGCGATTTCGCAGGCATCGCGCCGTTCGAGCAACTCGTTGCGGTCAAGCCCGCGCAGATACTTCCACAGGCGCCGCGCCGCCTGGCGCGGGCCGCCGCGCGGACCGATCAGCTCATCATGAAAATCGCTGCGGTAATGCCAGTCCAGATCATTCGCATGCTTGCGGTTCACGCCCTCTCGCAGCCTCTTTCTGTTCAGGATGCCAGGGCGCAAGCATAGCGCAAGCCACGGCTCGGCGACAGCGGCCGCGGTTCGGTACCATGCCGGACATGTCTTTGATGTCTCTCAAGCAAATCGAGTTCAGTGTCGGCGGCCCCCTGCTGCTCGACGGCGTCGATCTGGAAATCGAGCGCGGCGAACGCATCGCCCTGGTGGGGCGCAACGGTACCGGCAAATCCACCCTGCTGCGCCTGCTCGATGGCACGCTGACGCCCGATGACGGGCGCATCATCAGTAGTACCGGCACTCGGATCGCCCGTTTACAGCAGGAAGTGCCGGCCAGCGCCACGGGCAGCGTATTCGACCAGGTCGCCGCCGGACTCGGTGCGCTGGGCCAGTTGCTGAGCGACTACCATGCGACCAGCCAGGGCGAGCCCGACACCGCCCGGCTGGCCGAGCTGCAGGCCCGCATCGAGGCCGCCGGCGGCTGGGACCTGGAGCAGCAGGTCGAACGGGTGCTGGCGCAGCTGGAACTCGACGGCGAAATACCGTTCGAGCAACTCTCGGGCGGGCTCAAGCGCCGCGTGCTGCTGGGCCGGGCCCTGGTCTGCAAGCCCGACGTGCTGCTGCTGGATGAGCCGACCAACCACCTCGACATTGAAGCCATCGAGTGGCTGGAGGGTTTCCTCAGCCAGCTGCCGGCGGCCCTGGTGTTTGTCACCCACGACCGCCGCTTTCTGCAGAAACTGGCCACCCGCATCATCGAGCTCGATCGCGGTCAGCTGACCTCCTGGCCGGGCGACTGGAACAACTACCTGCGCCGGGTCGCCGAACGCCAGCACGCCGAAGACCTGGAAAACCAACGCTTCGACAAGCGCCTGGCCGAAGAAGAGGTGTGGATTCGCCAGGGCATCAAGGCGCGCCGGACGCGCAACGAGGGCCGGGTGCGGGCGCTGAAGAAAATGCGCAGCGAACGGGCCGAACGGCGCGAGCGCATGAGTTCGGTCAACATGCGCGTCAGCCACGCCGCGCCCTCGGGCAAGAAGGTCATCACCGTCGAGGACCTGCGCTTTGCCTGGGGCGAGAAGCCCATTGTTGACGGTTTGTCCACCACCATTGTTCGCGGCGACCGGATCGGCCTGATTGGCCCCAACGGATCCGGCAAGTCGACCCTGATCCAGCTGCTGCTCGGCCAGCTCGAGCCCGACAGCGGCGAAGTCAAGCTTGGCACCAGCCTCGAGATCGCCTACTTCGACCAGCAGCGCGCCGTGCTCCGGGACGACTGGAGCGTGGCCGACAACGTCGCCGAGGGCCGCGACTTTGTCGAAATCAACGGGCAATCCAAACACATCATCGGCTACCTGCAGGATTTTCTGTTCACCCCGGAGCGGGCGCGCGCGCCGATCACCAAGCTCTCCGGCGGCGAGCGCAACCGCCTGCTGCTGGCGCGCCTGTTCGCCAGGCCCTCCAACCTGCTGGTGATGGACGAACCGACCAACGACCTGGACCTGGAAACCCTGGAACTGCTCGAAGAACTGCTGCTGGACTATCCCGGCACGCTATTGCTGGTCAGCCACGACCGCGACTTCCTCGACAACGTCGTCACCTCCACCCTGGTGATGGAAGGCCAGGGCCGCGTTGGTGAGTACGTCGGCGGCTACAACGACTGGCTGCGCCAGCGCCGTGACCCGAGCGCAGATGACCAGCCGGAAGCTCCGGTTACCGCTGCGCACACCAAACAGGCAGCCAGCCCCGCGCCGGCACCCCACCCGGCCAAGCTCAGCTACAAGCTGCAGCGAGAACTCGAGCAGCTGCCGGCCCGGGTCGAAGCCCTGGAAGGAGAGATCGAAACCCTGGGCAAGCGCATGAACGACCCGGACTTCTTCCGCAGCGACCCGGAAGAGCTCGCCCGCGCCGGCCAGACCCTCAGCCGCCTGCAATCCGAGCTGGACGCGGCCTACGCGCGCTGGGAGGCGCTGGAAAGCGGCACGGGCTGATCAGTCCGAACCCGCGCCCACCCGTTCGACCAGTTTTTTCCGCAGATTGATGACAATTCTGGCCCCGGACGGGCCGTCAATGCCTTGCACGGCATTCCCGGATTCACGCATCCGGCGCGTAGGCCAACCTCAACCGCTCCGCCGCCTCGCGGAGACGGTGGTCGTGCGTCCATAATCCGGCGTCCGCTGCGAGCGCAACGGCGGCCAGCAGGTGAGCATCGACGAAACCGATGCCCTTGCCCATGAGCCGGTTCGACTCGATGAACGCCATGACTTCAGTGTCGGATGCCTGCGGCGCGTCGGGGAGTCCAGACAGCAGTTGGAGCGTTTGCCGGCGGTCCCGGAGATTGCCGCAGGCGATTTCACCCAGGACGAACGGGGGCATCAGCACCCGGTTTTTGTCCAGCAGAGCGGAGAGGACTGGCACGCCGGTTCGAAGATGATCAATCCAGACCGAGGTGTCGACCAAGATCACTTGGCTTCGGTCTGTCGGCGCGGGATTGTAGACAGTTGCGGCTGGGAACCGCCAAGTCGCGCGAGACGCCTGGCGCTTTCGCGCTCGATCAGGGCCCGAATGCCCTCATTGACCAGGGCAGCTCGTTCGGTGATGCCGGACAGGCGTTGCGCTTTCTCCAGCAGTTCATCATCCAGGTTGACGGTGGTTCTCACGGCCGGCTCTCCATCAGAGTGGCGGTTCAGTTTACATCAATTGATGCTTTTTTTGATGGTAGAAACCCAGGACGCGGCCTACGCGCGCTGGGAGGCGCCGGAAAGCGGAACGGGCTGATCAGTCCGAACCCGCGCCCATGAGTTCTACACTTCGATCCGAAATCTGCTCGTTCGGTGCCTGGGAACCGGAATCGTTGCCCGTTGCCAGGTCAGTTCGGTGCGCGAACCCTCAGCCGGCCGGCGGCGGCGCGCCGAAAGTGATTGACGTTCCAGGTCACGATTTCTGTCGCACCAGCGGCGAGCGCGGATTGGACAATCACTGCGTCGTACACGGCGCCGCCCATCATTTCAGCCTCTGCGATCTGCTCGATCAGTGACCAGATTTGCTCCGGCGCCGGAGCGGTGACCCAAGCGCGAAAAGAGCCGTCGAGCAGGTCTCGGGCATCTTTGGGGCAAAGTCGGTGCGGAGCAGGAAGGCGAGTAATCACGGAATAGCTCTCGAGCAACGCATGCGCGGGTATGATGCCTGCCGTATCGTTTGCAGCCAGTCGCTCGACCTCCTGATACGAAGCGGGATGATGCTCATGCCAGGCCAGTACCGCAGCGATCAGTACACTGCTGTCGAGCGCAACTGCCATCAACCTTGATCATCACGCCGGCGCGTGGTTTCCAGCGTCTGCCGGACTTCAGCGGCGGTCAGCGAAGCGCCTTCATCCTTGGGTTCGGCCACCAGAATACTGCCGCGGCGCCGGATATTGACCGCTCTGGGCGCCGGCTCAATTTCGACCACGCCCTCGCGCAGACGAATTTGCAGCCGAGTTCCCGGCTCCAGAGCCGCTTGCATGCGCAGCGACTTGGGGATCACAATTCGGCCAGCTCGATCAATGGTGGTATGAATGTCATTTTTCATACCATTGATACTACCATTCTTTTACCGGGCGAAAAGCGGAACGGGCTGATGCCGTATATACTTCAATTACTACTACCCGCTCGCGCCAACCCGGCGCGTCTGGACGGATGATTTCTGCCCACTACCGGACAACCTGACCCGATGAAGCATGCACCGGCATCTGCCCTGCTCTGGATCTGCCTGACGATACTGGCTGCGGGGTGTTCGCCCGTCGATCCGCCCGCCGCGGAGTTCTCCGGCATCACGCGCACGGCCGCGGAGATCCTGGGTGACCCTCACTTCCAGGCCATTTCCTACGGCGGCTACCGGGAAACAACGCGCGATATCCAGCCGATGATCCCGATTTCGAGATGTACGTAATGCTTGGGGCCTGGATCGATGCAAAGCATGCCTGGACCGATGAGCCGGAACGCATTCGCGACCAGGATGCACCGCGCAACGAGCGCGAGATTGCCCGGGCGGTGGAACTGGCCCAGCAGTATCCCGAGATCGTCAAGATCATCGCCGTCGGTAACGAGGCGATGGTGCACTGGGCCGCCGAGTACTACGTCGAACCCCAGATCATCCTCAACTGGGTCAATCACCTGCAGGAACTCAAGGCCCAGGGCGAGCTCCCTGCAACCCTCTGGATCACCTCGTCCGACGACTTCGCCTCCTGGGGCGGTGGCGGCAGCGAATACCACACCGAAGCGCTCAATGCGCTGATCGAGGCGGTGGACTTCATCTCCCTGCACACCTATCCGATGCACAACACCCACTACAACCCGGAGTTCTGGGGCGTGCGCGACGAGGAAGAAGGCTTGAGCGACCTGGAGAAGATCCACAACGCCATGGATCGCTCACTGGCGCTGGCCCAGGCTCACTACCAGGCCGTGGTCGACTACATGCACAGCATCCGCGCAGACAAACCCGTACATATCGGCGAGACCGGCTGGGCCACCATTTCCAACGAGTTTTACGGCGAAGGCGGCGCCAACGCAATCGATGAGTACAAGTCCGGGCTCTACTATCACGCAATTCGCGACTGGTCCGACGCTAACAACATCAGCGTGTTTTACTTCGAAGCCTTCGACGAACCCTGGAAAGATGCAGCCAACCCCCTGGGCTCGGAAAACCATTTCGGCCTGATCAACCTCCAGGCCGAG
The DNA here is from genome assembly GCA_003565625.1 of Gammaproteobacteria bacterium. Taxonomy (GTDB): domain Bacteria; phylum Pseudomonadota; class Gammaproteobacteria; order Xanthomonadales; family Wenzhouxiangellaceae; genus Wenzhouxiangella. The sequence continues at coordinate 66,578 of PXBD01000059.1, forward strand.
GCCAAGTACCCGCTGTGGGACCTGGTGGACGCAGGCATCTTCGATGGCCTGAGCCGCGACGGCCAGCCGATTACCAAGACCTACGGCGGCGATCTCGAGGCGCTGATGGAAGATGTGCTGGTCCCGCCAACCGACCGTGAGATTCAGGCCAGGCGCCAGCAGTAAAAGCAGCAAACTCTCGGCTGCTTGTTGCAGTTTCAATTCGGTGCGCGAACCTTAGCGCTTTCCGGGCCTATCCGAACGCCGCTCAGTCCCGCCCGGCGAAGCCCCGAATCCCCGGCACGGCCAGCGTGGGCACGAGCGTTGCGTACAACACCATCGCCAGGCCGAGCGTAAGCAGCGAAACGCCCAGCCCCAGCAACCAGCCCAGCAGCACCGGCCCCAGCGCGGTGCTGACCACCATCACCGCGGCATAGACCCCGCGGATCATGCCCAGCTGGGCGGTACCGAACAGCTCGACCCAGACCGCGCCGCTGATCACGCCGTTCAGGCCGGCGGTCATCCCTAAGCCGGCAAACAACAACCATAGGGCCGGCCCCGACGGCAGCAGCCCGAGACCCAGCATTCCAATAGCGGCCGGGATCAGGGCAAAACGCAGCAGCCAGCGGGCGCTGAAGCGGTCGATCAGGCGGCCGCCGGAAAACGCCATCAGCGCCTGGGCGGCGGCAAACAGCACGAACCCGCGCGCGATGTCGGCCCGCTGCCAGGCCAGCAGCTCGGCCAGGGTGCCCTGGTGCAAAAACACGGCAGTGATCAACACCGGCGGCAACAACACGATGCACAGCACGCGCAAAAAACCGCCGTGGAGGAACAAGCGGTGACGCTTCATGGCCGGCTCCGGCGTCGGGCTGCCCTCACCCGCCGGCGCCTCAGGCGCCGGCAGCGGCCGCGCCAGGGCGTACAGCAGCGGCATGGCCACCAGCAGCAAGACCGCCGACACCAGCAGCCACAGCTGCTGCCAGCGGACCAGATCCAGCGCCAGGGCCACGATCAGGGGAAAACTGGCCTCGCCCAGGATAAAACCGTAGGAGGCCATCGCGACGGCCCGGCCGCGGCGGCGGCGGGCATAGCGTGCTGCCGCAACCACGGCCAGGTGCCCGCTCAGGCCCTGCCCGCCCAGGCGCAGCAGAAACAAGCCCAGCACCAGCATCCAGACCGGGCCGGCGAGACCAATCAACGCAGCCCCGGTTGCCAGCAGGAGCGTGCTGAGGATGATGGCCCGGCGCAGCAGCCAGTGATCGGCAATCCCGCCCAGCCAGAACATCAGCAGGCCGCTGGTCAGCGTGGCACCGCCGTAGAGGGCGCCGAGGGCCGCCTCGCTCAGGCCGAAATCGGCACGGAAATCGGCCCCGAACAGGCCAATGAAGAAGGTCTGGCCGACGCTGGAAACCAGTGCCGCACACAGGGCAAAGCGGCCGGCCGGGGGCAGACCGCGCGGGGCCGTGCTCACGCCACTGGCGGCCGAAACCACTCAGTCACCGCGCAAAATGTTGCGAATAGCCCGGCGCTGGCGCCGATCCGGCCGCCGCCCCGGATCACCGGGTTCGCCCCCGCGCTCGCGCCGATCAGCCTTGAGGGCCTCACGTCGGGCCACGCTGGCTTCGGTTTCGCGATACATGGCCTGGGCCAGCGGCGCCGAGACGCGCTGGTCGCCGACGCTCAAAACCTCGACTTCAAACACCAACTCGCCCTTGCCGATTTGCAGTCGATCGCCCGGACGGACCAGGCGCGAGGCCTTGGGCTTGGTCCCGTTGATTTCCACCCGGCCACCCTTGATCGCCTGCTGGGCGAGCGCCCGGGTCTTGAAAAACCGCGTCGCCCACAGCCACTTGTCGAGCCTGACTGCGGTGTCAGTCATTTGAAACCGCGGATGAACGCGGATGAACGCGGATAAAAAAGCCGGAAAGAAAGCGGTGCTCGCCAAGGGCTCCACGCCAACGCTCAGCCACCCGCTGCCCGATTGCATGCCTCATGAGGAAAAATCTGCGTCCATCTGCGTCCATCTGCGGTAAAAAATAAACCAATCCCGACTCACTGCCGCGTTTTCTCCAGCCGCTCCAGGCGCTCGTTGATCTGGCGCAACTCATTCAGCAGGGACTCATGCTGCTCGGCCTCTTCGTCGTGGTGGATCGACTGGGTGGCGGTGACGATGATCGCGATGAACAGGTTCAGCACCATGAAGCTCGAGATCAGGATGAAGGGCACAAAGTAGATCCAGATCAGCGGGTAGGCCTCCATCATCGGTCGGGCCACGCCGGTCGACCAGGACTCCAGGGTCATGATCTGAAACAGCGAAAACAGGCTCAGGCCCAGGTTGCCCCAGTACTCCGGGAAGTCCTCGGCAAACAGCATCGTGCCCATGACGGCAAAGATGTAGAACACCAGCACCAGCAGCAGCGCGGTCCAGCCAATACCCGGCAGGGCGCGCAGCAGCGCCTCGATGATGGCGCGCAGTTTCGGCACCTGCGAAAGCAGCCGCAGCACGCGCAAAATGCGCAAGGCCCGCAGGATCTCGAACGGGCCGGCGGCCGGCACCAAGGCAATACCGACAATGAAAAAATCGAACACGTTCCAGCCCGTGCGGAAAAAGCGCGGGCCAAAGGCGACCAGCTTGAGCAGGATTTCGACCACGAACACGGCCAGGATGGCCTTGTTGGCGGCCAGCAGCGCGCCGCCTGCCGCCGCCATCACCGTCGATGAAGTTTCCAGCCCCAGGATGATCGCGTTGATCACGATCAGGGTGATGATGAAACGGGTGACGGCCGGACCTTCGACCCAGCCGCCCAATCGCCCGCGCCAGCCCTTCGCGGCCTGCTCCATCAGGCCCACCGAAGCATCATGAAGCCGCCTCAACCGCCTCGGATCGATCCGAATCGCCCAGTGCCGCCACCAGCAGGTCGTTGACCCGACGCACGTAGGCGGCAGGATCAGCCAGTTCACCGCCCTCGGCCAGCAGGGCCTGATCCAGCAGCAGGCTGGCCAGTTCATCGAATCGCCCGCCTTCGGGCTGGGCATCCATCAACCCCAGCAGCGGGTGGTCCGGATTGATTTCCAGGTTGGGCGTGGCTTCGGGTACTTCCTGGCCGGCCTGGCGCATCATGCGCGCCATCATGGGGGATAGCTCATGCTCGTCGGCGACCACGCAGGCGGGGGATTCGGTCAAGCGATGACTGGGCAGCACGTTGCCAACCCGTCCACCGAGGGCTTTCTTGATCCGCCCGGCCAGTTTGCGAGCCGATTCTTCCGGCTCGGCCTGTTCGCCAAGATCAAGCTTGCCGCGCGCAACCGACTTCAGTGCCTTGCCCTTGTACTCGTGCAGATGACCGACCAGCCATTCATCGATCCGATCGGTCAGCAGCAGCACCTCGATGCCGTGCTTGCGAAACGCCTCCAGATGCGGGCTGTTGCGGGCCACCTGCAGGGAATCGGCGGTCAGATACCAGATCTGTTCCTGGTCTTCCTGCATGCGCGAGACGTAGTCATCCAAGCCGGTGCGCTCTTCATCGCCCGAGGTGCTGGTGGAAGCAAAGCGCAGCAGGCCGGCAATTCGTTCGCGCTGTTCGAAATCCTCGATCACGCCCTCCTTGAGCACCGAGCCAAAGGCCTCAAGGAATTTCTGCCAGGGCTCTCCGCCCTGCTCGGCCAGCTTTTCGATCAGGTTGAGGCTGCGCTTGACCACCGTGGCCCGGATCTTCTTCAGCAGCGGGCTGTCCTGCAGGATTTCGCGCGAAATGTTGAGCGGCAGATCGGCCGAATCGATCACCCCGCGCATGAAACGCAAGTAGCGCGGCACCACCTGTTCGGCGGCGTCCATGATGAACACGCGCTGGATGTAGAGCTTGATACCTTCGCGTTCATCCCGGTTGATCAACATGTCGAATGGCGCAGAAGACGGCAGGTACAACAACAGGCTGTAGCGCTGACTGCCTTCGACGTGATGGTGGGCCCAGCTCAGCGGCGCTTCCGAATCGCCGGTCAGGCCGGTGTAGAACTCGGTGTAGTCGGCATCGGACAGCTCACTTTTCGGCCGCGTCCACAGTGCCTGGCTGGCGTTGACCAGTTCCGGCCCGGTTTCCTGTTGTTCTTTTTCTTCCTGTGCAGCTTCGGCGTCTTCGGCAAGCGGCTTGTGCAGGCGGATCGGGAAGGCAATGTGATTGGAGTAATGGCGGATGATGCGGCGCAACTGCCAGTCCGAGAGCAGATCGCGATGCTCTTCGCGCAGGGTAAGGGTGATCTCGGTGCCCTGCTCAGGCCGCTCGATGTCTTCAATCTGATACTCACCCTCCCCGGTCGAGGTCCAGCGGACCCCGGCAGCAGCGGGCTCGTCGGCGCGCCGGGTTTCGACGCTGACCCGCTCGGCAACGATAAAGGCGGCGTAAAAACCAACCCCGAACTGGCCGATCATGCGCGCATCCTTCTGCTGGTCGCCCGACAGGCTTTCCAGGAACCGGCGGGTGCCGGAACGGGCAATGGTGCCAAGATTGTCCACCACCTCGGCCCGGTTCATGCCGATCCCACGATCGCGCACGCTCAGGGTCGCGCTGGCGGGGTCAAACGACACATCAATGGCCAGGTCCTGGTCCAGGCCCTTCAGGCCTTCGTTGGTCAAGGCCTCGAAACGCAGCTTGTCGCTGGCATCCGAGGCGTTGGAAATCAACTCGCGCAGAAAAATCTCACGATTGGAGTAGAGCGCGTTGATCATCAGCTTGAGCAACTGATGCACTTCGGTATCGAAGGCGCGGGTCTCCACGGCAGGCGCGTCACTCATGGCGAATCTCCTAGGGCTGCGTATTGGGGAAAGAAAAGCTCTCCGGTGGTCTGGAGTTGGGCGCGGAACGGGCAATTTCAAGTCCATGGCCGATCGAACCGGGTTTGCATACACCGCCGCAGGCGATGATAATGATTGGTTCTGCAAGCTACAGCCGGTCGACCTGAACCCGTCCATGCGTAATCGCTACCAGATCACCGTCACTTCTTATCGTGGTGCCCGGCACTTCACCCTGAACCAGCTCATGCGCCGCGGCCTGCTGGGCGCGGCCAGTCTCCTGGTACTGCTGTTCGTGGGGGGCTCGCTGCTGATCCACTCCCTGAGCACCCGGGTCGGGCACCTCAGTGACGAACTGGCTTTACTGGAGTCCGAACGCAACGCAGTGCAGCACGAGCGTTCGGCGCTGGTCGAGGAACGCAACCGGCTCGAGGTAGAAGTAGAGAACAAAAGCCATGCGCTGATGGCGCTCGGCGACGAGCTGGAGAACATCGAAATCCTGATCGGCCTGCGCGACCGGCCCCAGCGCTCGCTGGCTCAGCGGGTCGACACCGCCAGCCAGACGGCGTTTGAAAAACGCCTGATGCTCAACTCCATACCCTCCGGCTACCCGGTCGAATCGGGTCAGGTGACCAGCCCGTTCGGCATGCGCCGCCACCCCATCGAGGAGCGCATGGCCAAACATGGCGGGGTTGACCTGCGCGCACCACGCGGCACGCCCATCCACGCAACCGCAGACGGCATCGTGGAATGGGCGGCGAAGCACCGCAGCAGCGGGCTGGGAAAGATGGTGCGGCTGGTTCACAATTACGGCTTCAGCACCGTGTACGGGCACATGGACGAGATTGCTGTGAGCCCGGGCGCCTACGTGCAGCGTGGCGAGTTGATCGGCTACTCGGGCAACACCGGCGCTTCCACCGCGCCGCACCTGCACTACGAAGTCCGCCACCTGAACCAGCGGCTCGACCCAGCCCCCTTTCTGCGCTGGTCGATGGCCGACTACGACATTTTGTTTGTCAAGGAGAACCGGGTCGAATGGGAATCATTGGTCGAAGTCGTTCGAAACACCGCACGGGCAACGGAACGACCATCGTTGCCGCCGGTACAGAGCTGGTCGGCAACCTTGCCCTAGAAGATAACCTTCACGTCGACGGCCAGGTCTGCGGAGATATCGACTCCAAGGCCGAGGTGACCATCGGCCAGTCCGGGCGCGTGAACGGGCAAATCAGCGCCCAGCGGGTGCTGGTCAGCGGCCGCTTTGAGGGCTCCATCGACGCCGACCGGCTCGAGATTGTCGCCTCCGGCAAGGTCACCGGCGAGGTGTCAGTCGGCCAACTGGTGGTGGAGTCCGGCGCCCATTTCAACGGCAACAGCCGAATTCGCGGCGACGAGCCGCCGCGCCAGCTCACCCATGACCAGCCAGCCGAAGCATCCGCCCCGGAACCCGAGGGCGAAACCCAGCCGGACGAGCAGCCCGGCGCATAGGAGCCGGTCGGGTCAGGAAGTCTCGGCTGACTTCTTGCGAATGTAAACCACGCGTTCGACCCGGGCCACCAGCGCGCCTTCGGTATCGTGGATTTCAACCAGGCGTTTGATCAGCGCCGATCGCTGGCGCCCTGCCTCGGCCCTGGCCTGCTCAAGATCTGCCGGGCTGAGGTGGAACTCGGCCTGCACCGTTCCCCGCCCGGGCCGGACAAAGTCGATACTCGCCGCCTTGTCCCAGACGATGTAGTCCCGACCCAGGTTTTTCATGTACATGAGCATGAAGAACGGGTCAGTCATCGCAAACAGCGAGCCGCCGAAATGAACGTTGACGTAATTGCGGTTGGTCCAGCCCAGACGCAGCTGGACACGGGCGTAGCGATAATCCGGCTGAATCTCGCGCACCCGAATGCCGGCCGCCAGGTACGGCGGCCAGATGTTCATCAAGCGTCGAAGTGAACTCGCCTTCAAGGCCAAGCAGCGCCCGGTGCGTCCGCCCCCGCCGGGGATGCAGCCCTCAGGCGCTCTTGCGGGTCAGCTTTTCCTTGATCCGCGCGGCCTTGCCTTCCAGGTTGCGCAGGTAGAACAGCTTGGCCCGGCGAACCCGGCCGCGGCGCTTGACCTTGATCGACTCGATCAGCGGGCTGTAGGTCTGAAAAACCCGCTCCACGCCGGTGCCGTGGGAAATCTTGCGCACCGTGAAGGCCGAATTGAGGCCGCGGTTGCGGCGCGCAATAACCACGCCTTCAAATGCCTGCAAACGCTGGCGATCGCCTTCGCGAACCCAGATATTGACCACGATCGTGTCGCCAGGAGAGAAATCCGGGATTTCGCGCTGGGTCTGTTCTTGGTTGATTTCGTCGATGATGGTGCTCATGTCTTGATCCTGATCGATGTGGGCCCCGCTCACCGGGGGCAGGCAAGCCCATTATTATAACCCGGCTTTCTTTCTCTTTGCACCTGCTTTCGGCTCGAATTCCTCGGCTGCAGCCCGCTCGTCCCTGCTCGGCGGGCAAACTTCCAGCAAATCGGGGCGGCGCAGCTGCGTTCTGACCAGCGCCTGGGCTCGTCGCCAGCGCGCGATCCGTTCGTGGTCGCCGCTGCGCAGGACCTCGGGCACCTCGAGCGCGCGCCAGCGCTGCGGCCGCGTGTAATGCGGGCAGTCCAGGCGCGCTTCGACGAACGAATCCTGGAGCGCGGAATCCGCATGACCCAGCACCCCCGGCTGCAGACGCACAACGGCGTCGATCAGGACCCCGGCAGCCGGTTCGCCGCCGGACAACACGTAGTCGCCAATCGACCACTCCTCATCGACCAGCGTATCGAGCACGCGCTCATCGATGCCTTCATAGCGACCGCAGACCAGGATCAGCCGTTCGCGCCCGGCCAGGTCGGCCACCGCCGCCTGATCCAGGCGCCGCCCCTGCGGACTCAAGCAGGACACCGGCGCCGGTGCCGCATCAGCCAGCGCGGACTCGATGCAGCGCGCCAGCGGCTCGGGCCGCATCACCATGCCCGGCCCGCCGCCGTAGGGCCGGTCATCAACGCTGCGATGGACGTCCTCGGTGAAGTCACGGGGGTTCCAGCAGCGCAGCTGAACCCGGCCTTCGGCCAGGGCCCGGCCGGTCAGACCCAGTTGCTGCAGGGATACAAACCAGTCCGGAAACAGGGTCACGACGTCGATCCGGCGCAGCGCTTGCACTACTCCTCCCACTCCCGGGGCCAGTCGACCTGCACGGACGCTCGCTCCAGATCCACCAGGTGGACGTACTGGCCGGTCACAAAGGGAATCAGGGTTACGCGACCGTCTGCGGCGACGACTTCGATCACGTCGTGGGCGCCGGTCGGGATCAGGCGTTGAATGCGACCCCAGCAATGCCCCTGCAGGTTGACAACTTCCAGGTTTTCAAGATCGTGCCAGTAATACTCGCCGGGGGGCAGCTTCGGCAACTGCTGGCGGGCAACCAAAATCTCCTGATCGGCCAGCGCAGCCGCCGCCTCCGGAGTGTCAATATCCGACAGGCGAGCCACCAGCCGCGGCCCGACCCGGCGCCAGTCGCACACGCTGAACTCGCCTTCCCGTCCGGACAGGCGCCAGGGACAGTAGCTGAATATACCCTCGGCCGGATCAGTCCAGGAATAAATCCGGACCCAGCCCTGGACGCCCCAGGCACCGAGAACCCGGCCAACGATGACCGGCTCCCCGGCCACCCCGGCGCCCATCAGGCGGCCGCGGGTTCTGCCTTGCGGGCTTCCTTGACCAGGTGACTGACGCGTTCGGTCATCTGGGCGCCCTGGGCGACCCAGTGATCAACCCGGTCTGTATCCAGACGCAGGCGCTCCTCCTGGCCGCGCGCAACCGGATTGAAAAACCCCAGCCGCTCGATATTGCGACCGTCACGGCCGCTGCGGCTGTCGGTCACCACGATCTGGTAGAAGGGCTGCTTCTTGGCACCACCCCGGCTCAAACGAATCTTGACCATCTAACACTCCTGCGAAACAATTTGCACCTAACGGCAAACTCGCCATTGTAGCCCCGGCCGAGCGGAAAAGAAACCAGTAATTGCGGCCAGATCGGGCTAACGAAACGGCATACCGCCCCCGGGCATGCCGCCGCCGCCCGGCAGACGCTTCATCAGTTTCGCCATCGAGCCCTTGTTGCCGACCTTTTTCATCATTCTCTGCATCTGCTTGTGCTGTTTGAGCAGGCGGTTGACGTCCTGGATCTGGGTCCCGGAACCGAGCGCAATCCGGCGCTTGCGCGAACCCTTGATCAAGTCGGGATAGCGCCGCTCATTCGGCGTCATGGAGTTGATGATGGCGACCATGCGGCGGGTCTGGCGGTCGTCCATCTGCGCGCGGGCGGCTTCGGGCAGGCGATTCATGCCCGGCAACTTGTCCAGCATCGAGCCGACCCCGCCGAGATTCTCCATCTGCTGTAGCTGTTCCTTGAGGTCATCCATCCCAAAGCGGCGCGAAGCCTTGCCGACCTTGCCGGCCAGCGCGCGCGCCTTTTTCTGATCGACCTTGCGCTCGACCTCCTCGACCAGACTGAGCACATCACCCATGCCGAGGATGCGCGAGGCCAGCCGGTCGGGATGAAACGGCTCAAGCCCGTCGAGCTTCTCGCCGGTGCCGAGGAACTTGATCGGCGCACCGGTAATCTGGCGCACCGACAGGGCCGCACCGCCGCGCGCATCGCCGTCGGTCTTGGTCAGCACTACCCCGGTCAGCGGCAGCGCTTCGTTGAACGCCCGGGCGGTGTTGGCGGCATCCTGGCCGGTCATGCTGTCGACCACGAACAGCACCTCGGCCGGAGAGATCGCGGAATGAATGCCGCGAATCTCGTCCATCATTGCCTCATCGACGGCCAGCCGACCGGCGGTATCAATGATCACCACCTCGGCAAAGCGTCGCCGACCTTCGGCCACCGCATCCTGGGCAATCCGGACCGCGTCCCGGGGTTCCGGCGAACGGAAAAAATCGGCCTCGACCTGGCCGGCCAGGGTTTCGAGCTGATCGATCGCAGCCGGGCGGTAGACATCGCAGCTGGCCAGCAAAACCCGCTTGCCGTGGCGCTCCTTGAGCAACCGCGCCAGCTTGCCGGCCGTGGTCGTCTTGCCGGCCCCCTGCAGACCGGCCAGCAGCATCACCACCGGTGGCTGGCGATCCAGCACCAGCGGCGCCTGTTCCTCGCCAAGCACCCGCTTGAGTTCTTCATGAACCACCTTGACCAGAGCCTCGCCAGGCTTGAGACTGGCGATGACTTCGCGCCCGACCGCGCGCGCGCTGGCCTGGGCGATGAAGTCCTTGACCACCGGCAGGGCCACATCGGCCTCCAGCAGGGCAATCCGCACTTCGCGCATGGCCTCGCGGATATTGTCTTCGGTCAGGCGCCCGCGACCACGCAGGCGATCGAGGGAACCGGTCAGACGTTTGCTCAGTTGATCGAACATTACAGGAGGCACACCTTGGGAATTACCACAGCGAATCATTATACTGACCCCATGAACTTCATCCTGCCCCGGGGGCTATAGATTTTGAGCGCGAGTGCGTTACCAGCGATTACAGCGGTTTCCGCCGGCGGGCTGTACCTGCTGGCCGGCTTTGGCCTGGGCCGCGGCTACTACCTCAACAGTTCGACCTGGCGCGCCGCAGCGATCGCGCTGGCGGTGCTGGCCATCGCCTCTCATGCAGGGTTTGCCTGGATGCGCATGGCCACCGATCCGGGCTGGGACGTGAGTTTTCTCAACATCCTGTCGCTGGCCACCATGATGATCTCGCTGGTTCTGCTGCTCACGGCGGTCGGCTCGCGCTCGCTCGAGGCCGGGATGCTGATCTTCCCGGGCAGCGCACTGGTGCTGTGGCTGCAATGGCTGATCGATCCGGCGCCGGTTTATCTCGGTCACATGCCGCAGCTTTTGGAGCTGCACATCCTGACCGCCCTGCTGGCGTTCAGCCTGCTGACCATTGCCGCGCTCAACGCGGTCCTGCTGTGGGTCCAGGACTACCTGCTGCGCCACCCGCGCCCGATCCGCCAGCTGGAACTGCTGCCGCCGCTGATCGTGCTGGAGCAGCTGATGTTCCGCCTGATCCTGGCTGGCTGGTTGCTGCTGACCGTGGCCCTCGGTGCCGGCCTGACCTTTGTCGATGACCTGCTGGCGCAGCATCTGCTGCACAAGACCGTGCTGTCGTTCGTTTCCTGGATCCTGTTCGGCCTGCTGCTGGGCTTGCGCTGGTGGCTGGGCTGGCGCGGCCGCCGCGCGGTCAACTGGACGCTTACGGCCATGATCATCCTGGTACTGGCCTATTTCGGCAGCAAGTTCATCCTCGAGCAGCTGCTCGACCGCAGCTGGTCCCGTGCAAGCCTGGCCATGACCGGACTGGGTTGAAGCAACCGGAATGACCGAAATCCCGCTGGCAACCCTGTTTGCCCTGCTCGCCCTGTTGATCGTCCTGTCGGCTTTTTTTTCCAGCTCGGAAACCGGCCTGGTGGCGCTCAACCGCTACCGGCTTCGCCACCATGTCCAGTCCGGGCACCGTGGAGCGCGCCTGGCCCAGCACCTGCTGGCCCAGCCCGACCGGATGTTCGGTCTGATCCTGCTCGGCAACAACCTGGTCAATATCCTGGCGGCCTCGATTGCTACCGTGATCGCCCTGCGCCTGCTGGGCGAGCCGGGAATCTGGGTCTCGACTATCGTCCTGACCGCCGTGGTGCTGATATTCGCCGAACTGATGCCGAAAACGCTGGCGGCCTTGTATCCGCAGCGCATTGCCTACCCGGCCAGCTATGTGCTGACGCCACTGCTGCGCCTGCTCTATCCGGTGGTCTGGCTGATCAACCTGGTCGCCAGCACCCTGCTCAAGCCGTTCGGCGTACGGATCAGCGGCGTCCACTCCGATGCCCTCAACCGGGAAGAGCTGCGCCTGCTGGTCAAGGAGGGCGGACGCCACATCTCGCTCAACCATCAACGCATGCTGCTCAATATTCTCGACCTCGAGCACGGCACGGTGGATGACGTCATGGTGCCGCGACACGACATTGTCGGCATCGACCTGGACGACGACTGGGAAGTCATTTTGCAAACCCTCACCCAGTCCATCTACACCCGCATGCCGGTCTGGCGGGGCGACCTCGACGAAATGGTCGGGCTGCTCCATATCCGCACTATCGTGACCCGTCTGGCCCAGGGCCGTCTCGACCGCGACGGCCTGCTCAAGGCCGTGCGCGTGCCCTACTACATCCCGGAAGGCACTGCACTGACCCAGCAGATGCTGGAATTCCAGGGGCGCGAACGACGCATGGGACTGGTTGTGGATGAATACGGCGATATCCAGGGCCTGGTCACGCTCGATGACATCCTGGAAGAAATCGTGGGTGAATACACCACCGAATCGGGCAGCCGGCAAAAACTCATCCGGCGCCAGGAAAACGGCGACTGGATTGTCGACGGCGCGGCCAGCCTGCGGATGCTCAAGCGCCGCCTCGACTGGCAACTGCCCGACAGCGGAGCCAAGACCCTCAACGGCCTGATCCTGGAGCAGCTGGAGTCGATTCCCGATGGCCGCTCCTGCCTGCGCCTGGGCGACCTGCGCATGACCATCGTCGACATGGCCGAAAACCGCATCCGCAAGGTTCACATCCACGAAGACGACGCCGAGTCCGAGCTGGACTGAGCGAGTCGCCGTCGACCGGCTGCCGTCCTCCCCGGGTGGATTCAGTCCACCATGCCGGCCAGCTGCCCCATCAGCTGCGGCCAATCGACCAGGCGCCGATGCCCGACAATGTCGAGGCGCGGCAACCCCCTGCCCTCGACAATCAGAAAGCCACCGGAATCGTGGGCTGCGACTCCATCGATATGGCAGATGTTGTTGGCCAGCCGGCAGGCCAGACCGACCCGACGATAGGGAAAGTCTTCGAACACGCGCAGGATCGTGCCCGACACGATCGCACTGCCGCCACCGCCGAGGTTCGACAAGTTGTCCACCGCGCGCTGACTGATGCGTCGCCGCGGCACGTCTTCGTGGGTGAACAGGCGCGCATCCATCGCCGCCGGCCGCCAGTTGACCAGGCGCAAGCCGCGTGCCCAGCCCGATACCTGCCCTTCCATGCGCCCGAACCCGAAAGCCCCGGTCAATTCGAGTAAATCCAAGCGCTGAAATTCGACCTCGGTGGCCAGCGCCGGCGCACTGCCGAACGGGCGCTCGATCTCGAGCTGATCCAGGCTGATGCGGCCGGAAAAAGCCTCGATTTCGATGCCGCCGGTAAACGTCAGCCGCTCCTCGGAATAGGTCACCCCGGGGAAGCGGCCGGCCAGACTCCCACCCAGTTCCGGCAGGTGCAGGGCGCGCGTCAGCCCAGCCAGGTCCAGCGGTTCGATGCGCGCATCCAGCACGATCCGGGTTGGCACATCGGGCTGGCGCAGCGCCGCGAAGCCGTCGATGACCACCGCCCCGTCGAGCAGACCCATCCGGACCGGTTCGAGCAGACGCAAACCGACCTCGTCATGGTAAAAACGCGCCTGGCCTGCCCCCAGACCCAGGCCCAACAGACCCAGCCCTTCCCAGCCCAGGTCGATTTGCATGCTCTGCTCACTACCTTCGATGCGCGCCGACGCCCCGCCCAGCCAAAGGCGCTGACGCGGATCGTCCAGGTCCAGATTGCGGGTCGACAAATCGACCACAAGACCGCCCGCCTGGTGCCAGGATAACGTCCCCTGCACCTGGCCCGCCGCCTCCATGTCGGCGAACCCGGCTGCTGCTGCAGGGCCGTCCAGCCAGCGCGGCCACAAATGGGCGAGATTCGCTTCCAGCGCATCGATCCGCCAGGCTACCGGATGCCACCCATGCTCGTCTTCTGTCAGCACCGCGGAGCCGCTCAATTCGAAGGCGCCCGGGTCGTGCACCGCCAGATGAGTAACCCCGATCCGACCGGGGCTATCCAGGGCCAGCTCCAGCTGCACCTGCAGGGGCTGCGGCGGCGGCGGCAGATAGACCGGACCCAGCAGCAGTTCACCAGCCGTCTGTTCCAGGTTGATCCGTACGTCGCTGAGCGCATCGTCGAAAATCAACCCCAGATTCAGACCGATGCCGTCACCGGCCATCTCACCGTCGCGGGTATCGAAAAACATCTGCTCGATTTGGAGCGCGAAGCGCCAGCCGTCCTGGTCCTGCGATCCGTGACCGCTGAGCGTGCCACCGATCATGCTCAGGCCGGCGCCCTCGGCCAGCAGTGGCGCGACCAGGCCAAGATCGATTTGCTCGAAAACCAGGCGCAAGCCGTCCGCGCCTGCCGTATGCACCTTGACCACCAACCGCTCATGCTCCAGTTCCAGGCGATAGCCACCGGACAGGTCCGGCTGCAGGCTGAACTCCAGCGCCTCTTCCAGGTCCAGCCAGGAATCCGGCAACCGGACGCGGCCGCGGCGGCACGCCGGCCCGGCCTCGATCCAGCCAGAGTCGGGGCAATCGACCACGAGGCGGCCCGGGGCCAGCCAATCGCCCAGGCGCAAACCATGCACCGCAAACCGCCACGCCGGGGACGTTACAGCCTCGGGCCGGTACTCAAGCTCAGCCGCCTCCCAGGACAGGCCGCCGGCCCGACCGGGGCCGAGATCCAGTTCCAGCAGGGCCTGTTCGGCCGGCCAGGCCGGGCCGGCCAGAAGCAGGGCCACCAGCAGCGTCAGCCAGCGCTTGCAATGCCGGCCGATCGGGCTATATTGGCGCCATGAGCAGTCCATCTTCAAACCAATCCATCGCCCGGCTGAGCGTGCTGGTGGTGGACGACAACGACGTCAACCGGGAATTTCTGCGCGCCGGCCTGGCCACCATGGTCGGCCATATTGACGTCGCGGCGGACGGCAAAGCAGCCGTCGAGATGTGCCGGGAGCACTGTTTTGACGTGATTCTGATGGATCTGCATATGCCGGAAATGGACGGCCTGAGCGCTTTTCAGAGCATACGCCAACCCGGTATGGCATCGCAGGCGGCACGCTTCATCATCCTGACCGCCGACGCCCGAACCGAAGAACGCAGCCGAATGCTCGAACACGGGGTCGATGACTGCCTGACCAAGCCGATTTCGATTCCGCAACTGGCCCGCGCCCTGCTCGACCCGCGCGACGCGGCCACCGCGACCGCGGCAATCCCCGGCCCGGAAGAACTGGAAACCCGTCTGGTCGTGCGCGAGCAGGCCCTGACCGTAGCCAACGGCGATGACGCCCTGGTCGATCGGATGAGTCGCCTGTTCGGCGAAGAACTGGAACGGCGCCTGCCGGAACTCGACCAGATGATGGCCGAGCGATCCTACGAACAGGCCGCCGCGCTGCTTCACCAGTGGCGCGGGGCGACCGGTTTTGCCGGCGCAGCCCGATTGCACCAGGCCTGTGGACGACTGCGCGCGCACCTGCTCGAGAGTAGGGATCCAGGGCCGGGCGCCGCCTACGTAGACTTTCTGCGCGTCGCCCACGCCACGCGCCACGCCCTGCTCGGCGCCATCGATCAAGCCTGAGCAGCGGATCGCGTCGCCGCGGCCTCGCGCATGGCCGATTTCATTTCCCGCACGGCCTCGGCCAGCCCGACAAACAGCGCACGGGCGACAATGGCATGGCCGATATTGAGTTCGTGCACGCCTTCAATGGCGGCCACTGCACCCACATTTTCCAGGGTCAGGCCGTGTCCGGCATTGACCTGCAGACCAGCCCGACGAGCCAGAAGCGCGGCCCGCTCCAGGCGCGCAAGCTCGGCCTCGACCCGGTCCGGCCCAACGTCGGCATACGCACCGGTATGCAACTCGATCACCCCCGCCCCCAGCGCGCCGGCGGCAGCCACCTGCTCGGGCTCCGGATCGATGAACAGCGAGACGCGCACACCTGCCGCGGCCAGGCGCCGGCACGCTTCCCGCAGGCGCTGCGACTGGCCGACCACGTCCAGACCGCCCTCGGTGGTCAGCTCCTCGCGGCGCTCCGGCACCAGGCACACATCGGCCGGGCGGACGCGCTCGGCCAGGGCCAGCATTTCCTCGGTCAGCGCAATTTCCAGGTTCATGCGCGTGTGCAGACGCCCGGCCAGGGCCAGCACGTCGGCATCCTGGATGTGGCGCCGGTCCTCGCGCAAGTGGATGGTGATCGCATCGGCACCGGCGGCCTCGGCCACGGCCGCGGCCTCCACAACCGAGGGATAGACGGTCCCGCGCGCCTGGCGCAGGGTGGCGACGTGATCGATATTGACACCCAGCAGGGGCAGATTCATTACAGGCTCCGAAACCATTCTCTGGTGTTGAGTACGCGCCCGTCGAGCTGATGATCGAGCAGGCAGCGGGTGATGTCGCGACCGGAGCGCCGATGAGAGGATTCGACGGCCTCACCGCGCTCCAGCGCCAGTATTGCCCGACCGGAGTAAACGTGGCGACCCTGCGGTCCGGCGACGGCAAAAAAACCGGCCTCCGGCTCCAGACGATACCAGCCTTCAGGCCGAATCGCGACCCCGGAATCGGCCTCGCAGGCCAGGTCCGGCGCCACCCCCAGGGCTCGCAGCAAGGCCAGCTCAAAGGCGCGCAAACCAGCCGCCGGATCGGGGTCGCCAGCGAGCGCGCTCAGCAATTGCTCGTAGGCGGCAAACACTTCCGGCAGCGGTTCGTCGCGACCGACCAGGCAGATCAACAGCTCGTTGGCGTACAACCCGCACCACAGGCTGCGCCCGGCCAGCCGCGGGCGAGGACCAGCGGGCTCCAGACGGGTCAAGGTGCCCATTTCACCGCGCCGGGTCCACTCTGCCTCGAGCGGCACAAAAGGTTCTCCCAGACCGCGCCAGGGTGAGCGGGCCGAGCGCGCGCCGCGGGCCACCAAGCCGACCCGGCCCAGTTCGAGGCTGAACAATTCAATCAGCAGGCTGGTTTCGCGCCAGGGTCGGCGATGCAGGATCCAGCCATGCTGTGCAAGCAATCGACCCACTGTTGCTGTCAGTCGGAAAAACCCAGTTCGTCGAGCGCGCGCTCATCGTCCACCCAGCCCGCCCGCGTGCGCACGTGCAGGTCCAGATGAACCGGCTGACCGAACAGCTCGGCCATGGCCCGGCGCGCGCGCGAGCCGACCCGCTTCAGCACCTGCCCCTGGCGGCCGATCACCATGCCCTTGTGGCGGTCTTCGGCTACCACAATCAGGGCGGCAATCCACAGTCGCCCGGCGCGCGCTTCGTAGCGTTCCACCTGCACGGTCAGACCGTAGGGAATCTCCTGATGCAACTGCAGCATGAGCTGCTCGCGGACCAGTTCGGCGGCAAGAAAACGCGCCGGGCGGTCGGTGAACTCATCAGCCGGATAGGCCGGTGGCCCCGCCGGCAGGCAGGCAAACAATTCATCGAGCAACTCGGCCACGCCCTCGGCCCGGCACGCGGCCAGGTACAGGACTGCCTGTGGATTCAGGCGCGGCGACAGCTGCGCTGTCCATTCCAGCAGACTGGAGCGGTCATCGAGCAGATCGATCTTGTTGAGCACCAACAGGCGCGGCCCCGGGAACCCCGCAACCCGCTCGAGCACCTGCTCGTCCTCGTCGGTCCAGCGGGTGGCATCGGCAACCAGCACCGCGGCATCGACCTCGCGCAAAGCCAGACCTGCACTGCGATTCAGGCGGCGGTTGAGACCGTGCGGCCGGCGCTGGTGCATACCCGGGGTGTCGACCAGCGCAATCTGCCCGCGCGCCTCGGTGACTACACCGACCAGGCGATTGCGGGTGGTCTGGGGCTTGTGGGTCACGATCGCCAGGTGTTCGCCGACCAACGCATTGAGCAGGGTCGACTTGCCCACGTTGGGCCGACCAACCAGGGCAACGTGGCCAAAGCGCGGCTCGCTCATTCCGGCCTCCCCGCCAAACCGGATCCGGCCCCTTCCTGCAAGGCGGCAAAGGCCAGGCGCGCTGCCGCCTGTTCGGCCTTGCGGCGTCCAGCCGCCTCGGCCCGAACCGGTTCGAGCAGGCCTTCCAGGCGGCACTCAACGAGGAAACGCTTGGCGTGATCGGCGCCGCTTTCGGCCAGAACGGCGTATTCGGGCAGATCATGACCGCGGCCCTGCAGCCATTCCTGCAGGCGAGTTTTGGGGTCTTTGAGCTGTTCTGCCTCGGGCAGTTGCGCCAGGCGATCGCCCAGCAATTGCCCGACCACGCGCCGGGCGGCGTCGAAACCGCCGTCCAGATAAACCGCGCCGATCAGCGCCTCGACCACGTCGGCCAGAATCGACTCGCGCAGATAGCCGCCGCTGCGCAATTCGCCCTGGCCCAGCCGCAGATGGGAGCCCAAGTCCAGCTCGCGCGCGATTTCGGCCAGGGTGACATCGCGCACCAGGCGCGAGCGCAAGCGGCTGAGGTCGCCCTCGCTGGCGTGACTTCGGGCATGGAACAGCAGATCGGCCGCAATCAGGTTGAGCAGGCTGTCGCCGAGGAATTCGAGGCGCTCGTAATGGCCGGGCCCGAAGCTGCGATGGGTCAGCGCGCGCTCCAGCAGAGCCGGATCACCAAAACGATAGGCAATGCCGGGCAGCTGGTCGATGGCGCTAGTTGCTGAGCGGTTCGACGCGGTGGAAGCGGATGATGGCATCGATGTTGCCAATCAGGTGCTCTTCGACATCGTAACTGACCACCAGGCTGGTATCGGCCCCGCGCTCGACCCGGATATCTTCAGGCCGAACGTGCTTGACGTAGCTGACATCCAGCCGGGTCATCAGGTTACGCCGCAGGGTCTGCGGCGGTGTATTGGCCGCGCCTGGCTCCGCGGCGATCGCCCGCATTTCGCTGACCACCGAAAAATGGTTGAGATAAATCGGCACCAGCTTGATTCCCAGGTAGGCCACGAACAGCACCAGCACCAGGATCATCAGGAAACCGAGCAGGGTCATGCCCCGCGCCTGCCGCAAGTCTTTCATGGAGCGTGTCTCCCTACACAGCTCATTTTCAGAGAATCTTATCACCAATCCGGCTCCAGACTACGCAACCGCGCGCGCAATCCCAATGCATCCACACGCGCGTCGCGCGTCCGACCAGGTTGGCCTCGGGGACAAAATTCCACGCCCGGCTGTCCAGCGACTGATCGCGGTTGTCGCCGAGGACGAAGTAATGACCCTCGGGCACAGTCCAGGTCCGGACCTGCCGGTCGGGCTGGTCGGGAAACACCATGATGTTGTGCGGCTCTTCGCCAAGGTGTTCCAGGCGCTGGATGGGTTGGCGCCCGGGCGGATTGCGGTTGAGCCCCTCGCCGACCCATTCGCCGATGGTTTCCTGCTCGACCGGCTCGCCGTTGATGAACAACACCTTGTTGCGGTAGGTGATGGCATCGCCTGGCAGGCCAACGACGCGCTTGATGTAATTGATGCGCTCGTCTTCGGGAAAGCGAAACACCATCACATCGCCCCGCGCCGGCTCACCGGTGGCGACGATCTTGCGGTTGAGCACGGGCAGACGCAGACCGTAGGAGAACTTGCTGACGACGATGAAGTCACCAATCTGCAGGGTCGGGATCATCGAGCCGGACGGAATCTTGAACGGCTCGAACAGGAACGAGCGAAACACCAGCACCAGCAGGAGGATGGGAAACAGCGAAGCGATGCTGGCAAGCCAGTGAACCGGGCCGGACTCCTGTTCACCGAAGCGGCGTCGAGCCCAGAACCGTTCCAGCAGCCACAAGCCACCGGTGATCAGGGTCAGGATCGTAAGAATCAGCGCATAATCCATGGCAAGAACGAGCTTTTATTTGTCGTTGTCGGTTCGCAACACGGCCAGGAAGGCCTCCTGCGGGATTTCGATCCGGCCCACCTGCTTCATCCGGCGCTTGCCGGCTTTCTGCTTTTCCAGCAGTTTGCGCTTGCGCGAGACATCGCCACCGTAGCATTTCGCGGTGACGTTCTTGCGGTACGCCTTGACCGTCGAGCGGGCAATGATATGCGATCCGATGGCGGCCTGGATGGCGATGTCGAACATCTGGCGCGGAATCAACTCGCGCATGCGCTCGGCCAGCTCGCGCCCGCGCCGCTCCGACAGATCGCGGTGAACGATGGTGCTGAGGGCGTCCACCCGTTCGCCGTTGATCATCAGATCCAGACGCACGAAAGGCCCGGCCTGGTGACGCACGAAGTCGTACTCGAACGAGGCAAAGCCGCGTGAGCAGGACTTCAGCCGATCGAAGAAATCCATGACCACCTCCGACATCGGCAGTTCATAGCTCAGCTGCACCTGCCCGCCAAGGAAGCGCATGTCCTGCTGCATGCCGCGTTTTTCCTCGCACAGACCAATGACCGCGCCGAGGTATTCCTGTGGCACCAGGATATTGGCCTGGATGATCGGCTCACGGATTTCGCTGATCTTGTTGAGCGGCGGCATGCCGGCCGGGTTGTCAAGGGTAACGACCTCGCCGTCGGTCAGCTCCAGCTCGTAGATCACCGTGGGCGCGGTGGTGATCAGGTCCAGATCGTACTCGCGCTCCAGCCGCTCCTGGACGATTTCCATGTGCAGCATGCCCAGGAAACCACAGCGGAACCCGAAGCCGAGAGCCACCGAGGTCTCCGGCTCGAACTGCAGCGCCGAGTCGTTGAGCTGGAGCTTGTCGAGTGCTTCGCGAAGGTCGGGGTAGGCGCTGGAATCGACCGGAAAGATGCCGGCAAACACGCGCGGCTTGAGTGGCTTGAAGCCCGGCAACGGGGCCTCGGCCGGCTCGCGCGCGCGGGTGACGGTATCGCCCACCGGTGCGCCGTGCACTTCCTTGATGCCGGCGGCGAGGAACCCGACCTGGCCGCAACCCAACTCGCTGGTGGGGGTGCGCTTGGGACTGAAGATGCCGATCTGGTCGGCCTGATGTTCCTCCCCGCTCGACATGATTCGAACTTTTTCACCCCGGGTCAGGCGCCCCTGCTTGATCCGGATCAGGGAGTTGACGCCCAGGTAGTTGTCAAACCAGGAGTCGATGATCAGCGCCTGCAGGGGACCGTCCTCGGCTGCGCGCGGCCCCGGAATGCGCGCCACAATCGCCTCGAGAACCTCGCGAATTCCGACGCCGGTCTTGGCGCTGACCAGCACGGCATCCGAGGCATCGATACCGATGATGTCCTCGATCTGGTGGCGAACCCGTTCCGGATCGGCGGCCGGCAAATCGATCTTGTTGATCACCGGAATGACTTCCAGGCCCTGTTCCACGGCGGTATAGCAGTTGGCCACGCTCTGGGCCTCGACGCCCTGGGCTGCATCCACTACCAGCAAGGCACCTTCGCAGGCAGCCAGCGAGCGTGACACCTCGTAGGAGAAATCCACGTGGCCGGGAGTATCGATGAAATTGAGCTGGTAGCGCTCGCCGGCGTCGCTGTCGTAGTTCAGGGTCACGCTCTGGGCCTTGATCGTGATCCCGCGCTCGCGCTCCAGGTCCATGGAGTCGAGCACCTGTTCGGCCATTTCACGCTCGGTCAGGCCACCGCAAACCTGAATAAAACGATCGGCCAGCGTCGACTTGCCGTGGTCGACGTGGGCGATGATGGAAAAATTTCGAATTCGATCGATACGGCTCATGGGCAAATAATTTCGCCGCCTCCGGCCGAGCCGAAGGCGGCGTATCAGGAAACGACGATTATACCGCCGACAGCCTACGGCGCCTCGGGGGTATAGGCCACGAAGGTCGTGCTGCCGTCGGAACGATGCAGCAACAGGGCAACCGAGCGATTGGGCTCCAGTGCTTCCAGAATGCTGCGGAAATCATCCATGTCGCCAACGCTCTGGTTGTTGATCATCAGGATGACCTGACCGCGCCGCACACCGGCCCGGTAGGCGTTATCACTTTCCACGTTGCTGATCAACACACCACCCTGTGGATCACCCAGGCGCTGGCGGGTCTCGCTGTCAATCGACTCTACCGCCAGGCCCAGCAGGTTGGTAGGCTCGCGATCGGGGCCTTGCTCGGGCTGCGCTCCCTGGCCATCTTCCTCGAGTTCCTTGATCGTGACCTGCTTGGTGATTTCTTCGCCCCAGCGTGACAGCACGACCGGCACTTCTGTCCCGGGTCGAACCATGCCGACCAGCGGCGGCAGCTCCGAAAACACGTCCAGCGGCCGGTTGTTGAAGCTGACGATGACATCGCCGACCTCGATTCCGGCGGCGGCCGCAGCACTGCCCGGCTCGACCCGGTTGACCAGCGCACCGGCCGGACGACCCAGCCCCAGCGCGTCGGCTTTCTCGCGGGTGATGACCTCGATGCCCACACCGAGGTAGCCGCGCGAGACCCGGCCATATTCCAGCAGCTGGTCGATCGAGTTGCGCGCCACCTCGATGGGGATGGCAAACGACAGGCCAATATTGCCGCCACCGGAACTCAGGATCCAGGAATTGATCCCGATCACGGTGCCGTCGGTACGGATCAGCGGCCCGCCGGAGTTACCGCGGTTGATGGCCACATCGGTCTGGATGAAGGGTACGTACTGCTGCCGGCCCTGGGTACGCCCCTTGGCACTGACGATACCGGCGGTGACGGTCTGCTCGAATGAGAACGGCGAGCCGATCCCGATGACCCATTCGCCGACCCGCAGTTCGTCGGAATCGCCAAACGCCAGGGTCGGCAGGTCTTCGGCCTCGATTCGCAGCACGGCCACATCGGTGGCTGCGTCCGAGCCCACGATCTGGGCTTCGAACTCGCGCCGATCGGCCAGGCGCACGACCACCTGGTCGGCATTTTCAATCACGTGATGGTTGGTCACGATCAACCCATCGTCGGAAATAATGAAGCCCGAACCGCCACCGCGCCGATCCGGCTGGCCGCGCGGCCCGGGACCGCCTTCGCCGAACGGAAAGTCGAAGAACCGCCGGAACATGTCGGGCAGGTCTTCCTGCGAACCACCTCGAGACTCGGGCCGCTGAGTGGGCCGGGAACCAAAGCGGATGGTCTCGACATTGACCACGGCCGGGATGGACTGATCGACCAGGTCGGTAAAATCGGCCGGACCGGCCACGGCCTGGGCCATCGACAGGGTCAACCCGATGAGGAATGCAGCGAGCGTTTTGTTCAACATGCGATCTCCGAAACGATTGGCGGTGCTTTCCAAAGGTGGCTTCAGGTGCGACCGGATTCAAGCGCACCGCACCCGGCTGATGCAGACAGCAACTCCACCGTCGGGTTCAACCGGCCGCGCCGGCGGCCGGCCACTACTACGGCCAGTGCAGCTGCGGCCAGGCCGAAACTTACGGCCAGTACGTCCTGCGTCCATCCGTAGCTGGGGAGGCTACCAGCAAGGCCTGCAGCCAGAATGAAGGCCAGCAACGGCAGGCCATACAGCCACAGCGCCATGCGCAGCAGGACCCGTTCCGGGATACCGACCCGGACCGACTGCCCGGCCACCAGACCCGGCTGCCGCGGCACTTCCAGCTCGGCCCCACGACGAGCAAACAAACGACCGAACACGCCCGCCCCACAACCCTGGCCGGACAGGCAACGCTGGCAATGAGACAACGGCTGGAAACGAATTCGCACGCGCTCCGCGCTCGTCTCCAGCACCACGCCGATCTGCCAGACCTGGCCCGCGTCCGACTTCATCGCCGGCGCTCAAGCTCCTGGGCGACCAGCGCCACGGTCTCGGAAGGCACCTCGCCAACCACGGTCACGCGGTGATTTTCCACCGTGCCGGTGTAGACATGCACCGGGCCAATCGCCTCGATCCGTTCGCTGGCGCCGGCATGGCCGCCCTCTTCCACGTAGACCGAGAAGCTGGCCAGCCCATCACTGAACAGCATGTGTTCAAAGGCGCGACCATCCGGGTTGACGCCGCGGCCAACGCTGGCCAGCCGGAATCCGTCCGGCAGGCGCGCCGGCGTCCAGGTCGCGCGCCGCAGCCTGGCCGCTGCCGCCGGCGGCGAGATGTCTTCCTCATCCATGTGCGCTTCGGCGGCATCCCGCACGGCCAGGTCGGGCGCCAGCTCGCGGTCGCTGATCGGCACGCCCAGTTCGATATCGACAAAGGTCATCTTTTGCAGGGCCCGGCCATTGCGGTCCAGCAATGCCGAGCGCAGCAGCATGCCGGTGCTTTCCTCCAGCCAGAAACGGTGGCCGTAGCGGAACTGGTCACGCGGGCGAATTTCGATCACCCGGGCGCGCATACCGGCGACCCGATCGCTGCCGGCAAAACGCATGCGGTAAGCAACCACCGGGCTGGACAGCTGGCTGACCGGGCGGTTCGGCAACAGCCGGGCTCCGATCCCCCCCTGGATTACCAGCGCCTGGTCGCCGTCCAGTAGTGTTCGGACGTGATTGCCGTCGCGCAGAACCTCGCGCGGCTGGCCATCGATGGAGTAAATTCTCTCGCGAATGCCGCGCTCGTCGACGCGGTGGATGATGCGCAAGGTATCGACATGGCCATCGCGCATGTGGACCACGGTGCCGCGATAATTCAGCCCGTCGATCGCGCGGGCCATGCGATCCAGCCAGTCACCAACCTCTTCGGCTGCCGCGGCCGGCGTTGCCGCCAAGGCAAACAGCAGCCATCCGGCCACGGCAAAAACCCAGCGAGGCGTCGGCGGCATGACTTCAGCGCTCGCCCGGCTCCGAACCCATCGCGTTGCTTTCCGACGGCGCGGCCATGCGCGCCCCGGCAACAATGGGCACGTAGGACACCACACCGCTGCCGCCGGCGGCCTGGTTGTGGCGCAGCACGTAGGTGCTGATGCGCTGGCGGTCGGCCGGCGAAATTTCAGAGTAGCTGACCGGCACCAGCGGCTGGGTAAACGGCAAATCCAGCGCCGTGGGCTGACTGACAAATCCGGGTTCGTCAACCAGGCGCTCGCCGTGACCTTGCTCAAGCAGGCTGGTATTGATCGCAACCAGCGCAGCCACGGCAACGCTGGCGGCGATGGCGACCCCCCCCAGCGGCTTGAGCCAGCCGACGCCGGCACGCTGCTCGACTTCGACTGCGGGCTCTTCAACCAGCGCCGCCGCCACCCGGTCACTCAGGGATTGGCCCGGCGAAGACTCACGCTGCAGGCAGGCACGGATGGTGTGGTAACGGCTCCATCGACTTTTCAATTCCCGGTCTCCGGCAAGCCGGCGAACCAGGAATTCGCGCGCGCCGCGGTCGAGTTCCCCGTCCATCAGGCTGGATAGTTGTTCACGCTTGGATTCGGTCATGGCAGATCTCGTTGGTCTCACTCAGCGATTGTCGAGCAGCGGCCGGAGGCGCTCATCGATGGCCTCACGGGCGCGGAAGATGCGGGATCGCACGGTGCCGATCGGGCACTCCATGGTGGTTGCGATCTCTTCATAACTCATGCCCTCCATCTCGCGCAGAGAGATGGCCATGCGCAGGTCTTCGGGCAAATCGGCGATCGCATCATGGATGGTCTGTTCAATCTCTTCTCGCAGCAGTTCGTGTTCCGGCGATCCGCGATCCTTGAGTCGGGAATCGATCTGGTACTGCTCGGCATCAACGGCATCCACGTCGGACTGTGGCGGGCGCCGGCTCTGCGCGACCAGGTGATTCTTGGCCGTGTTGATCGCGATCCGGTACAGCCAGGTATAAAAAGCGCTGTCGCCGCGGAATCGCTTGAGCGCCCGGTAGGCCTTGATGAACGCTTCCTGGGCAACGTCCATGGCCTCTGATGGATCCGACACGTAGCGCGACACCAGGCTGATGATCTTGTGCTGATACTTCAATACCAGCACATCGAACGCCTTCTTGTCGCCCTTCTGGACCCGCTCTACCAGCAGCTGATCAACTTCCCGTTCGCTCATCGGGCCCTTCCTTGCGGCTCCAATCCCAGCGATCGGGTCATCCTTCTGGACAGCGACCCGATCGAATAGTTTCGTTCAGCGTGGATTCAGCGGAGTCTGCTGACCCAAGACCCCGCAAGCCTGAAGAATACCACGCCACCGCCAGCAGCCCGCCGGGGGCGATGCGATAATGGGGAGTTTTCAACACTCAAGCAACGACCAAGGTCAGGAGCAGATCATGAGCAGGGAGCAGGAGATACTTACCCAACTGGGCATCCAGGCCCTTCACCCCGGAGCCTGCTTCGGCCCAGGCCAGCGGTCGCAGACCGACCCCGAGCGCGCGTTTGACGCGGTCAACCCGGCGACAGGCGAGACCATTGCCCGGATCAGCGCCGCAACGCAAGCCGATTACGAGCGCGTGATCACCACCGCCGCCGAGGCCGCCGAGGCCTGGAAAATGGTGCCCGCGCCGGCCCGAGGCGAAGCGGTGCGGCGGATTACCGATGCCTTGCGCGAACACAAGGATCCGTTGGGCAGCCTGGTCGCCCTCGAGATGGGCAAGATCAAGCCCGAGGGCGACGGCGAGGTGCAGGAGATGATCGACATCGGCGACTTCGCCCTGGGCCAGTCGCGCATGCTCTACGGCAAAACCATGCATTCCGAGCGCCCCGGCCACCGCATGTACGAGCAGTGGCACCCGCTGGGCGTGGTCGGCGTGGTCACCGCCTTCAATTTCCCGGTCGCGGTGTGGGCCTGGAACGCCCTGCTTTCGGCAATCTGCGGCAATGCCACGGTCTGGAAACCGTCTCCGAAAGGCGCACTGTGCTGCGCGGCGGTTCAGAACATTGTCAACCAGGCGCTCGCCGAGACCGACCTGCCACCGGTGTTTACCTCGTTCATGGAATCCGGCCATGACCTGGCCGGCCGCTTCATCGACGATGAGCGCGTGGCCCTGATGTCGTTTACCGGCTCCAGCCAGGTCGGTCGCATGGTCGGCGAGCGGGTCGCCGCGCGCTTTGGCAAGAGCCTGCTCGAACTGGGTGGCAACAACGCCATCATTCTCGACCAGACCGCCGACCTCAAGCTCGCCATCCCGGCGATCGTGTTCGGGGCGGTCGGCACGGCCGGCCAGCGCTGCACCACCACCCGCCGCCTGATCGTGCACGAATCCATCGCCGGGGAGGTTTGCGAGACTCTGGTCAAGGCCTACCGCCAGGTCCGGATTGGCGACCCGCTCGAGCCGGATACCTTGATGGGGCCGCTGACCGACGAAGCCTCGGTCAAGCGCTTCGAGCAGGCTGTCGAGCGGGCCCGGGCAGCCGGCGGCGAGGTGCTCACCGGCGGTCGGCGCATCGACCGGCAAGGCTGTTTCGTCGAGCCCACCCTGATCCGGGCGGAAAACCACTGGGACATCGTCCAGGAAGAAACCTTCGCCCCCATCCTGTACGTCATGACCTACCGAACGCTGGAAGAGGCCATGCACATGCACAACGACGTCCGCCAGGGACTGTCGTCGGCCATTTTCACCACCGACCTGCGCAACGCCGAGTATTTTCTGTCCCACCGCGGCTCGGACTGCGGGATCGCCAACGTGAACATCGGCACCTCGGGAGCCGAAATCGGCGGCGCCTTCGGCGGGGAGAAGGAAACCGGCGGCGGTCGCGAGTCGGGATCCGACGCCTGGCAGGCCTACATGCGCCGCCAGACCAACACCATCAACTGGTCGACCGAACTGCCGCTGGCCCAGGGGATCAAGTTTGACCTTTAAGGCTCTCCGGAAAGGGATGTTCATGCTGGCGCCGGAAACGGCGCACGAGGTGGCCGTGCACGCCATGGCGGCCGGCCGCCTGACCGGGCTGAGCCGGCTCATCGCCGGGCCGCGGCCGCGCTTTCCCGTTGAACTGATGGGCCTGCAGTTTCCCAACCCGGTAGGACTGGCCGCGGGCTTCGACAAGAACGGCGATTCCATCGACGCGCTCGGCGCGCTCGGTTTCGGCCATATCGAGCTCGGCACCGTCACGCCCAAACCCCAGCCCGGCAACCCTCGCCCACGCCTGTTCCGGCTGCCCGAGTTCGAGGCCATCGTCAACCGCATGGGCTTTAACAACAAGGGCGTCGACCATTTGGTTCAGCGGCTGCAAAACGCCCGCTACGACGGCATTCTCGGCGCCAACATCGGCCGGCAGAAAGACACGCCCACCGACCAGGCCGCCGGCGACTACCTTGTCTGCCTGGAAAAGGTGTATGCCTGGTGCGACTACGTCGCGGTCAACATTTCATCGCCAAACACCCCCAACCTGCGCGAGCTGCAGGACACCGGGCCGCTGAAAGAACTGCTCGACGAACTGGTCGCAGCCCGCTCGCGCCTGGAAAGCGAGCACGCAATGTACCGCCCGATCGTGCTCAAGATCGCCCCGGACTGGGATGAGGCCGCGCTGACCGCCTCGCTCGAGGTGATTGGTGCGTCTGGCCTGGACGGGCTGATCGCGACCAACACCACGCTGGACCGCAGCCCGGTGGCTGGTCACCGGCACGCTGCGGAAGCCGGCGGCTTGAGCGGCCGTCCGCTGATGACCCTGTCGACACAGGTGTTGCAACGGGCCCGCAATGTGCTCGGCAAGAATTTCCCCATCATCGCCTCGGGCGGCGTCCACAGCGGTGCCGATGCAGCGGCCAAACAGGCGGCCGGGGCCAACCTGGTGCAGCTGTATACCGGCTTCATCTATGAAGGACCGGAGCTGATCCGTGCCTGTACCCGGAACTGGTCGGCAAGCCGACAGCATGCGGCGGCCTGAGACGGTCGAGGGCGCGGACCTCGCGCCCTTGAGCACCTTCCGACTGCCCGCCACGGCCGACCGCCTGATCATTCTCGACCAGCTCGAGCAGCTGCCCCAACTACCGCGGGACAATGATTCGCTACTGGTTCTCGGTGGCGGCTCCAACACCGTGTTTACCGCCGACTGGCCGGGCACGGTGCTGCTCAACCGCCTGCGCGGCATTGAGGCCGAGCCCGCCGACAACGGCGCGGTGCGCGTGCGCGCCGCTGCTGGTGAAAACTGGCATCAACTGGTGCGTTGGTGCCTGAAGCGGGAGTTGTATGGGATCGAGAACCTGATCCTGATCCCCGGCTCGGTCGGCGCTGCGCCAATCCAGAATATCGGCGCCTACGGGGGGGAGCTGGCCGCGGTGCTCGAGTCGGTCAGCGCCTGGGATCGGCAAAACGGAGCGCTGATCGAGATACCGGCGGCTGAATGCGGGCTGGCCTACCGCGACAGCCGCTTCAAGTCGAGCGAGCGCGGACGATTCCTGATTACCGCAGTCAGCCTGAAACTCCAACGCCAGTTCCAGCCAGCACTGGGCTATCAGAGCCTGGTCGACCACCTTGGTGCGCGCGCCATCTCGACCCCCACACCGCGCCAACTGGCCGCAGCCGTCATGCGACTGCGCCGCCATCGCCTGCCCGATCCGGCCCGCCTGGCCAACGCCGGCAGTTTTTTCAAAAACCCGGTACTTGGAGCCAGCACGGCGGCTGCCATGCTCGCTGAACATCCTTGCCTGCCGCACTGGCGCCTGAGCGACGGCTCGGTCAAGCTGGCCGCCGGCTGGATGATCGATCGCCAGGGTTGGCGCGGACGCAGGGTGGGCGATGCCGGGGTGTATCAGAACCACGCGCTGGTGCTGGTCAATCACGGCCGGGCCAGCGCGGGCCAGCTGGGCGAATTGATCGACCGCATCACTGCCTCGGTTGCGGGCGAATTCGGGGTTTGCCTCGAAGTGGAGCCGAATCTGATCGGTTTTGAGTGACAGATTTTTTACCGCAGATGAACGCGGATAAAGAAAAGAAAAAGACCAGAGAAAAAGAAAAAGCAAACAGTCTGGGAAACCAATCGGAGTCGAAATTGATGACAAAACGGCCTGATTACTTGGTTCTCAATCTGCGTTTATCTGCGTTCAAGCATAAAAAAGCACAACGCGCCGGGGTGGGCGCGTTGGAGACGATCAATGGGCAGCTCGTGCGTGCCGGCTCAGGCCTCGAAGCGGGCCTTGAGCTTTTTCAGGGCGGCGTTTTCCAGCTGCCGGATGCGCTCGGCCGAGACGCCGTACTTGTCGGCCAGCTCCTGCAGCGTGATCCTCGGATCCATCAGCCAGCGGCTCTGGATGATGTCGCGTGAGCGCTCGTCGAGATCACCAATGCCGTCGAAGAGCAGGTTGTGGTGATGGTCTTCCCAGTCCTGGGCTTCGACCGCGTCGTGCGGCGATACGGTCAGACCTTCCAGGTAGGCGGCCGGGGCAACATAGGATGAATCATCATCGTCGGACGTCATGTCGAAGCCGATGTCCTGGCCCGACAGGCGCGACTCCATCTCGGTGACCACTTCCGGCTTGACCCCAAGCTCTTCTGCGACCCGGTTGACCTCGGTCTGGTTGAGCCACCCCAGGCGCTTTTTCTGCCGGCGCAGGTTGAAAAACAGCTTGCGCTGGGCCTTGGTGGTCGCAACCTTGACAATGCGCCAGTTACGCAGGATGAACTCGTGGATTTCGGCCCGGATCCAGTGGACCGCGAACGATACCAGGCGCACGCCCTGGTCGGGGTCGAAACGCTTGACCGCCTTCATCAGGCCGATATTGCCTTCCTGGACCAGATCCCCCAGCGGCAGTCCGTAACCGGCATAGCCGCGCGCCACGTGCACCACGAACCGCAGATGGGACATCACCATCTTGCGGGCGGCGTCCAGGTCTTCCTCGTCGCGAAACCGGCGCGCCAGGTCCTGTTCTTCATCCAGGGTGAGCACCGGCAGGCGGTTGACTTCCTGAATGTAGGCATCCAGTGAACCCGTCCCGGCCGGCGCCAGCAAATGACTTGCTACCAGCTGATTGCTCATGCAACTCTCCCGTGAATTAACGCTTAAGTATAGCAATGAATCGAGATCGACTGCGCGCTCAGACCATCACGCGCCGGCAAAGTTTCTCGGCCGCTCAGGCGATCAAGATTCCGGTAGTTGATTTGGCGGCGGCAGTGCCTCGGCGCTGCGCCCTCCCTGCAGGCGCAGCGCATTCCGGTAGCACTGGGCTGCCGCCTCGAGCCGCCCGGAGCGATCCAGAATGCGCCCCAGCAGGGCGTAGGCCTCGCCGTCGGGCTGCGCTTCTACGGCTTTCTCGAGGTGTTCGCGGGCGCTCTCGTACTCCCGTTCATCCAGGTACATCATGCCCAGGGCCAGGTGCAGCCCCGGGTGGCGCGGGTCCGCCTCGAGCCAGCGCCGGCAGTCGCGAATTCGACCCGGCCGATCACCGGCTTCGACCAGCGCATACACCCGCAGCAACTGGCTATCGAGTTCCTCGTCCAGGCGCTTTTTCAGGTACCCGCCGGCCAGCGACGAGCGTCCCAGTTCGGCGGCCCGGCGTCCGTAGGCCAGGACCAGATCACGTTGCCGCCGCTGGCGGCGCGGCAGCGCGCGCCAGGCCGACTCGAGATCCGCAACCAGTTCAGCCTCCTCGATTTCGCGCACGCCTGCCAGAACCGCCAGTTCATCGCGCCGGCGTGCATCGAGGATATCGGCCTTGAACAGGGCCGGGGTCAGCAGGCGCAGGTCACGCCAGCGCGCGGCGTCCTGGTAGGCCTGCAACAGCAACCTCAGCAGGCCCTGGTGGCGCGGTTTTTTCAGATGCAGCGCTTCGAGCACCGGGATCGCGTCGGCCGTGCGTCCTTCGCCCACCAGCATCCGGGCGCGGGCCAGGCCGGTCGCAAAATGGCGCCGACCGAAGCGGCCATCGGCCAACTGCAGCCAGTGATCCCGGCCTTCGCTGTCGGCCTGGCCCTGGGCGGCGCGCGCCGCCGCAA
Organism: Gammaproteobacteria bacterium; assembly: GCA_003565625.1. Lineage (GTDB taxonomy): Bacteria > Pseudomonadota > Gammaproteobacteria > Xanthomonadales > Wenzhouxiangellaceae > Wenzhouxiangella. The sequence goes on from PXBD01000059.1 coordinate 97,879, forward strand.
GGTAGCCGGCGGTGGATCCGCGATAGCGCAGAGCCCGATCCAGGTGTTTTTCCGCCTGCTGCCACTCACCCTCGGCCAGCGCCAGCAAGCCGGTCTCCATCTGGCGCCGGGCGCGGGACTGCCGCGCCCGGCGCACGGTCTTGCCCGGCAGCCGCAGCAGCCCGATAACCAGGGCCAGGACGATCCAGCCAACGATGACAAGGCCAAACAGCACCAGGGCCGACATCTCGACCCGCCAGCGACCGATATCCATCACCACCCGGCCAGGGTTTTCCATCAGCGGCGGGGCAACCAGGGCAGCCACGGCCAGAACAGCGAGACTTGCCAGCAGGAAGAACAGCCGTTTCACGACCCGGCCAACCGTGCTTCCAGCTGCTCGAGTGCGACCCCCAGCGCCGGCGATTCGACCGTCAGCGACAGCTCGCGCAAGCGCTCGAGTTCGGCGCGCGCCGAACGGACCGCCTCGGCATCGGCCCGAAACCATTCATCGAGCAAGGCCAGCGCGGCGTCGATCTGCACGACCAGGGTTTCGGATTCGCGCCGGGCCAGCGCCAGTTCGGCGGTCAGCAGGCGCAGACGAAGCTGTTCGCGAGCCGCCTCGAACGTCTCCTGTGTCCGCCCGAGTTCGTCGCGGGCCTGAATTCGCACCAGCGACCGCAGAGTAGCGCCGACGCGCTGCCGCCAATCTTCAGGACTCTCTTCGGGCGACGCAACCGGCGCTGGCTCCAGCTGCAGCGGCCAGCTTTGACTGTCCCTGCCCAGGCGTTCCAGCACCGCCAGCGCGGAGTGCAAATCCGGCGCGCGGGCAGCGGCAAGGTCTTCGATTTCCCGCGCCAGGCTGCGCTGGACCTGCTCCAGGCGCGCATCCTCAAGCGCGCCCAGACGTGTCCGGGCCCGGCGGAAGGCGCGCAGGGCCGCCGAGTGATCGCCGGCCAGTTCGGCCAGATCCTGACCGCTGCGCAGCAGGCCGGCCGCCTCCAGCATGACAATCTGGCGCCGCAAATCCCGGTCGACCTGACGCTCCAGATCGCCACGCTCATCGAGCTGCCGGATTGCGGCATCCAGACGTTCGCGCAACTCCCGGGAATCCTGGGTGCGATCGGCCAGCTCCCGCTCCAGGGCGTCCAGGCGCGCCGGCAGATCTTCCGAACGCGCCTCGATCCGACCGACGGCACGCTCCAGGTCGGCGACGCGGCCAAAACGGCTCTCAATCCGGGCCTCAAGACGCTGCTCGACCTGCTCGGTTCGACTGCGGCTGGCCTGGCCATGCTCGGCCAGGTCCGACTGCAGCCCAACCACCAGTTCAGCCTGTTCGCGAAGCTGGTCCTCCAGCGCCGCCAGGGCGCGGGCATCTGCCGTTTCGGCATCTTCCAGCAGTACCGGCCAGGCCACCCAGGCCGCCACGGCCAGCGCAACCAAGGCGAGCAACAAAGCCAGCCAGGCAGGTCCGCGGCCCCGTCGCCGGGGCGCCGCGCCGGACTGTTGCTCAGCCGCTCCCTCAGCCGCCGGACCTGCAGCGCTGTCGTCGTTTACGGGAGGCGGTGCCGTTTGATCCTTGTCGCTACTCATGCTCGCATCCTGGCCGAGAAAGGCCGCGCGCCGCGGCCATGATCGCCTTCTAAGGGTAACGCAAACCGCGATCGCAGTCCGATAGATCAGTGCGGGTCGTGCAGTTTCAGATCTGGCCGCGCTGCAGCGAGTGCGGCCAGCATGGAGGCGTGATCTGCCCCGCCGGCATCAACCACGTGCGCGCAGCCGGCAGCTGCGGCAAGACGGGCCACTCTTGCCGAAGGTGCCACCATCAGACCGCTCCCCAGCTTCACCCAGGATTGCGACGAAAGCGCCTGCCGGAGCGCATCGAGCGCACCACCGCTGGCCAGCAATGTGATCGGGTCGGCCGCCCGATCCAGGTCAGCAGCCAGGTCGGCCGGAACCGCTCGCGGCAGGCGACGATAAACGTGCACACGCTCCACGCTGGCACCGCGCGCGCTCAGACCGTTCTGGATTTCCCGCCTGCCCCCGGCTGCAGCCAGGATCAGAATCTTGCGGCCGGACACATCGTTGAGTTCGGGCAGAGCCAGAATATCTTCGCTGGTTCCCCCGGCGGACGGATAACAGACCGCCTCAAAGCCCAGCGACCGAGCCGCACGGGCAGTTCCCGCCCCGGGAACGATCAGCGGCAGCGCGGCCAGTTTGCCGATCCCTACCAGCGCCACGGCTTCCTGCAGCGCGCGCGCGGAAGGAACCACCAGACAGTCGGCCGGCAGCGCGGCCAGCAACCGTCGGCGACAGTTATCAGGATCAGCCGGGCCGGCCAGAACAACCGGCGCGAAATGGAGAACGCGTGCTTGTCGGGCTCGCAGCAGCCCGGCAAGGCTCGCGCCCTCCGGGCCGGAACGCGTCACCAGGATCAGCGGAAGCTCGGCCATGAAGGCGGCCCGAGGACGTGGCCCAGAAATGCAGAAAGCCTGCCAGGGGCAGGCTTTCTGCTGAATAGATCCGGGTGCCTGACCAACCCCATCAAGATGCTGGGGGCTTGCGTGTTGGCGTTGGCAGTAGGGGGACGCACCTCAACAAGGCTGGTCGTAGACGGCACCCGGAAAGCAAATCGAATAAAACCCTGTAACGCCACACCGTGGGACAGATACTGCCACGGATCATCGGCCCTGTCCAGTCCAACTCGGAAAAAATTTACGGCTCTGCGTCCGGCAGCGCGGCGATGATTTCGCTCCCGCCGTGCTCCAGGAGGTAGCGACCCGCCCTGACGCCCAGCTCACGGGCCTGCTCACGCTGACCGCGTTCCACTCGCTCGACAGCCGAACGACCGTCAGGACTGCACAAGCGCGCGTGCAGGGTCAGAGTGCCGTCATCGTCGATTTGGGCCAGGGCAGCCAACGGCATGCGACAGTCCCCGCCCAGGGTTGCCACTACCGCGCGCTCTGCGGCAACCTGATCGTCCGTCTCGCGACACCCGAGCGGCGCCAGCAACTGTTCGATCCGGGCATCGCCGGCTCGACACTGGGTCACGATCACCCCCTGCCCCGGTGCCGGAATGAAGTCGGGCGGACCCAGGGCAAGCCGGTGTGAATAGGGAAAGTCCAGGCGCTGGATGCCGGCCGCCGCCAGAATGACCGCGTCGACCTGGCCGCTGGTCATCAGGCCCATGCGGGTCTGCACGTTGCCGCGGATCGGCACCACCTCCAGGTCCGGGAAACGGCGCAACAGCTGACTTTGCCGACGCAGGCTGGAAGTCCCCACCCGGGCACCGGCGGGCAGTTCATCGGGGGTGCGGCCATCGGCGGTCAGCCACCAGTCGGCCCAGTCCGCGCGCGGCATGACCACCGAGAGCGCCAGACCCGGCGGCGACTCCGCCGGCACATCTTTCAGGGAATGCACGGCAATGTCGGCCGCTCCGTCGAGCAGCGCCCGTTCCAGTTCCTTGAGAAACACGCCCTTGCCGCCGATTTCGGACAGCGAGCGATCCAGCACCTCGTCGCCGCGCGTGCTCAGCGGCAGCAAATCAACCTCTACATCGGGGTGATGGCGCCGCAGTTCACGGGCCACGTATTCGGTTTGCCAAAGTGCCAGCAGGGATTTTCGGGTTGCCAGTCGAATCATCTGATTTGCCCGTGATTTGAGTAAAGTCGGTGTTTCAGTTTTTGAGAGCGTGTCGAACCTGGGCCAGGTTGCGTCGACTGACCTCCGGCTGAACCGGGCAGTCATCAACCTCGACCCGTTCCTGCCCTTCGTGGTCGCGAAACAGGGCGCGCAGATGGGGTCTTGAGACCAGAGTGGCCCGATGAACCCGCACGAACCGGTCCGCGAAACGCTCTTCCAGGCTCAACAGCGAGTCCTCGATCAGCGCCTCCCCGCCCAGGTGGTACACGCAGGTGTACTTGTCTTCGGCCCGCAACAGGCGGATGTCGGCCAGCGGTATGGCCAATAGCCGGTCGCCCAGGCGCGCGCTCAGGCTGGCCGGGCCCGGTTGGGCTTCCATCCGGGCCGCAGCCGCCCGCTCAAGGGATCGGCCCAGGCGCTCGGCCCGGACCGGTTTGACCAGGTAGTCCAGCGCCTGCAGGTCGAACGCCTCGACCGCATAGCGCTCGAACGCGGTCACGAAAATAATCTGCGGCGGCTGTGGCTCCTGCAGCAGGCGCCGCGCCGTCTCCACGCCATCGATACCGGGCATCTCGACGTCCATCAACACCACGTCGGGACGCAGACTGCGGCAGGCTTCCAGGGCCTTCTCGGCGTTGCCCGCAGAGCCAATGCAGCTCACCCCCTCGAGGCCGGCCAGCAGACGCTGCAGACGACGCACTGCCGGCACCTCGTCATCAACCACCAGCACGCGCAGCGCGGCGCTCACGCCCAGCAGCGTTCGAGCCATTGGTCGATGGCAACAATCTCCTCGGGGCAAACCGAATGCTCCATCGGCCAGGTCTGCCACTCAACCGGGTACCCGGCCGCCTGCAGCTGATCGGCGCTGCGTCGACCCAGATCCGCCGGGACAACCGGGTCACGACTGCCGTGGCCGATAAACAAGGGCACCTGCGCGGCCTCTGATACCGACCAGTCGGACAAGCCTTCGGCCTCGAGCAGGTAGGCCGACAGCACCATGATGCCGGCCAGCGCCGGGCGCCGGGCCAGGCCGGCACGCAGGGCAATCGCCCCGCCCTGCGAGAAACCGGCCAGGATCAACTGCTCGGCCGGCACGCCGCGCTCGATCTGATCATCCAGCAGGGCATCCACCTGGGCCAGGGACTGGTGAATCCCCGCGCGGTCCTGGTCGCGATCGATCTGCATGCCGAGGATGTCGTACCAGGCCCGCATCGGCATACCACCGTTGATCGTGACCGGACGCACCGGGGCATGCGGAAAAACGAAGCGCACCGGGCGCCGGGTTGCGCTTTGCAAGTGCGGTACAATCGGCGCGAAATCGTTACCATCGGCACCGAGGCCGTGCAGCCATACCACCGCATGGCGTGGCTCCGGACCGGTTTCCCGAACCACGCACTCCAGAAGCTGATTTGATTGCGAATCCATGCGCGCAAGTGTACCCCCAGTGCTGGCCTTTTTGCTGACCGCTGCCGCCCTGTCCGGCTGCGGCCTGAAGGACGACCTCTACCTGCCGCCGCCCGAACAGGGCAGCGAACGCGAAGCCGAACAACCCAGCAGCGAAACGCAACATGGAACGAACGCCGGAACCTGAGCTGATGGACGAGCCGGCCCAGGCGCGCGCCTACGCCGAGGCCGATTTCTCCGAGCCCAACCAGCTGTTCAGCGAGGCCGTGGCCACCGCCCTGGCCGAGGCGCCGGCTGGACGCCTGCTGGACCTCGGCTGCGGGCCGGGCGATATTTGCCTGCGCATGGCGCGCGCCCTGCCCGACTGGCACATCACCGGCCTGGATGCCGGGCCCAACATGCTCGGGCTGGCGGCGGCGGCCGTGGCCGCCAGCGCTTGCCGGCCGCAGATCGACCTGGTCCAGGCCCGCTTGCCGGCCCACAACCTGACCGGGCCATTCGATGCGATCGTCTCCAACAGCCTGCTGCACCACCTGCCCGACCCGATGACCCTGTGGCACTGCGTGGCGGAACTGGCGCGCCCGGGCAGCTACGTTCAGATCATGGACCTGCACCGGCCCGACTCGATCGCCCGCGCCCGCTGGCTGGTCGATCAGCACGCGGCCGGAGCCCCACCGGTCCTGCGCGAAGACTTCTACAACAGCCTGCTGGCGGCCTGGCAAATCGAAGAGGTTCGCGACCAGTTCGAACGGGCCGGACTGGCCGAACTGCGCCTGTCCCGACCGACCGAACGCCACTGGATGGTCAGTGGTTTTGTCGCAAACGATGCGGCGTGAACCCGCTCGCCGGCATCGCTTTCAGCAAGCTTGAGGCCCTGGGCAACGATTTTGTCCTGCTCGATCATCGTGCCGGCCAGGGTTTGCCGACGCCAGGCGAGGTCCAGGCCCTGGCCGACCGCCACAGCGGCATCGGATTCGACCAGCTGCTGATCCTGCAGGCCCCGACCAGGGACGACGCCGACTGTCGGGTGCGCATCTTCAACGCCGACGGCAGTCCGGCCTCGCAGTGCGGCAACGGCATGCGCGCCATTGCCCTGTGGCTGGGTGATGAAGCACCCGGGCGACAGCGGTTCGTGCTCGAAACCGACAGCGGCCTGATCACGATCGAGCACCTCAGCGCTGATGGTTTCCGGGTCGACATGGGCAGGCCGGATTTCGCTCCGGCCCGCTCCGGCCTGAGCGACAGCGCCTGGCTGCAGCAACGGGTCAGCGCCATTCCGGGCTGCCTCCGGGCAGGAACCGTCTCGATCGGCAATCCCCACCTGGTGCTGGTACTGACGGCCCCGCTTGCGGCCGAAGTGGTGGCTGAACAGGGCCGGCAGCTGGCTACCGACCGCCACTTTACCGATGGCGCCAACATCAGTTTCGCTACCCGGGACGAAACCGGCCGGATATTGCTGCAGGTCTACGAACGCGGGGTCGGCCCGACCCGGGCCTGCGGCAGCGCGGCCTGCGCCAGCGCTGCGTTCCTGATCCATCATGACCTGTTGCCCGGCCCGGTCGAGGTCGACCAGCCCGGGGGCCGGCTTGTGATAGATTGGCGCGATGAGGACGCTCCCTTGTTCATGACCGGCCCGGCCCGCCGGGTTTTCGACGGAACCCTGAAATGACCCAGACCAACGACCTGAGCGCGGAAACCGTCGCCGACTGGATCCGCGACCATCCCGATCTGCTGTGCCGTCATCCAGAGTTGATCGACCTGCTCGAACTGCCCTCGTCAGAGGACGTGGCCTCGCTGATCCATCACCAGCTCGCCCGCCTGCGCAAGCGCAACCAGCAACTCGAACACAACCTCCAGCAGCTTGCGACCATTGCCGGGGACAACGAACGGCTGATGCAGCGCCTGCACCGCCTGACCCTGGAGTTGATGAGCACCGAGTCCGATCAGGCCTTTGTCGATCAGCTGCTCCTTCGGCTGCGGCAGGATTTCCAGGCCGATGAGGCATGTCTGCACCTGCTCGAAAGCAGCACCGAACTGAACGGCCATCCGGGGGTGGTCAACCACCAGAACAAGGCCCCGGAGTGGTTGACCGCGGCGGTCGAACGCGACACGATCCAGTGTGGCCGCCTGACCCGGGGCAAGCTGGCGACCTTGTTTCCCAACGCCGACGAAGTGGCCTCTGCAGCCCTGGTACCGCTGGCCGGGGCGGGCTTGCTGGCGCTCGGATCGCGGCGCGAGGATCATTTCCACCCCGACATCGGCACGCTGTTCCTGGACTTGCTGGGCCATCTGGTGGCCTGGCGTCTGAATCCGACGGAGCAGGACGATCGCAAACGCGCCTGAACCCGGCCCGGCGGAATCGCTGGCCGGGGCCCTGACCGATTTCCTCGATCACATCGGCGCCGCCATGAGTGCTGCCACCGTCGATGCCTATCGCCGCGACCTGGAGTGCCTGCAGCGCTGGGCGCAAGCGCGCGACCTCGAACGCGTCGATCAACTCGGGGCAACCGAAATCCGGGCCTTCGCTGCCGCCGAACATCGGCGCGGACTCAACCCGCGCAGCGTCCAGCGGCGCCTGTCGGCCATTCGTCGCCTGTTTCGCCACCTGCGCCAGCGCGGACTGATCCAGCAGGACCCAACCCAGGGTGTGCGTGCGCCCAAGGTGCGCCGGCGCCTACCCGAAACCCTCGACATCGAGCAGGTCCTGGCCCTGCTCGACATCCCCGATGACGGCGAACTGGGCGCTCGCGACCGGGCCATCCTGGAGTTGTTCTACGCCTCCGGCCTGCGCGTAAGCGAACTGGCCGGCCTGACCTGGGATGAGCTGGATTTCGGCGAGGGCATGGTGCGCGTGGTCGGCAAAGGCCGGCGCGAACGCCTGGTGCCGGTGGGCCGGCATGCCGTAAGCGCGCTGCGGCGCTGGCAATCGATTCACCGCGGTCTCGGCGACGGCCAGGAGCGTCGGGTCTTCACCAGCCTGGCCGGCAAGCCGCTGGGCGTGCGCGCCATCCAGAAGCGCGTCGCCTACTGGTCCGAGCGCCAGGGCCTGGACCAGCGCGTCCACCCCCACCAGCTGCGCCACTCTTTTGCCTCGCACCTGCTGGAAAGCTCCGGCGACCTGCGCGCGGTTCAGGAACTGCTCGGCCACGCCAACCTGACAACCACCCAGATCTATACCCATCTCGATTTCCAGCACCTGGCCAAGGTGTATGACCAAAGCCACCCCAGGGCCAAGAAGCCGCGGTAAAACCCAGCCGGGACTTGCTAGGGCGCCCGACCGCCCCCAGCTTTGCACCTTACGCCGAATCAAGCGAGCTCCAATGGAACAATTTCACGGCACGACGATCGTTTCGGTGCGCCGCGGCAACCAGGTGGTTATTGCCGGCGATGGCCAGGTCACGCTGGGCAACACCATCATGAAGGCCAACGCGCGCAAGGTCCGACGGCTCTACAAGGGCAACATCCTCGCCGGCTTCGCCGGGGCCACGGCCGATGCCTTCACCCTGTTCGAGCGCTTCGAGTCCAAGCTGGAAATGCATTCCGGGCACCTGACCCGGGCCGCGGTCGAACTGGCCAAGGACTGGCGCACCGACCGCCTGCTCCGGCGACTGGAGGCCCTGCTGGCCGTGGCCAACGAAGAAGCCTCGCTGATCATTTCCGGCAACGGGGATGTCATCGAGCCGGAAGAAGGCCTGATTGCGATTGGCTCCGGCGGGCCGTTCGCCCAGGCCGGCGCGCGCGCGCTGCTGCGCCACACCGAACTGGATGCCGAAACGATCTGCCGCGAAGCGCTGCGAATCGCCGGCGAGATCTGCATCTACACCAACGACAGCGTGACCGTCGAAACCCTGGCAACCGTGGAAACCGATTGATCCCATGTCTCAGATGACCCCCCGCGAAATCGTCCAGGAACTGGACCGGCACATCATCGGCCAGTCGGCAGCCAAGCGCGCCGTGGCCATTGCCCTGCGCAACCGCTGGCGGCGCATGCAGGTCGACGAGAAACTGCGCCCCGAGATCACGCCCAAGAACATCCTGATGATCGGCCCGACCGGCGTCGGCAAGACCGAGATCGCCCGCCGCCTGGCCGCCCTGGCCAACGCGCCGTTTGTCAAGGTCGAGGCGACCAAGTTCACCGAAGTCGGCTACGTCGGCAAGGACGTCGAGTCCATCGTTCGCGACCTGGTCGAAACCGCGGTCAAGATGGCCCGCGAGGAAGCCATGAGCGAGGTCCGCTCGCGCGCCGAGGATGCCGCGATCGAGCGCGTGCTCGACATTCTGCTGCCGCGCCGCCAGTCCTCCGGCTTTGCCAACGCACCCGAGGAACCGGTCGAGCAGAACTCCGAGACCCGCCGCAAGATGTTCACCAAGCTGGTCAACGGCGAGTTCAACGAGCGCGAAATCGAGCTGGACGTGAACATGAACATCGGCGTGGAAATCATGGCCCCGCCCGGAATGGAAGAGATGACCAGCCAGCTGCAGCAGATGTTTTCCAGCCTGTCGGGTGCGAAGAAGCAAAAGCGCAAGATGAAGGTCAAGGACGCCATTCCGGTGCTGATCGAGGAAGAGGCGGCGCGCCTGATCAATGATGAGGAAGTCAAGCAGCAGGCCCTGTCGATGGCCGAGCAGAACGGCATTGTGTTCATCGACGAGATCGACAAGGTCGCGCGCCGCTCCGAAGGCCACGGCGGCGGCGAGGTCTCGCGCGAGGGTGTCCAGCGCGATCTGCTGCCGCTGGTCGAAGGCAGCACGGTCAACACCCGCTATGGAGCGGTCAAGACCGACCACATGCTGTTCATTGCCTCGGGCGCTTTCCACGTGGCCAAACCGTCCGACTTGGTACCCGAACTGCAGGGACGGCTGCCGATCCGGGTCGAGCTGCGGGCGCTGTCGGTCGACGACTTCGAGCGCATCCTGACCGAGCCGGACGCTTCGCTGACCGCCCAGTACCAGGCGCTGCTGGCCACTGAGGGGATCGAACTGCACTTTTCCGAGGAAGCGATCACGCGCCTGGCCGAGATTTCGTTTGCGGTCAACGAGTCGACCGAAAACATCGGCGCCCGACGCCTGCACACCGTGCTGGAACGACTGCTGGAGGACATCTCCTACAGCGCACCCGACCGTTCCGGCGAACGCCTGGACATCGACGCCGACTATGTTGACCGCTGCCTGGCCGATCTGGCCGGCAACGAGGATCTGAGTCGCTACATACTTTAGAACAACGGATTCCGGTTTCCGGAATCCGTGACTTCCATCACTGAGCGCTGACACCCCGAGGCGGTACACTAATCTGGTCTCGGGGAGTCCGAGGGGGCGTTTCGTTGTCACAGGGCCTATGAATTCACCTTCCAACACTACGGCAGCGGTGCGGCTGCGCGACATCACTGTACGGCTGGGCGGGAGAGTCGTGCTGGAGAACCTGTCGCTGGACATCCCGCCTGGCAAGGTGACCGCCGTCATGGGCCCGAGCGGCGCCGGCAAAACCACGGTGTTGCGCCTGATCACCCGCCAGCTTCGTCCCGATGCCGGCAGCGTGCAGGTCGGTGATGTGCAGGTCGAGAAGCTCAAGGGCCGCGAACTGGGGCGCTTCCGGCGCAATCTCGGCGTGCTGCTGCAAAACGGCGCTTTGTTCACCGACTTGACCTGCTTTGACAACGTGGCCCTGCCCCTGCGCGAGCACACCGACCTGCCCGAAACCCTGATCCACCGCCTGGTCCTGATCAAGCTCCAGACCGTCGGCCTGCGCGGGGCCGCCGAAATGTACCCGCGCGAGCTCTCTGGTGGCATGAACCGGCGGGTCGCCATGGCCCGGGCGATGGCGCTGGATCCGGCCATCATGCTCTACGATGAGCCCTTCGCCGGGCTCGACCCCATCTCGCTGGGCGTGTCGCTGCGCCTGATTCGCGAGATCAATGACGCTCAGGGAACCACCAGCGTGGTCATCACCCACGACGTGGACGAGGTTGCCCAGCTGGCCGATCACTGCTTCCTCATCGCCGACCGCAAGCTCATCGCCAGCGGTACGCCGGCTGAACTGGCCGACAGCGAACACGAACTGGTGCGCCAGTTCATGAGCGGCCGGCCGGATGGTCCGGTGCCGTTTCACTACCCGGCCGAGGACATCGCCGCCCAGATGCTTTCGGGAGCCCCGCGGTGAGCACGTCGGCCTTCTCCGGCGCCCGCGCCCTTGAGTCGGTCCGCCAGCTCGGCCGGGCCACCCTGTTTCTGGGCAAGGTC
>PXBD01000063.1 GCA_003565625.1 Gammaproteobacteria bacterium
AATGCCTCCATTGAAATTGGACGCAGGGGAGGTACAGGGGGATTTGCTTCTGATGTTACGGTATTTTCCCAGGGAGTCTTGACCACTGTCGGGGATGGTTCTACGGGTATTTTAGCTCAATCCATCGGTGGTGGCGGTGGCAATAGTTCTTCAACCGTGGTTTCCGCCGCCGACGGTAATAGTAATGAACTATCTATTTCCGTTGGTTTAGAAGGAGGTGAAGGGGGTAAAAGTGGCAATGTGGATGTAGAGACTCAAGGTCAGATTATCACCCTAGGAAATAATGCCCATGGTATTTTAGCTCAGTCCGTTGGTGGTGGTGGTGGTAATGGAGGCTCTGATGATTTATTTGAACCCAGTGATCTCTTAGATGCCTATGATGCCTTAGTTAATAGAGGGGATGATGGGGTAACTATTAATGTCAGTGTTGGGGGTAGTGGAGGAATAGGGGCTGCGGCCGGTGATACTAATATCCTTAATTCAGCCGATATACAAACCTATGGGGATGGTTCCATTGGTATTTTTGGTCAATCTGTCGGTGGTGGTGGTGGCAACGGTGGTTTAGCCAGAACAGGATATTCTTCTTCTAACTCGACCATCAATGTCAGTGTTGGTGGATCTGGAGGCATGGGAGTTAACTCTGGCAATGTGGTAATTGACAATAGCGCTTTTATTTTTACCGATGGTGTTGATTCCCACGGTATTTTGGGTCAATCCGTTGGCGGTGGTGGTGGAAATTCTGGTATGGCAGTTAGTGCCAACCTTTTAAACACTGCGGATAAGGGCTTTAGTATCGCTACGGCAGTGGGTGGTTTAGGAGGTGATGGGGGTTTTGCCGGAGATGTCAGTGTCATAAATACAGGTACAATTATCACTTCCAAGGCAAATTCCTTGGGGATTTTTGCCCAATCTGTCGGTGGTGGTGGTGGGAATTCTGACCATGTCATTGCCGGAACTTTAACTGGTCAACAGCAAAATAATATTGCCTTAGCCCTAGGTGCTGATGGTGGATTCGGTGGTAGCGGAGGTAAAGTAACTGTATCTAATTTGTCATTGGGAGAAATTATTACTTTTGGGGATGCTTCCCATGGCATTATGGCTAACAGTATTGGTGGTGGTGGTGGTAATGGTTCCATGGCGATCGCCTTTAATCCTATTAATTTAATACCAGAACTGACGACAACTACCTCCCTAGCTTTTGCACTGGGTGGATCTGGCAATCAAGGAGGCACTGGTGGAGAGGTAGAGGTAGTGAATGAAGGGATAATTGTTACCCATGGTAACAAGGCTCATGGTATTGTTGCCCAAAGCATCGGCGGTGGTGGTGGTAACGGGAATATTAGTATTGCGGGGGATTTATCTTTAAGTTCAGATGCAGGTCAGTCTGTGAATTTTGCTATCGGTGGTTTTGGGGGAGATGGCAATTCTGGGGATAATGTCACCGTCATAAATAATGGTTCAATTCAAATGGGGGGTAATAACTCTTACGGTATTTACGCTCAAAGTGTCGGAGGAGGAGGGGGAAATGGTTCTTTTGCTGCGGCTTTGTCTTTATCTCCAGAGAATTTACTTAACCCTCAATCTTCTCTATTAAACTTTGCCATGGGTGGTTTTGGAGGTAGCGGGGCTGATGGTGGCGATGTTTTAGTGGAACATTCAGGAACAATTAGTTCCTATGGAGATAATTCCTACGGTATTTTTGCCCAGAGTGTTGGTGGTGGTGGCGGTAACGGTGCGTATTCTATTTCTAGCCCCATTTGGACGGCAAGTAGTTTGGCTCTCAACACTACTCTAGGGGGAGGTTCTATGGGTACTGCAGGTACAGTAACCGTAAATACTGAGGGGAATATTTTGATGTTTGGTCAAAATAGTCAATCTCAATTGATCCAATCTATTAATGGTGGTGGTGGTAATACTGAGTTATTTCTTGACATCAGCCAACAAGGATTTGATTTTGGCAACATTTTGTCTACCATTGAGCTAGGCTCAGAAGATATTGTTGGGGCAAGTGGAAGTAATATTGAGGCAATCCATCGGGGAGATTTTTTCACTATGGGAGATCACTCCTACGGTTCTCAGGTTCAGTCCATTGGCGGTGGGGGCGGAAATCTAAGGCAGTTAATTGGTTTAGATCCTGATGCGGTGATGGAATATGACATTATGCTAGGAGCAAAAAATACTAATAACTCTGGGGGAGGTAGTATTTTTCTCCAACGAGAGGGCAGTATTATGACCATGGGTGATCAATCTTCAGGAACTTCTATACAGTCTATTGGAGGCGGAGGGGGTACTCTTGTTCTTGATGTTCAATCTTCTGCGACAAGTAATGCCACCGCAAATATTTTTTTTGGTGCAGATCCTAGTTTCTTTAATGATGGAGGAGATATAGACCTTGACCTCACTGGTGATATGGTTACTATGGGTGATTATTCTCCTGCTTTAGTGGTTCAAAGTATTGGAGCAGGGGGTGGACAAAGTGTTTTAACTGGGTTGGCGAGTGCAACGGTTGAACTGGGTGCATCGGATGATTCTACTGGAAATGGTGGAAATATAAAGGTCAACAATAAAGGGAGTATTGTTACGGCTGGGGAACTTTCCCACGGTGTTGTTTTACAGTCTATTGGTGGTGGTGGTGGTTTGACGATCATAGATCTTGATGCTAGTGATATTACAATCAATCAAAGTTCTGATAATGAGGGAAATGGTGGGGATATAATCTTTGAGCAGTGGGGAGATGTGATAGTCGATGGCGATCGCAGTTTTGGCATTTTTGCCCAGAGCTTAGGTGGTGGAGGTGGACTGGTAGATGACTTTTTTGCTGATGCTTCAGGGGGTGTAGGTTCATCGGGTAGTATTGATATTTATCTTGATGGCAATTTAATGGCAGAGGGAGTAGGTAGCACAGGTATTTTTGCTCAATCGAAAAGTTCGGAAATTCAAGGGGATATTAACATTGAACTTATTGATCAAAAAACGATTAAAGTGAGCGAAACGGGTATCGGTGTTCAAATTTCTGGAGGTTCAGAAAATAGTTTTACCAATTTTGGGGGTGCGGTAATTGCCGCATCTGTGGAAGATTCCCCCGATGGTTATGTGGTAGTAGGTGGTTCTGGTAATGAAACTATTATTAACCAAAGTGGTGGTATTTTCTATGGCAACGTTGATTTGGGAGGGGGTGAAAATAATCTTGTTAACGAATTTGGTGCTTCTATGTTTACAGGGGAGCAAATATTTATTGGTGATAATGACCAAAGTACTTTTACTAATAGCGGTTTAATTTCTCCGGGGGATAATTCTATTTACACCACGGCCATTGGGGGTAACTATATTCAAACTAAAGAGGCACAAATGAATATAGATTTGGATTTTACTGATGATTCTCTAGATCGTCTTAACATCAGTCGCAACGCTTCTTTGGAGGGAACCGTTAACCTTCTTACCCGTGGAGTTGCCTTGATTAAACCTGGTCAACGGGATCTTGTATTCGTTGCTAGTGAGGGTGCAATAACTCAGGAAAATTTAATTTTAAATGTACCAGATTCTGCGATCGCAAATTACGCTCTCGACTCTAACCAACAGTTTGCATTTTTGGATCTTGATGTTGACTTTGCTGGGTTTGGAGAGCTTAATCGTAATCAAAGCTCCTTCGGAGACTATCTAAATCGAGTCCAATTAGCTGGTAGTTCCCCCGAACTAGCCTCTTTGATTGAATCTATCTTTAATTTACCTGAAACCAGTGATCTTAAAATTCCTTATGATAGTCTTTCCCCTGAAATTTATGGAACCATTCACTCTAATCTTCTTTTCACTTCCAGGCAACTGGCCCATGACTTGTTTACCTGTCGTAATAGTGGTAGCACCTTAGTAGTCGTTGAAGGAGAGTGTGTTTGGATTGGTGTTTCTGGGAGTGGATATAATGGCGATCGCACCCAAGAGAATTTTGGTTTTGAATCTTCTATTCAAGCCATATCTGCAGGAGTTCAATTTGCCATGGGAGAAAACCTATATCTAGGTATTGGAGCAGGATTAAGTTTGTACGATACAAAATCCACAACAGTAGCCGCAGAAATTGAAGGATCATCAGAACAAGTGGGTATTATGTTGAAAAAATCTTTTGGTGCCACTAATATCGGTTTTGGATTTTTGGGTGGTTCGGCTCAATTTAATGCAGAGCGTCGGCAAATTTTCCCTTTTAATGATCAAGTAACAAGTAGTCAAAATGGCTCATTCTTTGGATCATGGCTCAGAATTTCCCATGACATTACCCGTCAAAATTCATGGTACATCAGACCAATGCTAGATGTAGGTATAACCAAGGTTAAATATGAAAGTTTTGAGGAACAAGGGGCTGATTCACTTAATCTATTATTATCTGAAACGAGTCAATCCTACGTCACCCTGAATCCATCCATTGAAATTGGCGGAAAAATAAAAGATGGTACCATAACTATTCGTCCAAGGGCATCCTTAGGCTATACCCACTATCTTTCTAATCCTAATCCTTCCGTATCTGCAAGACTAGAAGGAGCCCCTGCCAACGTAGAGGGTTTTGAAGTATCTGCCCTTGGTAATCGTAATTTGATTGACACCAATGCGGCAGTAGAATTTTTGTTCCAAAATGGTTTATCACTTCAATTAGGATACCGAGGACAATATTCTCGGAACAACAGTTCCCATGGTGCAGAGTTAAAAATGCATTTATCTTTCTAATCAAATTGAATTGCACCCACAAAAAGTTTTGCGGACAACTTAAGGTATAATGGCGACTAAAGAGGTTTTGATAATGGCTTTGTTATGTCAGAATAAACCTTAAATTTTGTTGTCTGTGTTCCAACAAAAATTGCTGACACAGATACTCTATTACCGTAATAATACTCCAAGTCACCCCTAACCATTAGAGAATGTCTAAAGTTATTATAATTGTCAATGCTCAAGTTGATCAGGGCAAAATAAGTCCCACCGCACCA
>PXBD01000046.1 GCA_003565625.1 Gammaproteobacteria bacterium
ACAAATTTCAATTGTCGTCAGTTACGGTTCCAGCATCTCGTCAAAGCGCGCCACCACAATGGTTTTGTTGTAAAACTCGAGGAACTCCTGGCCGGTGTTGGCGATCTCCCCAAGCGTGAAGGCGCCAAAAGTCAGGTCCTCCTGACTGACCGTGGCCAGTTCCTCCTGCATGCCATCGCCCAGCACCAGGGTTCGGGAGATGCAGTCGATAACCAGGTAGCAGGAGCCGCGGGTGTTGAGCATGTATTCATCGACATTGGCCCTGGCCTCGCGCGCGGCGCTGATCAGGGAGGCACGCGAACCGGTCATGACCCGGACCGTGCTGCCCCGCGGCACGGCCCCCACGCAGATTAAACCGCCGTTCTCGTCCAACTGGACCGGATCCCGGATGATGGTATCGGCTGCGGTTTTTTGAATTCCGAACGGAAAGCACCTGGCCTGTTCAAAAAAATTGGCTGCGGTGAGATCGGGGCAGCCCTGTTGGGCAAGAATGCGCTGGTAGGCCGGCAGGGCGGCTTCGTGATCCAGGGCATGAATCACGTTTCTGCGCGACTCGGTCACCAGCATGGGTTCGCTGACCGGTTCCCAGCCGTGCCGCACCCCGATGCTGGTGGTTATCGGCAGGCGCGCGCAGACCGCGGCGTCTGCCAGCAAGCCATCCGGACAGAGAATGCAGGCAGCGGAGTCGAAGTCCAGCGAACCTGCGCCACCGCCGATGAAGCTGTTGTCCAGCCCGAACGAGAAGAACAGTTCCTGGACAAAGGGCTCGATTCGCTGCGCCATGCCGTCGACGAAGACGGCCATGGTCGATGTTTCAGGCACCCCGGCCCAGCGCTGGGTCTGTCTCTCGAGGGCTTCGCTCAGATCAATGTTGGGGTCGCTCAGACCGGTGACCACGGCCAGATCGGCCGGATCGCGAAAACCGACCACCAGCACCCCGGTCTGGTAGCTGCACGAGCGGAACACGATGTTGGGGAACAGCCCTCCGAAAACCGGCTGATCCAGAGACTGCAGGATGGGATCCAGTCGAGCCTTTGGCCAGTCGTTGCCGATACAGCCCAGAATCATCAGCGTGCCTGTCTCCGGCGTATGGGCGAGCGAGGCAAGCGCGTTCTCCAGCGCCTCCAGGCTGCCACGTTCGTCGAAGATCAGCTTCAAGCCGACAGGCTCCTGAAGACGGTATCAGCCATTGAGGATGCCGCCAAAGCGGGCGTTCGTCAAGGCGAGGCGGGTGTCCGGGGAGCCGAACCCTGGAGCCAGTCCCTGGGTTTGAGG
Source organism: Gammaproteobacteria bacterium (assembly GCA_003565625.1). Taxonomy (GTDB): domain Bacteria; phylum Pseudomonadota; class Gammaproteobacteria; order Xanthomonadales; family Wenzhouxiangellaceae; genus Wenzhouxiangella. The sequence goes on from PXBD01000046.1 coordinate 1,276, forward strand.
TATTCGGCCAGCCTGGCCTCGGCGGACGCCACTTCCGGCTGGTAGTCATAGCGCCAGTGGGCGACCGCCGGCAACGACATCAAAATGGACTCGGTCCGGCCGCCTGACTGCAGGCCGAACAGGGTGCCGCGATCATAGACCAGGTTAAACTCCACATATCGGCCACGCCGATAGCGCTGGAAATCGGTTTCGCGTCGCCCGAACGGCGTGCGCTTGCGTCTCTCGACAATCGGATGGTAGGCGTCGAGGTAGCCATCTCCGACTGCCTGCAGGTAGGCAAGACTGCGCTCGAACCCCCATTCGTTGAGGTCATCGAAGAACAACCCGCCGATGCCCCGGGTCTCGTTGCGATGTTTCAGAAAGAAATAGTCGTCACACCAGCGCTTGTGTTCCGGATAGACCTCGGCACCGAACGGCGCGCACAGATCATGGGCGACTTGATGCCAGTGTCGGCAGTCTTCGTCGAAGGGGTAGTACGGAGTCAGGTCGAAGCCGCCGCCGAACCACCACACGGGCGGCTCACCCGGTTTTTCGGCGACGAAAAAACGCACGTTGGCGTGGCTGGTGGGAACATAGGGATTGACCGGGTGCATGACCACCGATACGCCAAAGGCCTGGAATCCTCGCCCGGCTAGTTCCGGTCGCCGGGCGCTGGCCGCTGGCGGCAGTGCCTCACCGTGGACATGCGAGTAGTTCACGCCCCCTTTTTCGAATACTGCCCCACCCTCCAGCACGCGGGTGCGCCCTCCGCCGCCTTCCGGCCGGTCCCAGCTGTCCTGGCGGAAATTCGCCTGGCCGTCGGCCTGTTCGAATGCCGAACACAGCCTGTCCTGAAGGTCGGTCAGGTAAGCGGCGACGCGGTCAATGTCGGGTCGGGTGCTCATTTCTTGGCCGACTTTTTCTTGCCGGTTTTCTTCTTCTTCTTCGCTGTTTTCTTCTTGGTTGTTTTCTTCTTCGCTGTCTTTTTCCCGACCGCTTTCTTGGCGCCGGCTTTTTTCTTGCCAAACTTTCCGCGCCGGCCTTTGGGTGGCGCTTCGGCCAGCAGCTTCTGGCAGGTTTCCAGATCCAGCGAGTCGGGCTCCACGTCCTTGGGTACGCTGGCGTTGCGCTTGCCGTCGGTTACGAACGGGCCATAGCGGCCTTTCAGGATCTCGATGTCCTCGGCTTCAAAGCGCTTGATGATGCGGTCTTTGAGCATCTGCTTGTGGGCCGCGACCAGTTCCAGCGCCTGCTCGAGGGTGACATCGTGCGGGTCAATCTCCTTGAGCGAGACGAAGTTGCGCGTGCCGTAGCGGATATAGGGACCAAAGCGGCCGATGTTGGCCTGAACCGGCTCGCCGTGCTCGGTTTCGCCGAGCTGGCGCGGCAATTTGAACAGCTCGAGCGCCTCTTCCAGGGCGATCGTCTCCATTTTCTGGCCGGGTCGCAATCCGGCAAAAAGGGGCTTTTCCTCGTCTTCGGCCTGGCCGATCTGGGCAAAAGGCCCGTATCGGCCAAGCCGGACAATCACCGGTTTGCCGGTTTTGGGGTCGGTACCCAGTTCGCGGGCCTGCTGGGCCTCCTGACGGCTGACCGTTTCGTCCTTCTCCTGGACCCGGTCTATGAACGGCTGCCAGAATTCCGTCAGCAGCGGAACCCAGTCGTTTTCGCCGCGTGAAATGGCGTCGAGTTCGTCTTCGAGGCGGGCAGTGAAGTCATAGTCCACGTACTGGGCGAAATGACTGGCCAGGAAGTTGGCAACGACCCGCCCGGTTGCCGTCGGCGTAAAGCGCCGATTCTCGAGCTCGACGTACTCCCGGTCCTTCAGGGTCTGGATGATCGAGGCATAGGTCGATGGTCGGCCGATGCCATATTCCTCCAGCGCCTTGACCAGGCTGGCTTCGGAAAAACGCGGCGGCGGTTCGGTGAAGTGCTGCTCGGGACGGACGGCCGCCAGTTCCACGCGATCTCCTTCAGCCATCGGCGGCAGGCGGTTGTCCTGCGCGGTCTGGGCATCCTGGTACACGCGCAGGAAGCCGGCCTCGATCAGGGTGGAACCCGAGGCCCGAAAGGTATGGTTGCCGACCTCGAATTCGGCGCTGACGGTGTCATAGACCGCTGGAATCATCTGGCTGGCCACTGCCCGGTTCCAGATCAATTCGTAGAGACGGTACTGGTCTTCGCTTAAGTGGCGCTTGAGTCGGATCGGCGTCAGGTTCGCCGAGGAGGGCCGGATGGCCTCATGCGCTTCTTGGGCGTTCTTGGACTTGGACTGATAGAAATTGGGCTTGTCGGGCACCAGTCTGTCCCCGAATTCGCTGCCGATAACCCGTCGAATTTCCTGCAGCGCATCCTGTGACAGGGCCACGGAGTCGGTTCGCATGTAGGTGATCAGCCCCTGGGTGCCTTCTCCGGTATCGATGCCTTCATAGAGTTGCTGGGCGATGCGCATGGTGCGCTGGGTGGTGAAGCGCAGACGCCGGGCCGCCTCCTGCTGCAGGGTAGAGGTGATGAAAGGCGGTTGCGCCCGCCGCCGCCGCTGGCGCTTGTTGATCCGCGCCACCTCGAAGGTGCCGTTGGCAAGTTGCTCGACCTCACTGCGTACCTGCTCGGCCCGCTCTGCATTCGTGATATCGAACTGTTCAAGCTTGGCGCCGTCCAGGCGCACGAGATTGGCGGCAAAGCGGTCTTCTTCCGGTCCCAGGTCGGCCTCGATGGTCCAGTACTCGCGCGCCTCGAAGCGTTCGATTTCTTCTTCTCGCTCGACGATCATGCGCAGGGCCGGTGACTGCACCCGGCCAGCGGAGAGACCTCTGCGAACTTTCTTCCACAGCAGCGGCGAGAGGTTGAACCCGACCAGGTAGTCCAGGGCGCGCCGGGCCTGCTGGGCGTCGACCAGGTTGCCGGCCAGCTGCCGTGGGTTTTCCATGGCCTTGTCCACGGCCCGCTTGGTGATTTCCGAAAAGACCACGCGCCGGATGGGCGTGGTCTGGTTTATGCCACGCTCTTTGAGGATTTCGGCGATGTGCCAGGAAATGGCCTCACCTTCGCGGTCGAGGTCGGTGGCCAGAAAGACGGCCTCGGCCTTGCGCGCGCTGGCTACGATCTTGTCGACGTGTTTGCGGTTGCGGTCGATGATCTCGTAGCGCATGGCAAAGTCATTGGCCGGGTCGACCGCGCCCTCTTTGGGTACCAGATCGCGCACGTGGCCGTAAGAAGCCAGCACTTCGAAGTCCGGACCAAGGTATTTGTTGATGGTGCTCGCCTTGGCCGGCGATTCCACGATGAGAAGATTTTTTGCCATGCCCGGTGGGATCGGTTGGCCGGAAGTCTCCGGTCAGTGCCGATACTCTCCTTCTTCTTCGAACATCAGGTCTTCCATCCAGGCGTAGTTTGCCTCCTGGCCGGGCTGGTTGAACAGCACCATCAACACAACCCACTTGACGTCTTCCATGCTGATGTCTTCTTCTTCCAGGGCCAGCAGGCGGTCAAGCACCTGTTCGCGCCGGGCGGGATCCAGTACGCCAATGTTCTCCAGGTACAGCACCAGGCCGCGCGCGTCGAGATCCAGGCGGCTGCATTCATCATCGCTGAAGACCCGGATGGGGTTGTTTTCCAGGCCACCGAATACCGGCATGCGCCGCTGCTCGGCCAGGCCGTCCAGCCAGGAGAAAGCCCGGTCGATTTCGACGCTGGAAAACCCGGCCTCTTCCAGGCTGTCGCCCAGCGAGTCGCGATCCGGCGCGGCTTCGGGTTCGTCGTAGATGTAGTTTTCGAACAGATACATCAGCAGATCGAGCACGTTTTCTTTCATTCAGGTTCCTTGTGCGTGCGGCTGTAGCGCCCGCCGGCGTGAGCGGAAACGAAACCGTCCAGCTCGAGGAGGAGCAGCATGGAGGATACCGCCCCTGCGGTCAACTGTGAACGGTTGATGATGTCATCAACCGGCGTGGGGTCGTAGCCGACGGCTGCCAGCAACCGCCGATATTCTTCATCCTGTGCCACATGCGGCGTCGCGGCATCCGGTTCAAGGTCGGAGACGGACTCCTGTTCCAGGCGCGCCGCCAGCGCCAGCCCCAGTTGCCGGGCCAGCGGCTGCAGATCCTCCAGAACGTCTTCGGCGGTTTCGACCAGTTTGCCACCCTCGCGAATCAGACGATGACAACCGCGCGCCAGGGGGTTATGAACCGAACCGGGAACGGCGAACACCTCGCGTCCCTGTTCGGACGCCAGGCGGGCGGTGATCAGCGAACCGGACCGCTGCCCGGCCTCGATGACCAGCGTGCCCAGGCTCATCCCGCTGATCACGCGATTGCGCGCCGGAAAGTGGCCCGGGCGCGGTTCGATGCCCGGGGCGAACGTGCTGACCAGCGCGCCCTGGACGACGATGGCCCGGGCCAGGTCGCGATGTCGAGCCGGATAGACCCGATCCAGCCCGGTACCGGCAACGGCCACGGTGTACCCGCCGGCGTGCAGGCAGGCCTGGTGGGCGGCACCGTCGATACCGGCGGCCAGTCCGCTGGTAATGACGAGGCCGGAACGGGCCAGGGTCGCGGCGAACGAACGGGCATGATCCAGGCCCCCCGGGCTGGCGTTTCGACTGCCGACAATGGCCAGTTGAGGTCGCAGCAGGCAGTCTCTCTGCCCGGCCACGAACAGGGCCGGCGGCGGATCGGCAATCTCGCGCAGCAGGGGCGGGTAGTAGTCGTCGTCGAGGGTGACCAGATGGTGGTCGGGCCGCTGCAGCCAGTCCCAGCAGCGTTGCATGGCCTCCGGATCAGGCTGATGCAATGCTCGGATCTGGGCAGCACTCAGGCCGGCTGTGCGCAGGGCGGAATCCGGTTGATCAACCCAGCCCAGCGCCGAACCGAAATGCTCCTTTAGCTGAGCGAAGCGCCGCGTTCCCAGACCAGGCGCAAGAATCAGCGCCAGCCACGGCGCGACGGCGCTCTGCGCCTCCATAAGAGCGGACTACAGGCGCCGATCGGCGTGATCGAGGCGGTCGTCGATGCGGATCGCGCGGGTGCCGTCCAGCACCAGCGCGTAGCTGATGCGGTCGAACGGGCGAAAGATCATCAACTGGCCGGCATATTCTTCGGGCAGTTCCACGTGCACCCGCTCGGGTGATTCGAATGCCGCCCGGCTCATGCGCGGGTAGCGTTGGTTATCCCGAATCACCGAGCCCGGCCGGAAGGCAGAGAACACGTGACCCGGCTCGACGCCGTCTTCGGTGCCGAGATTGATCGCCACGATCTGGTAGTGGCCGACACCGTAGAAGGCTTCGCTCACCGTCAGGACGCGGGCATGGTCAGGGATATCGGCCATGGCACGCGGGAAAAAGGTGTCTTCGTACTCGTAGCTATCGAGCGGCAGGATGCGGTCGCCGGCCATGACCTCGCGCCGACCCTCGGTGATCTGCAGGATCGCCGGATCGCCGGCCTGAATGACCACGGCGCGGGCCGTTTCCAGGAATTCGTAGCCGATGACCGGGTAGTTGAATGCTTCCAGCTGGCCAAAAGTGTTCTGCCAGAATTCGCTGCTGGGGCGTTCCGAGGCCGGCACCTGGCCGGCCCCGGGACGGACGCGGTTGCGCCGCATCCCGCGCTCGCCTACCGCCGCCTCGCTGCGATCGACAAACTGGTAGGCCATTCGGGCGACGACCACTTCCTGGCCGACTTCGGCGTCGGGCATGCCACGCGCATAGGTCCGATCCCCGCTGCCGACCATGACCCGCTGCTCGTAGTTGGCGATGATGTAGGGCAGGTCATCAATCTCGTCCTCGCCGAGCACGCGCGGCCGGCGCAGGAACGGCTCGATGGCGTCGCGCGGCAGGGTGGTGATCGGGCCGTCGATGGCTTCGCTGCGGATTTCCGGAGACAAACGGCGGATCGAGTCGTCAACCATCAGGCGCGGTTCACCGCCGATGAACACGAGCGAAATCACGTCTCCCGGAAAGATCAGGTGCGGATTTTCGATGTCCGGATTGGCCTGCCAGATATTCGGCCATTGCCAGGGGCGGGTCAGGAATCGTCCGGCGATGTCCCAGAGGGTATCGCCCGGCCGGACGACGTATTCGCGCGGATGATCCTCACGCAATTCGACCGCGCCAGCAGACATAGCGATTGCCAGCGCGATGATGGCTACGATGAAGAAGCTGCGTTTCACGACTTTGACCTCCCGTGCCGCCCATGTAGCATTGAAGTCGGCAGAGTATCATAAGTTGCTGGAAGCTAGCTCTTTAGGTATCAAACAGCATTTCTGGAATGTCCATGGCAAAACTGAACATACTCGAATTTCCTGACCCGCGCCTGCGCCGGGTCGCCCAGCCGGTCGATGTGGTGACGGACCGCGAGCGCAAGCTGGCCGCGGATATGCTGGAAACCATGTACAGCGCGCGCGGGATCGGGCTGGCGGCCACCCAGGTCAATGAAGGGGTGCGCTTGCTGGTGCTTGACCTGAGCGAAACGCGTGACCAGCCCAGGGTTTTCATCAATCCCGAAATCATCAGTCGGACCGGCAGCCAGACCTGTGAAGAGGGCTGTCTGTCGGTGCCCGGTATTTATGCCGAGGTCAAGCGCGCCGAGGAGATTCGGGTGCGCGCCCTGGGCCTGGACGGTGAGCCGTTTGAACAGGATGCCGACGGTCTGCTGGCGGTCTGCATCCAGCATGAGATCGACCACCTGGACGGCAAGGTGTTTGTGGATTACCTGTCGCCGTTGAAGCGGCGCATGGTCGAAAAAAAGCTCAAGAAGCAGCGCCAGCGCGAGCCCGACGCGGTGGCATGAGCCTGCGCCTGCTGTTTGCCGGCACGCCGGAGTTCGCCGTACCCGCCCTGAATGCGTTGCTGGGCTCGGGTCAGGCACCGCTGGCCGTTCTGACCCAGCCCGATCGCGGGGCCGGGAGAGGGCGCAGGTTGACGGCGGGGCCGGTCAAGCAGCGGGCGCTGGAAGCCGGTATTGAGGTGCTGCAACCTGAACATCTCAGGGATGATCTCCTGCTGGCCAGCCTGCGTGACCTGCAGCCGGATCTGCTGGTTACCGCGGCCTACGGACTGATTCTCCCGCGTCGGCTGCTGGAGGTGCCGCGCCTGGGGTGCTGGAATCTGCATGCTTCTCTGCTGCCCCGCTGGCGTGGTGCCAGCCCCATCCAGCAGGCCATTCTGCACGGCGATTCAGAAACCGGGGTCTCGCTGATGCAAATGGAACCGGGCCTGGATACCGGCCCGGTGCTCGCGCGCCTGGCGACACCGATCGACAGTCTCGAAGATGCGGCAAGTCTGCACGACCGCCTTGCCTTGCTGGCCGCCGAGGTATTGCTGGACACGCTTGGACGGTTGGCCGCAGGGAAATTACCGCCGGCCACTCCGCAGGACGACAGTCTGGCTACGCATGCGCCGTTGTTGACCAAAAAGGACGCCCGGCTGGACTGGAACGAGCCCGCTGTCCGGCTGGCCCGGGCAGTGCGCGCTTTCAACCCCTGGCCGGTTGCGTGGGCGGATATCGAGGGCCGTGAGCTGCGAATGTTCCGCGCCCGGGTCGGGGCGGCGGTCAACGCCAAGCCCGGCCAATTGATGCGCGGCCACGGTTGCAGCGATGCTGTCGTCGTGGGCTGCGGAGAAGGTTCTCTGGAAGTGCTGGAACTGCAGGCCCCGGGTCGGCGCCGGGTGACTGCGGCAGACTGGTTGAATGCCCACCCCGACTGGCGCTGAGCCGCGCCTGGTTGCCGCCCGCGCTGCGGCAGCCGTCCTGGACCGGGGCCAGGCCCTGGACGAGGCCCTGGCAGCGCCGCTGGAAGCCCTCGACCAGGGTCGTGACCGTGCCCTGGCAAGACGGTTGGCGCTGGCGCTGATGCGCGACTGGCCGGCCGCCGATGGTCTGGTGCGGCACTTGCTGCGCCGCAAGCCGGCGCGCCGCGACCGACTGATCCATTTCATTCTTGCTCTGGCCCTGGTGGAATTGCGCCAGGCGCGTGAACCGGCGCACGCGATCGTCCATGTCGCGGTTGAGGTAGCCGGCCTGGCCGGTCTTACCCGTTTGCGCGGGCTGGCCAATGCCGTGCTGCGCGCATACCTGCGTCGTCAGGATGAACTCAAGACTTTCGGTCAGGACGATCCGGTGCAAGAGTATGGCTATCCCGCCTGGCTGATCGAACGCATTCGTCTTGACTGGCCGGACCAATGGCGCGCGATTCTGATTGCCGGTAACCAGGCGCCGCCGCTATGGCTGCGGGTCAACCGCCGCTACTGGTCGCTGGACGCGGCGCGCCGTGCCCTGACCGAGGCCGGTCTGGAGAGTGATCCCGCGCCCGCACTCCCGGATGCGCTGATGTTGCGCCGGCGCGTGGCCATTGCCGATCTGCCCGGTTTTGCCAAGGGCGGTCTGTCGGTTCAGGATGGCGCGGCCCAGGCCACGGTCGAGTACCTGAGGCTGCAGCCGGGGCTGCGCATGCTCGACGCCTGTGCTGCTCCGGGCGGCAAGAGCGCGCACGCGCTGGAGCGCTGTGATCTGGAGCTTACCGCGGTCGATATCGACGCCCGGCGTCTGGCGCGCGTGGCCTCGACCCTGGATCGCATCGGCTTGAGCGCACGCCTGGTCCAGGGTGATGCCGCTGACCCGTCCGGCTGGTGGGACGGGCATGCGTTCGACCGTATTCTCGTTGATGCGCCTTGTTCGGCCAGCGGCGTCATTCGCCGCCACCCCGATATCCGCTGGCTGCGGCGTGCGCGCGATCTGGATCCATTGACCGATCTGCAGGCCCGGCTGCTGGGGGCATTGTGGCCGTTACTCAAACCCGGCGGTATCCTTGTCTATGCCACCTGCTCGATCCTGCGGGAAGAAAACGAGCGGCAGATTTCATCGTTCCTGGAGCAGCATGCCGATGCCAGAGCACTCCCACCAGTCCGCCTGCCGGGGCAGCGCCAGTCGGTGGGTTGTCAGATTCTGCCGGCAGAGGCTGGTCTGGATGGTTTTTATCACGTGGCTATTGAGCGCTTGCACGGCTGATCCCGAGCGCCATGGGCAGTTGCAGATGATCGATCCGCAGCCGCGCTGGCAAGGCAATGTGCTCGGCATTCACGCCGGCATTGACTTCCAGCCCGGCCCGCGCGTGCTGGAAGCGCTGGACCATGGGGTAACCGTTCCGATTCGCCTCGCAACCCGGGTCGGGCCGGCGTGGAAAGTTCTGGCGGTGGCCGACCAGACTCGCAACCATCGTTTCGAGATCCGTTACCTGCCGCTGATCCGCCACTACGAACTGACCGATCTGAAATCCGGCGACCAGGTCAGCTATCCGCGCCTGTCGATGGTCCTGGACGAACTGGCCGAGCCACGCTGGATGGACACCCGCTTTACCGCCGATCAGCGCGCCGGGCGCCGCTGGCGCGTGCAGGCACGCGTCGAGATCGATCGGACGCGACTGCCTTCGCCGATGCGCCTGCCGGTCTGGTTTGATCGCAATTGGGGGCTGGGCGAGTCCTGGCATACCTGGCAACTGGAAGCCGTCGAGATGGTCGCTGATGACTAGACAGCTGCTGCGCCGCGGTCTGCGCGCCGTTCCGTTGGTCGCGGTACTGGCGGTTTTGCTCAGTTCGCTGTACCTGGTTTCCAGCGTTGAGCAGGAGGCGACCCAACTGGGGCGGGCCGCATTCTGGGTCTTTGTGATCACCGCCCTGGCGCTGTTGATCCTTGTTGTCGTTATTCTTGGTCGTCTTTGGCGGCTGGTTCAGCGGGTGCGACGGCGGGAGCCGGGATCGCGTCTGACGGCTCGCCTGGTAACCTTGTTCGTTGCCCTGGCCTTGCCGCCGGTAGTGGTTTTATACCTGTTTTCGCTGGAGTTTTTGTCTGAGACTGTATCGGGCTGGCTCGACGTCGAAGCCGAGCAGGCCCTGGCCGATGCGATCGAGCTGGGGCAGATGTTCATGGACGTGCGCTCGCGCGAAGTGCGCCAGCAGGTGGCCCGGCTGGGTGAGCGAGTCATCCTGACCGACGATGACGCGCTGTATGACCAATTGCTGGCCACGGTCAGCAGTGCCGGCCCGACCGAGCTGGCCGTGCTCGATCCGGCCGGCCGCGCCGAGGTCTTCGTCCACATTGACCCCTCGCGCCTGCTCAGCGATGCGCCCAGCAGTTTTGCCCTGGCCCAGGCGCTGCAGGATGAGGAATATGCGACCGCCGAGCCGGGTGACCAGGGGCTGCAAATCCGCGTTCTGCGCAACCTCGGCCCGGCAACCGTGGGCGCTTCACCGCGCCTGCTGCAGGCAATTTACCCGTTGCCTGCCCAGTTCAGCGATCTGGCCGGCGGCATCGAACAAGCGTATTTCCGCTATCAGAACGTGTCTTTCCTGCGTGCTCGACTGGAGCAAAGCCTGGTCCTGATTCTGTCGCTGGTGCTGCTGTTGACCGTGTTCCTCGCCATGTTGCTGGCATTCAACGCCGCGCGGCGACTGAGCCAGCCGGTGCGCGATCTGGCCCTGGCTACCGAAGAGCTTGCCGCAGGGCGTTTCCCGCGCGAACTGGCGGTAACCAGTCGCGACGAGCTTGGTTTTCTGGTCGACTCGTTCAACACCATGACGCGCGAGTTGTCCGCCAGCCGGCGCGAACTCGAAGCCCAGCGGCGCTATCTGGAGATTGTCCTTGGCCGGCTATCGGCCGGGGTTCTGGCCGTCGACCGCGACGGCTGCCTGAGCGCGTTCAACGAATCGGCCGGTCGCATCCTCGATTTACATTCCGAGCAGGATCGCGGCCGCTCGCTGGCGGAGCTGGCCGAGGCGCGGCCGGATCTGCGCCCGTTGCTGGACCTGGTGGCCAGGCATGCCGGTTCCCTGGCGGCAGACTGGCGCAAGGAAATCCAGCTTGGCGATCCGGGTCAGCCGCTGGTGCTGGTCTGCCGAGGCTCCGACCTGCCGCCGGAGACCGGCGGCCAGGTGGTCGTCTTTGACGACGTCACGGTGCTCGACCAGGCCCAGCGTGAGGCGGCCTGGGCGGAGGTGGCGCGACGTCTGGCCCACGAGGTCAAGAACCCGCTCACCCCCATTCAGCTGGCGGCCGAGCGCCTGCAGTACAAGCTGCAGGATGATTTGCCACCGGCGCAGCGCGAGCTGCTGGGCAAAGCGACCACCACCATCCGGGCCCAGGTCGATACCCTCAAGCGTCTGGTCGATGCCTTTGGCGATTACGCCCGGCCCAGCCCCATGCGGCGTGAGCCAGTCAGTCCGGCTGCCCTGGTGAGCGAGGTGGCCGACCTGTACGGCAGTGGTGACGTGCCGATCCGGTTTCACCTGGATCTGGACTCGGAAGCGGGCGAGATCCTGGCCGACGCCGGGCGGCTGCGCCAGGTGCTGCTCAACCTGGTTCGCAATGCCCAGGAAGCGCACGCCGAGGGTCGCCCGACGCTGAGCGTGCAACTGCAGCGACTGGTTCAGGACCAGCGTGACGGGGTGTTGCTGCTGTTGCGCGACGACGGGCCCGGTTTCAGCGACGAGGTGCTGGCCCGGGTGTTCGAGCCGTACGTGACCACCAAAACCCGCGGCACCGGCCTGGGCCTGGCCATTGTTCGGCGCATCATCGAGGAACACGGCGGAACGATCACGATTGCCAAACCCGAAGGCGACGCGGCTCCCGGCGCCGTGATCCGCATCTGGCTGCCGCGCGCATAGGCCCGCCAACTCGCGCTCGGCGATCATCAGCCGTCCCGGTCTGCGGTATGCTTTGGCCGATGGCCTCTTCCCGCGTCCTGATTGTTGACGATGAACCGGATATCCGCGAGTTGATCGCGGACATCCTGGGTGATGAGGGGCACGTGGTAAGCGCAGCGGCAGACGCCACGGAGGCGCGCGAGCAGCGTCGTCTCCAGCCGCCTGATCTGATCTTGCTCGATGTCTGGATGCCGGGCACCGACGGTATTAGCCTGCTGCGCGAGTGGCGTGACGCCGGGGCGCTGGAGTGCCCGGTGGTGATGATTTCCGGTCATGGTTCGGTCGAGACGGCCGTTGAGGCCACCCGACTGGGTGCCTACGATTTCATCGAGAAGCCGGTTTCCATGGCCAAACTGCTGGTGACCGTGGGCAATGCCCTGGAAGCCGGCCGCCTGAAGCGCGAAAACGCCGGCCTGAAACAGCGCGTGCCGGCCGTGATGGAGCCGATCGGGCGCTCCCTCGCCGCCCAGAACCTCAGGCGGCGCCTGGAGAAGGTGGCCGGCCATGATGCCCCGGTGCTCATCAGCGGTGAGCCCGGCGTGGGCAAGGAGCAGGCGGCGCGCTGGATTCACGCCCATTCGGCTCGCCTGCAGGGGCCTTTTGTCGCCGCGCCGACCCGGATCGAGGCCCAGGGCTGGCAAAAACTGCTGCTGGGCGGCGACAGCGAATCGGGTCTGCTGGCCAAGGCCCAGGGCGGGGTGTTGTTCATCAACGACGTGACCCTGCTGGATGCCGCCGCCCAGTCGCTGCTGCTCAGAATTCTGGAAAGCGGCCACGTCGACCCGGAATCGAGCACCAGCTCGGAACTCGATCTGCGCATCATCACCGGCGCCGGCGCCGGTCTGCCGGAGTTGGTCCGCAGCGGGCGCTTCGATGAGTCGCTGTACTATCGGCTGAACGTGCTGCCGCTGGAAATCCCGTCGCTGCGGGACCGTCAGGAAGACGTCCCTGACCTGGTTCGCTTTTATGCCGAATATTTCCCCTCGCGCGACGGCTTGCCGTACCGTCACTTCCCGGTGGCCGCCCAGAATCGTCTGCGCCAGCATCGCTGGCCGGGCAACCTGCGCGAGTTGCGGAATCTGGTCCAGCGTCTGCTGATCCTGGGCGGCGATGAAGAGGTGTCGGTTGCCGAGATCGACGAAGCGCTGACCCAGACCGACTCGGCGGTTGCCGGGTCGGCGCCGCAGATCCCGGCCCTGTTTCGCATGCCGCTGCGCGAGGCACGGGAAGAATTCGAGCGTCAGTATCTGACCTACCAGCTCAAGGAGGCCGAAGGCAGCGTCGGCAAGCTGGCCGAGGCGGTCCAGATGGAACGCACGCACCTGTATCGCAAGCTCAGGCAACTGGGCATCGACCCCAAGCAGGTCTGATGGTCCAGCCCGGGATCTACGGGAGGTAGGGAGCCATGCAAATCATCATTCTGGGAGCCGGTCAGGTGGGGTCGGGCATGGCCCGCAGCCTGTCGCGCGAGGAAAACGATATCACCGTGGTGGATACGGATTCCGAAAGGCTGCGTGAGCTTCAGGAGAAGCTCGACATTCGCACCGTTCTGGGCCATGCGGCCCATCCGCAGACCTTGATCCGCGCTGGTATCGAGGATGCCGAGTTGCTGATCGCGCTGACCAATTCCGACGAAACCAACATGATTGCCTGTCAGGTAGCCTATTCGTTGTTCAATACACCGACCAAGGTTGCGCGGGTGCGGGCCGCTGATTACCTGGCGCACCCCGAATTGTTCAACCGCGAGCACACCCCGATCGATGTGCTGATCAGCCCCGAGCAGCTGGTCACCGAGCATGTCCAGCACCTGATTGAGTATCCGGGGGCCTTGCAGGTGCTCGATTTCGCCGATGGCCGCGCCCAGCTGGTCGCAACGCGGGCGTTCCATGACGGCCCGCTGGTCGGACGGGAACTCAAATCGCTGCGCGAAAAGCTGCCCGAGGGCGTCGATGCCCGTGTTGCGGCAATCTTTCGCAACGACGAGCCGATCATTCCGAAAGGCGACACGGTGATCGAGGTCGACGACATCGTGTTTTTCCTGGCCGCGGCACGCGATATACCGCTGGTCATGCGCGAATTGCGCAGGATGAGCGGCCCGGCTCATCGCATCATTCTGGCCGGCGGCGGTAATATTGGCGCCGCGCTGGCCCGCCGACTGGAGCGCAACCATCACGTCAAGGTGATTGAATCCGACCCGGCCCGGGCAGAACGGGTGGCCGAGGATCTCGAGACCAGCATCGTGCTGATTGGCGACTGCGCCGATGAGGATCTGCTGCACGAGGAGGGCATTGGCGAAACGGACGTCTTCTGCGCCCTGACCAACGACGATGAGGCCAACATTCTTTCTTCCATGCTGGCCAAGCGGATGGGAGCCGACAAGGTCATTACCCTGATCAATCGGCCGGCCTACGTTGATCTGGTCGAGTCCGATCGCATCGATGTGGCGGTCAGCCCGCAGCAGGTCACGATTGGTGCACTGTTGACCCACATCCGGCGCGGGCACATGGTGCGGGTGCACTCGCTTCGGCGCGGGGCGACCGAGGCCATCGAGGCGGTAGCGCACGGTTCGCCGGGGCAGTCGAAGGTGGTCGGAAAGAGCATTGAGGAGATCGACCTGCCCGAAGACACCACCATCGGCGGCATTATCCGTGGCGAGAAGGTGATCATCGCCCATCACGATGTGGTGATCCAGAATGACGATCACGTCATCCTGTTCGTTGCCGACCAGCGCCAGATCAGTCGGGTCGAGAAACTGTTTTCGGTGGACGCGGTGTTCGTCTGATGCGCTACTCGGCCTATGCGCCGGTGCTGCGCATCGTCGGTGCGCTGCTGATTTTCATCAGTATCGGTTTCGTGCCGCCGCTGATCTTCGCCCTGGTCAACCAGGATGGTGCGGCCGGAGCCTTCGCGATCAGTTTGCTGGTTGTGGTTGCGGCAGGCCTGGGACTGTTTTTGCCGACCCGTTCGGCCCAGCGCGATCTGCGCATCAGCGATGGCTTCCTGGTGGTGGTGGCCTGCTGGGCAGCGGTCTGCCTGGCCGGCGCCATTCCGTTTTTGATCGGCCTGCAGGCCAGCCTGGCCGACGCGGTGTTCGAGTCGACCTCGGGGATCACGACCACCGGTGCCACGGTGTTTACCGGCTTGGCCGAGATGCCGATCTCGATCCGCTGGTACCGTCAGCAGTTGCAGTGGATGGGAGGGCTGGGCATCATCATCCTGGCGGTGGCCATCCTGCCGATGCTGCGCGTGGGCGGCATGCAGGTCTACAAGGCCGAAGCGACCGGGCCGGTCAAGGAATCGCGCCTGACGCCCCGGATTGCCGAAACCGCCAAGGCGCTGTGGGTGATCTACATCGGCTTGACGGTGGTCTGTGCCGCGGCCTACTGGGCGGCCGGGATGAGCCTGTTCGATGCCTTTACCCACAGCTTTTCGACCGTGGCCACGGCCGGCTTTTCGACCCACGACAACTCCGTGGGGTACTTCGAAAGCGCGTTGATCGACTGGCTGGTGGTGTTTTTCCTGTTTGTCTCCAGCATCAATTTTGCCCTCCATTTTCTGGCGCTTCGGCGTGGCTCGGCACAGATTTATCTCAAGGATCCCGAGTTGAAGTTGTTTGCGATCATCCTGCTGGGGGTGTCCGCCCTCGTGACGATCCTGCTTTGGCGCCAACAGGTCTACGACAATGTCTGGGATTCGATCCGCTACGCAACGTTTCAGGCGGTCTCGTTTACCACCACAACGGGTTTTGCTACCGCCGAGGTGTACCTGTGGCCCGGCACCCTGCCACTGTTGCTGATCCTCGTCAGCGCCCTGGGTGGTTGCGCCGGGGCCACCACGGGTGGATTCAAGATCGTGCGGGTCTATCTGCTGACCAAGCAGGGCCTGCGCGAGCTGCAGCGCCTGGTCCATCCGCGCTCGGTCGTGCCGCTCAAACTGGGCGGGCGAACCTTGGATAACGAGGTTGCCAACGCGGTCTGGGGTTTCGTCTCGCTCTATATTCTTTGTATCGTGGTGCTGACGCTGATCGTATCGGGGATCGAGCAGGATCTGGTCACGGCGGTCTCGGTGGTGTTTTCGGCCATGAACAACCTGGGTCCGGCGCTCGGCGAGGCTGGAGCGAACTGGGGGCCACTGAGTGATTCGACCAAGTTATTGATGAGTTTTGCCATGTTGCTGGGCCGACTGGAAATCTTCACCGTACTGGTATTGTTGACGCCGAACTATTGGAGACATTGATTCGGACAGGATATGAACCCGGAAGTGATTGAAAAGATGATCGAGGCTGGTCGCGACGGCTACGAGGCGCGCCTGGCGGCAGGCCAGGCACGCCTGAAAATGGGCGATATCGCGCAGGCGCGCCAACATCTGGAACGCGCGACCGTATTTCGGCCCGAGCAGACCATGGCCTGGCAGGAACTGGGGCGGGTCTGCCGCGAGGCCGGCGAGCTGGCGGCCGCCCGTGCTGCCTGGCAGAAAGGAGTCGAGGTGGCCGCGGACAATGGTGACAAGCAGGCCGAGAAAGTCATGACTGTCTGGCTGAAGCGTCTGGCCCAGTAGCTCACTGCGTAGCGGGGTTGCAACGGATTCAGTCGTCGGCAATGCGCTCAAAGCGCGGGACCCTGCTCCCGTCGGCCAGTTGTTTCTGGTCCTGGAACAGCGCCAGTGGCCTGACCCACAGGCCGCCCTCGCCATAGAGCGGCCGGTAGACCACCAGCCATTCTTCGCTTTCGGAGTGGCGCGCAGTATCGATGACCTGATACTCGCGGCCCTTGAAGTGACGGTAGCGCCCCGGGCGCGGGAATGCATGCATGGATTGCCCTCCGGCGGTTTGCGGACTCCACATCATGCTACATTCTTACCCATCAGCTTGCGGCCCGACGCTGTATCGGGGTCGGCGGGTTCAGCACAATAGAGGGCCGCGATGGCGCGCAGGGCCAAACATCAAAATCAGGAGCCGGATCACCTGGCCGAGCGGGTCGAGCAATATGAGCGGATGGCCCGTTACCTGCCGATCGGCCTGCACGAGGCGGTCGATGATGTACCTGGCGGGCCGAGGCTTGCCTACATCAGCGACCGCGCCCTTGCGTTGTTCGGCGTCTCGCGCCAGGCGGCTGAAGCCGATCTCTACGCCGCCTTTGCCAATGTCCATCCCGAGGATCGCGAACGTGTGGCTCAGGTGCATGAGCAGGCGCGGGCAGCCGGGGCGCCGCTGAGTGTAGAGGCGCGTTTCATAGTCGACGGGCGCCAGCGCTGGTTGCGGATTGAGTCGTGGCCACGCCAACTCAGCGGCGGTCGATCCTGGTCCGGGTACACCAGTGACGTGACCGAGCGGCGCGAGGCCGAAAACCGGTTTCGCCTGCTGTTTGAGCAAAGCCCGCTCGCGATCATCCTTCATGAGGTCGAAACTGGCCAAGTGCTGGACGCCAACCCGGCCGCCTGGGAGAGCTATGGTCTGGATTCCCTCCAGGCGCTGCAGGAGCGCGATCTGTGGTCCGATCCGCCGTACTCGCAGGCTGATGCGCTGGCCCGCATCCAGGCCGCAGCCCGCGGCCAGCCCCAGCGTTTCGAGTGGCGCAGCCTGGACGCGCATGGACGGACCTTCTGGGAACTGGTCAGTCTTGTGCCGGTCGTTCTCGGTGGTCGCCAGCGAGTCTTTGCGACCGCTGTAGACATTACCGAGCTTAGGGTAACCGAGCAGCGCCTGGCCGAACGCGAGGCTTTGCTGAGCGCCATGTCGCGACTGGCCGCCGTGGGCGGCTGGTCACTGGACCTGGCCAGCGGCGCCCTGCAGTGGACCGAGCAGACCTTCCGGTTGCACGGTCTGCCCACCGATACCGACCTGTCAGTCACCGATGCGTTGTCGTTTTATGTAGCGGAGGATCGCCTGCTGCTCGAACAAGCGCTGGAGCGGGCCCGGGAGCAGGGTGAGCCCTATGAACTGACCCTGCGACTGAAGAATGCTCTTGGTCAGGAACTCGTTACGCGTTCCATTTGCCGGCCGGTGCAGCACGATGGCCGCGTGATCCGCCTGGTGGGCGCTTTCCAGGACATCACCGACCTGGCCGATGCCGAGCGTCGTTTCCGGGCCATCTTCGAGCAGTCGCCGGTCTCGATCCTGGTCCAGGATGCCGCAAGCGGTGAGTTGCTGGACGCCAATCAACAGGCCTGGCGAGGCTGGGGATACGACTCTCTGGAAGCGTTCCGGGACGCGCAGTCGCACGCCTGGCTGGATGCCGAGTATGGCGCGGATCAGGCGCTCAAACGGATGCGCCGGGCGATGAAAAAAGGTGGCGATCGGTTTGAGTGGCCGTCGCGCCATGCCGATGGCTCGGTCGTCTGGCACGACGTGACCCTGACCCCCGTGACCCTGAGCGGACGGGCCTGCGCCCTGGCCGTCTGCCTCGATATCACCCGGCGGCGCGAGTCCGAGCGGCGCCTGCGCGAAAGCGAGGAGCGCTTCCGCCGCATCCTGCAGGATATCGACGGTGTATCGGTGCAGGGTTATGCCCTGGACGGCAGGGTTCGATACTGGAACCGTGCCTCCGAGCATTTGTACGGCTATACCGAATCCGAGGCATTGGCCGGCAACCTGCTGGACTTGATTATCCCGCCGGAAATGCGCGAGCAGGTGCGGTTCGACCTGCAGCGTGTGGCCGAGGGGGGCGGAATCGAAAATGGCGAACTTGATTTGATGCGCAAGGACGGCAGCCGGGTGCCGGTGTACTCCAGTCATACCGTGTTGCGCCGGTCGGGCGAAGAACCCGAGTTGTTCTGTGTCGATATCGATCTGAGCGAACGCAAGGCGCATGAGGAGGCGCTGGATCGCCTGGCTCACTACGATGCACTGACGGGCCTGCCCAACCGACGCCTGATGGGGATTTTGCTGGAGCAGATGATGACGCGCGTGCGTCGCAGCGAGACGGCCTTTGCCCTGTGCTATCTGGATCTGGATGATTTCAATCCGATCAATGACCAGTTCGGTCACGAGATGGGTGACCAGATGCTGGTGGCCATTGCCCAGCGGCTGCGCAGGCTGGTGCGCGGCAGCGACTTGATCGCGCGCCTGGGGGGTGATGAGTTTGTCCTGGCGCTGGACGGTGTCGGTGATGGTCCCGAGCTGGAACGGCGTCTGCAGTTCATCCTGGATGGCGTGGCGCGCCCGGTTGTTCTTGCCGGTCAGCGCCTGGCGGTCGGCGGCAGCATTGGGGTCACCCTGTACCCCCAGGACGAGGCCGACCCGGACACGCTGTTACGGCATGCCGATCACGCCATGTACCGCGCCAAGGCGCTCGGGCGTAACCAGTTCTGCCTGTTCGATGTCGAGATCGCGGCCAGGGTCAGTGAGCAGCGTCGGCGCTTGAGCGAGATCGCGACAGGCCTGGACCAGGAGCAGTTCCGCCTCCATTATCAGCCCAAGGTCAATCTTGCCAGCGGTAAGGTGGCGGGCTTTGAAGGCCTGGTGCGCTGGCATCATCCCGGTTCAGGCGTGCTGGCGCCGATGAGTTTTTTGCCCGTGCTGGAGCGCACCGAGCTCGAAGTGAGGTTTGGTGCCTACATCATCGATCAGGCGCTGAAGCAGCTGGAGGAGTGGCTGCAGGCCGGTCTTGACCTGTCTTTGAGCGTCAATGTCTCCGGGCCGCATCTGCTCAGCGAAGGATTTGTTGAGACGCTGAGAGAGTTGTTGGGCCGCTGTCCGGCGGTGCCGCCGGCACGGCTGGAGCTTGAGATTGTCGAGAGTGCCGCCGTAACGGATCTTGAGCGTGCGGTCGCCGTGCTGCTCGAAGTACGAAAACTCGGCCTGCAGGTCTCGCTGGATGATTTCGGAACCGGCTATTCCTCGCTCAGTCACCTGCGCAGCCTGCCGGTGGACGAGGTCAAGATCGACCAGAGCTTCGTGCGCGACATGCTCACCGATCTCAACGATTACAACATCGTGCGCAGCGTGATCGGGCTGGCGGATGCTTTCGACCTGCGCGTGGTGGCCGAAGGCGTCGAGACCGCTGAACACGCCGATGCCTTGCGCACGCTGGGCTGTGAGCTGGTTCAGGGGTATGCCTTTGCCCGGCCGATGGCGGCCGAAGAAGTCGTGGCCTGGCTGGCGACTCAGTCGTCCGCCAGCTCGTAGGCACCGTCGGCGTCGTGGGTCTCACGCCCGGTGACCGGCGGATTGAAGGCACAGATCAGGCGCATGTCTGCCGATCCGCCCCTGAGGATATGACGGTCGTGCTGGTCAAGTGCGTAGATCACACCGTCATGAATCGGGTGGACTTCGCCGGTAGCGAGGTCTTCGATGCTGCCGTCGCCGGAAACGCAGTAGACGGCTTCAAGGTGGTTTTTGTACCACATGTGCAGCTCGGCCCCGGCCGGAATGATGGTTTCATGGAAGCTGAAACCCATGCCGTCAGACTTGAGCAGCAGGCGGCGGCTGACCCAGCCTTCACCGTGGACTTCGCGGTCGCTGCCGATGATGTTGTTGACGTCGCGTACGATCATGTGCAGAGCACCTCTCGCTGTTTGTATGGGTTACGGAATGCAATTCCAATAAGTACTTAGGGTAGCGTCCCTGGCGCGGTAATGTTGTCGATCCGGCCAGATTGCTCAGGATCCGGATGACCTGGATTCGTCGAAGGAGGACCAATGAGCGAGATCCCTGAAATCGTGTTCCCGCGCCTGTCGCGCGAGCAGTTGCTGTGGATTGTCGGCTCGCTGCTGTTGGCCGGCTGGCTGGTCTGGCTGCTGGCGCCGGTATTGACGCCGTTTCTCATCAGCGCGCTTTTGGCCTACATGGCCGACCCCGTGGTTTCGCGCCTGGAGCGCTGGATGCGCCGTGATCTGGCGGTGGGGCTGGTGTTCGTGCTGGTTACCGCCATGCTGGTCGTGACGCTGTTGCTGATTGTTCCCGTGCTGATTCGCGAGACCGCCGATCTGTTCAGTCGGCTGCCCACCTACCTGGAACAACTCCAGAATCGTTTCCAGCCAATGATCGAGCAGCATTTCGGCTGGCGCCTCGATCGCGAGACGTTTGATGCGGCGCGTTTGCGTGAACTGCTGGAGGAGAACTTTGCCAATATCGCCGCTGCGGGGCGGGCGACCTGGGCCTATTTGAGCGAATCCGGCGGCCGCTTCGTGATCTGGGTGACGGGCCTGTTCCTGGTGCCGCTGGTGACGTTTTACCTGATGCGCGACTGGCACCGCCTGCTGGATGTCCTGCGCGATCTGTTACCGCGCAATATCGAGCCGACCGTGGTTGGCCTGACCCGCGACTGCGACGAAGCCCTGGGCGGGTTTTTGCGCGGGCAGTTGCTGGTCATGCTCAGTTTGGGTGCGATCTACGCACTCGGGCTGTGGCTGGTTGGCTTGAACAACGGCATCGCGATCGGCATGATCGCCGGCCTGGTCAGCTTTGTGCCCTACCTGGGCGCGATCACCGGCGTGTTGCTTGCGGGCGTGACCGCCGTGATCCAGAATTTCGATTTCTGGTTCCTGTTTTCCGTGGCCGTGGTGTTCACCGTCGGCCAGCTGATCGAGAGCTTTGTGCTCACTCCCAACCTGGTCGGTGACCGCATCGGCATGCACCCGGTGCTGGTTGTGTTTACGGTGTTGGCCGGCGGCCAGTTATTCGGGTTTATCGGCGTATTGCTGGCGCTGCCGGTGGCTGCCGCGGGCACGGTACTGGTGCGCTACTTCTATCGTGGCTACAAGGCCAGCCGAATCTACCGCGACCATCACTCCTGATCGGGAATATCCGCCCCGGACAGGGCCGCGCAGAGCTGGTCAATGCCCTCGATAATGCGCGGCGTGGGCCGCACCAGCGTATCGGGGTCGACCCGAATCAGTGCCGGCGCCTCGGGCAGGTAGTGCTGTCGCTTGTGCCAGTGCCGCAGGGGGTCCAAGGTATCGGATTCCGAGCCGGCAATGATCACGCGCGGCGCCCTGGCCAGGACGGCTTCGAGGTCAACCGCGGCGGCTTCGATATCCAGGTCGGCGAACACGTTGCGCGCGCCGCAGCGCTCCAGCACTTCGTTGATCAGGTGGTGGCCACCGAGCGTATACAGCGGTTGCTCTGCAACCTGGTAAAACACCGCGATTGGCGCCGACGCGGCAGCCGCCGGTCGTTCGGCCAGGGCGGCCCGGTAGGCGCGCGCCGCGGCCTGGGCCGATTCAACGGCATCGAACTGTCGGCCCATCTCCATCAGGGCCGTGGCAATGTCGTCCAGGGTGCGGGTGCGGATCCAGATCACCCGGATGCCCAGCCGTTCAAGTCGTTCTGCGGCGGCAGTTGGGGTGCCGCCCTCCCATGCCAGGGCGAAATCCGGGTTCAGGCCGACAATGCGCTCCAGATCCAGACGAAAGGCATCGCCGATCAGGGGCAGCTCAGCGGCTTCCGGCGGGAAATCACTCCAGGCGACGGTTCCCACGAGGGCCTCGCCGGCCCCCGCGGCAAAAACCAGCTCGGCCAGATGCGGTGCCAGTGCGATTCCCCGCGGCTGATCGGCAAACCCTGGTGAAA
The DNA here is from genome assembly GCA_003565625.1 of Gammaproteobacteria bacterium. GTDB lineage: Bacteria > Pseudomonadota > Gammaproteobacteria > Xanthomonadales > Wenzhouxiangellaceae > Wenzhouxiangella. Next base: position 23,457 of record PXBD01000046.1, read on the forward strand.
ACGCAAAACCCAGCAGCAAGGCGAGCCAGATCAGTTGTTGGCCCGACGCCTGAACCGCAGCTCGTGACCCTGGAACCCTAAATCCGGTAGGCATAGGTCAAGGTCGCGGTCAGCACCAGCCACAACAACACCAGCAGCGGCAGTCCGACCCGGACGAAATCGTTGAATTTGTAGCCCCCGGCGTTCATGACCAAAAGGTTGGTCTGGTAGGCCATGGGCGTGGCGAAGCTCAGATTGGCACCGAACAACACCGCCAGCACGAAAGGCTCGGCCGGCAGCATCAGCTGCTGGGCCAGGCTGATGGCAATTGGCGTCCCGATCACGGCCGCGGCGTTGTTGGATACGACATTGGTGAGTGCCGCCATGGCCAGCATCAGGCCGCCGAGAATGACAAATCCGGGCACGCCGAAACTTACGGCCAGAAACACCTGGGCCAGCCAGTCAGCACCGCCGGTGCGCATCAACGCCATGCCGAGGGCCAGCGAGGCGACGATGATCATCACAACCTGAATCGACAGCGCACCCATGGCCTCTTTCCAGGTCAGGCAACGGGTGGCCAGCAGGGCAAGTACGCCGATCAGGGCGCTGGTGGCAATCGGCACAATACCGAGCGCCGCCACGGTAACCACTGTGGCCATGATGCCCAGGGCAATCGGCGCGCGCGAGGTTTTGGGCAGGTTGACACTGCCGTCGAGAACCAGGAAATCGGCGCCTTCCTTGAGTACGCCCAGCTTGGCTGGAGTGGACTGGACCAGCAGGACATCGCCGGAGCGCAGGACGATGTTGTCCAGGCCGGTGGCGCGCAGGTTTTCCGCGCCGCTGGAGACGCGATGCAGGGCCAGCAGGCGCAGGCCGAAACGCGACAGCAGGCGGGCCTGGCCGATGCGCACACCGAGCAGCCGCGAGGTGGGCGTGATGGCGACTTCCGCGATCTGCTGGTTGAGCGCCTCCAGCGGATGGCTGTCGTCGACCTCCACGTCTCCGGAGTAGAGTTTGCCGCCCAGCAGATGGGCGAATTCGCGCAGGTTGTCGCGCGTGTTGGTCGTGGTCAGCCGATCGCTGGCCTTGAGTTTGACATCAGGCAGCGGGGTGACGAATACGCCGGGCCCGCGCTGTATTTTTTCCACTTTCAGGTTGCCGTCGCAGGCCTCAATCGCCTCGGCCAGCGTCTTGCCGACCGCGCTGGAGGTTTTTTCCATGCGGATCTGGGCGGTATACAAACGCTTGATCGAGGACTGCATGGGGACCTGGCGTTCGGGCAGCAGGCGCGGGGCGATCAACCAGAGATAGAGCAGGGCAACCGTGCCGGCAATGGCGGCCGGGACGATGAAATCGAACATCTGGAACTCGGCCACACCCATGTCGAAAGCAACCCCGACCACCAGCAGATTGGTCGAGGTTCCGATGGTAGTGGCCATGCCGCCGATGATGCTGATCAGGCCGACCGGCAGCAGCATGCTCGACGGTGAGGTGCCGGTGCGCAAGGCCACGCCAATGAGGATCGGCAGCAGCATGACCACGATCGGCGTGTTGTTGATGAAGGCACTCAGCACCGCGCAGATGATCAGGGTCAGCAGCATCGAAAACGCGGGTGAGCGACGCCAGGCCGAGGCCAGTAGTCGCCCCACCGGCTCCAGGGCGCCGGACCGGATCAGTCCCTGGCCGAGAATCATGAGTGCCGAGACCGCGATCAGTGCCTGGTGACCAAAGCCGAGAAAGAAATCAACCGGGCTGAGGCGCTGGCCGTCCGGTCCGTGGTAGGGAAACAACTCAAAGCCAAGGGCGAGCAGGGCCAGCACGACCAGCGAACTGGTTTCGAGCGGAATGCGATCGCGCGAGAACAGAATCAGCGCCAGCACGACCAGCAGCAGTACGGCCAGGGCATGTGGATTGGGCAGGGTCACGCTCATGGGCGCATTCTACGGCTATTGAACGAAAAGCGTCCCGGGGCGAGCCCGGCCCCGGGTGGGTCAGCTCGGCAGATGTTGCCGCAAGGCGGTGGTCAGCTCCTGGACCTCATGCCAGGGTCCCAGGCAGCGCGTTCCCGCACACAGCACGGCGGTGGCTTTGCTGGCACTGGCGATTTTGGCGAGGTGGGTTGGCAATTCGTCGATGGCGTCCAGGGCGGGTACGCGGTAGACGCTGACTTCGGGCGGCATGGATACCGTTGCCAGCGAATCGAGCGCTTCGGCAGGCCCGCCCAGAAGCAGTTGCCAGCCGGGGCGCTCGGCTTCCAGCGCAGCTCGGATCAAGGTGGCGTGCGCGGCTGGAGCGCGTTCGATGTCACCGCTGGCTGTGGCCAGGGCAAGTTCGGCCAGCTGAAGCAGGTCGGTATCAGCGCACAGATGGCCGAGCTGCAGCAGGCCCAGGATCGCCATGCCGGCAGCGGACGGGACGGCGTCATCGCTGAACGCCAGCGGGCGGGTCAGCAGGGTCTCGTGGTCAGTCGAGGTGAAATACAGAGCGCCGCTGACCGGGTCGGCAAACTGACGGCTGATGCGTCGGGCAATGCGCCGGGCCAGGTTCAGCCAGCGCAGCTCGAAGCGCCACTGCAGTAACTCCAGGCAGGCCAGCAGCACCGTGGCATGGTCTTCCAGGTTGGCGGTTTGGGCGCTGCGACCGGCGCGCCAGACCGAGCGCGGTGGCTCATGACCGAACAGGTTGACGGCCACGGCATCGAGGGCCGCGCCCGCCTGCTGCTGCCAGTCGCTGCGGCCGAAAAGGCGACCGGCTTCGCCGAGACTTGCGATGGCCAGTCCGTTCCAGCCGGCGATGAGCTTGTCGTCCAGGGCGGGCGCCTGGCGCCGTCCTCGGGCCTGGAGCAGGCCGAGCCTGGCCTGTTCGAGCAGGTATGAAACGGCGGCGCGGTTGCGGCCGTTACCGGTCAGCTCGTCGAGGCCCTTGGCGGTGACCAGGTGCCAGCTCCGGTTCTCGAAATTGGGCGGTCCGTCGAGGCCATGGCGCGCGCAGAAGACCTGGGCCTGCGCCGCCGGCAGAGTTTCATCGATCTGGCCCGGCGTCCAGACATAGAACGCGCCTTCGCCGTCCTCGTTGTCGGCATCCAGGCTGGCGGCAAAAGCGCCGTTTTCCAGCCGCATGGCATCCATCAGCCAGGCCACGGTGCGCTCGACTACGGCATGGAAGCGCGGTTGCTGCCAGCGCTGTGCCGCGCGCGCGAACAGGCCCAGCAGCAGGGCGTTGTCGGACAGCATTTTCTCGAAGTGAGGGATCTCCCAGGCTGTATCGGTGGCGTAGCGGAAGAAACCGCCGCCGAGATGATCAAACAGGCCGAAGCGGGCCATGGCATCGAGGGTGTCGGCGAGCATGCGCTCGGCCTGCTCGTCGCGCTCAAGCAGATCCTCCAGCGCCATCAGCAGCGGCGCCTGGGGAAATTTCGGGGCCGTTCCGAAGCCGCCGTGTTCGTTATCGAAGCTGGCCGCGAGCTGGCCGAGCAGTGCCTCGGCGTATTCACCCGGGCGCCCGCCGCCGGCGCGCGGCTGGGCGATGGCCTGCAGCGCTTCCTGAACCTGCAGATGCTGGGCGCGCAGTTCCTCGCGCCGGGTGGTCCAGATTTCGTGGATGCGCTCCAGCAGTTCGGGGAAGCTGATCAGGCCATGGCGGCGTTCGGGTGGAAAATAGGTGCCGGCGAAGAACGGCGCCTGGGTCTCTGGGTCCAGAAAGACGGTCAGCGGCCAGCCACCGCCGCGACCGGTCAGCAGCTGATGGGCGAGCTGGTAAATCCGGTCCAGGTCGGGTCGTTCTTCGCGGTCGACCTTGATGTTGATGAAATGATCATTCATCAACCCGGCAATGACCTCGGACTCGAAGCTCTCGTGGGCCATGACGTGGCACCAGTGGCACGCGCTGTAGCCAATCGAGAGCAGGATGGGACGCTGCAGCCGGCGCGCGGTTTGCAGGCTGGCGCGATTCCACTCCTGCCAGTGGACCGGGTTGGCGGCATGCTGGAGCAGGTACGGGCTGAGCGACTGGTCGAGCTGGTTATTCCGTTCCATGGTGGCTCGGCATACTGGGATCGGTAGGCAGCATACCTGCATCGGTTACACTTTCGGGCCTGATTGCGCATTCTCCAAGACCCATGCCGAGCACTGCAAACCTGGTCCTGAAAAAGGACGAAGACCGGCGCCTGCGAGCCGGACACCTGTGGGTGTTCAGCAACGAAGTGGATGTGGCCCAGAGCCCGCTGAGTGACTTTGGTGCTGGTCAGATTGCCAATGTGGTCAACGCATCCGGTCGTGCGGTCGGCACCGCGTTGATCAATCCGAATTCGCTGATCTGCGCCCGTCTGATCAGCCGCAGCCCGGATGTCGAGCCGTCCGTGGGCTGGCTGGCCGGGCGCTTGCAGGCTGCGCTGAGTTTGCGTGAGCGGATCTTCGCCCAACCCTTCTACCGACTGGTTTTTGGCGAGAGCGACGGCTTGCCGGGGCTGGTGATTGACCGCTTCGGCAGTTGCCTGGTCGCTCAGGCCAATACCGCCGGTATGGACCGTCTGCGCCCCGAGATCGAACAGGCGCTGGAGCAGGTATTGCGACCCGAAGGCCTGCTGTGGCGCAACGATGCGCTGGTGCGCGAACTGGAGGGCCTGGAGCGGGCCATCGAGCCCGGCCCCGGCAGAATGCCGGAACAATTGACTGTAATCGAGGGCGACCTGTCCTTCCAGATCGACTGGATGGCTTCGCAGAAAACCGGCTGGTACTTCGATCAGCAGAGCAATCGTCAGCGCGTCTGGCCGCTGCTCGGGGGTCTGGACCGGGTCGCAGATCTGTATGCCTATCATGGTGCCTGGGGTCTGGGCGCGGCCGCGCTTGGTGCCGGCGAAGTCGAATGCGTGGATTCCTCCCGGCCGGCGGTCCAGGCGATCCAGGCCAATGCGCTGGCCAATCGCCTGGAGGACCGTGTTCAGGCCACCCAGCAGGACGCGGAGCGCTGGCTGGATGCTCAACTCGCGGCCGGGGCGCGTTTCGACGCCATCGTGGTCGACCCGCCCGCGTTTGCTCCCAGGGCCAGGGACGCCAACGCCGCGCTGTCTGCCTATCGCCGGGTCAACGAGAAGGCGCTGCGGCTGATTCGCCCGGGCGGCCTGCTGGTGACCTGTTCGTGCTCGGCGCATGTCCTCGAAGATCGCTTTGTCGATGTGATCCGCCAGGCGGCGCGGCACGTCGATCGCGACCTGCAGGTTCTGATGCGGCTGGAGCAGGGCCCGGATCACCCGGTGGTTCCGGCCATTCCCTTCACCCGCTACCTCAAGGGGCTGGTGGTCCGGGTTGTGGCCAGTTACTGACGCCATGGCCGGCGGCTACTACTACCACCAGATCGATCCGATCGCATTCTCGGTTGGCGGCTTCGGAGTCTACTGGTACAGCCTGATGTACCTTGTGGCCTTTGGCCTGTTCTGGCTGCTCGGCCGCTACCGTGCTCAGCGGCCCGATGCACCGCTCTCGCCCGACCAGGTGGGTGACTTTCTGTTCTGGGGGGTTCTCGGCGTTGTGATTGGGGGGCGACTGGGCTACGTGCTGTTCTATGCCTTCTCCGACCTCCTCGCCGACCCGCTGTTGCTGTTGCGTTTGCGCGATGGCGGCATGAGTTTTCATGGCGGGTTGGTCGGTGTATTGGTGGCCATGTGGTGGTACAGCCGGCGGCTGGGCTGCGGCTTCCTGCGCATGGCCGACTTTATCGCTCCGCTGGTGCCGCTGGGTCTGGCCGCCGGCCGCCTTGGCAATTTCATCGGTGGCGAGCTCTGGGGCCGGACCAGCGATGGGCCCTGGGCGGTGATCTTTCCGGATGCCGTTGAGCGCGGCGGACGCTGGTCGGAGGCCTTGTACCAGCAGTACCTTGCCGGGGCGCTGGATGAACATGCCCGGCATCCCTCCCAGCTCTACCAGGCCGGTCTGGAAGGGGTGGCGCTGTTTGCCCTGCTGTGGTGGTTTTCCGCGCGTCCGCGACCAGCCGGGGCGGTGGGCGGGCTGTTCCTGGTCGGCTACGGGGGCTTCCGGTTCATCGCCGAGTTCTTCCGTGAGCCGGATGCACAGCTGGGTTTCGTCGCCCTGGACTGGATGAGCATGGGCCAGTTGTTGTCCCTGCCCATGATCATTGCCGGCATGGTTTTGCTTTTGGTATCCCGCCGCAAGGCGGCAGCGCCGAGACCGACGAGATGAAAAATTACCTGGCATTGCTGCGCCATGTTCGCGACCACGGGGTGCGCAAGTCCGACCGCACCGGGGTTGGCACGATCAGTTCTTTCGGCCACCAGCTCCGCTTCGACCTGGCCCGGGGGTTTCCGCTGGTCACGACCAAGAAAGTACACCTGCGCTCGATCATCCACGAACTGCTCTGGTTCATTCGGGGTGACACCCGGCTGGATTATCTGCACGACAATCGCGTGACCATCTGGGACGAGTGGGCCGATGAAAACGGCAGCCTGGGGCCGATGTACGGTGTGCAGTGGCGGTCCTGGCCGACCCCGGACGGACGCTCGGTCGATCAGCTGGCGCAGGTGGTCGAGCAAATTCGAGTTCGCCCCGACTCGCGCCGACACGTGGTCTCGGCCTGGAATCCAGCCGATCTGCCGGACGAGTCGGTTTCGCCGCAGGAAAATGTTCGGGCCGGGCGCATGGCGCTGGCACCTTGCCACTGCCTGTTCCAGTTCCACGTGGCAGAGGGCAGACTGAGCTGCCAGCTCTACCAGCGCTCGGCCGACCTTTTCCTGGGCATTCCCTTCAATATTGCCTCCTATGCGCTGTTGACCCGCATGGTGGCGCAGGTGACCGACCTGGCGCCGGGAGACTACATTCATACCTTCGGTGATGCCCATATCTACCTCAACCATCTGGCGCAGGTGGACGAGCAGTTGGCACGCCAGCCTGCGCCCGCGCCCCAGATCCACCTGAACCCGGCCCGCCGGCGCCTGGAGGACTTCATCTACGACGACTTCGACTTGCGTGGCTACGACCCCGGCCCGGCGATTCGGGCACCGGTTGCGGTATGAAGTATGCGCATCTGGGGTTGTGGTTGCTTGTGCTGGCGACGGGCAGTCCTGCCGCCTTCGCCGACATCGATCGCTGTGGTGCCGAGATCGTGGCGGCCTTCGACATTGGTTCCGGCACCACACGCATGCACCTGGCAAAGCTGGATCCCTGTTCGGAACTGCCATTGCGACGGCTGATCAGCACCGGGGAACGGGTCGATTTTGCTGCTGACCTGGGGACGGGCTCGAACGCGAAGTTTTCTCATCAAATCATTGTGTTGGCAACGAACAAAATGGCGGGTCTGGTGGCGCAGGCAAACAGCGAGGGCGCGCAGGTCCTGCTGGGCGTCGCCACCGAAGCGTTTCGCCGCGCCGACAACGGCCGGGCGCTGCTCGATGACTGGCAGCGGGCCTTCGGGATTGAGATCGACATCATCGGGCAGCGCGAAGAAGGACGCCTGGCCTACCGGCTGGCCGAGCACATTGCGCCCGAAGCGGAAAAGCTCCTGGTCTGGGATATCGGAGCGGGCAGCCAGCAGCTGGTCTGGCGGGATGCGGTCACCGGAGATTTCCGTCACTTTGACCCCAACCTGGCCTCGGTGACCTTTCGCGATCGGGCCGTGGCCGCGTTGGGCAGGCCTCAAGGAATGCTCAGTCCGAACCCGATCGCTGCAGACGAGGTCCCGATCCTGGTTGCCCTGATCGAGGAATGGATTGCCGATCAGAGACCCGATGACTTGCCCACCTTGCTGAATGAAAAAGTCGAAGTGATTGGTTTGGGTGGCGTCCACGGGGCCAGCGTGACCGGACAGGTGGGTGTTGCGCTCGGCGAGGTCATCGCTCGCGACCAGGTCGCAAACGCTCTGGCTGGGCAGCTGGGTCGCGATGACACGAAGATCGGCGGTGGCTATGCCGACACGGACGTGACCAACCTGGTGCTTGTCCATACCCTGATGGGTGTGTACGGCATCGAGCGCTACCGGTCAACAAGAGGAGATCTTGGTGAGGCGATTCTGGTTTCCTGTTTGCATTCCCGTCAGCACTCAGATGTGCTGCCGCGCCCGCCCGGGCGCTTGCGCTCGGACTGTCTGCGTGGCGGGCGCTAGCGGGCCAGATCATGTCCTTTAGTCCGCAAATCGTGCTGATCGCGGCAATGGCCCGGGGCGGGGTGATCGGTCGCGCCGGCGCCATGCCCTGGCATCTGCCGGCCGACCTGGCGCATTTCAAGTCGGTAACCCTGGGTTATCCGGTCCTGATGGGGCGAAGAACTTTCGAGTCGATCGGCCGCGCGCTGCCTGGACGGACTAACATCGTGATCAGCCGCCGGCAGCCGGAGGTGCCGGCTGGAGTCCGGCTCGCCGGCGATCTGGCCGAGGCGGTGAAACTGGCCGGTGAGGCTGAGCAACTGATGGTGATCGGCGGGGGCGAAATCTATGCCGAGGCGCTGCCGTTGGCCCAGCGGCTGGAGCTGACCCTGATCGATGCGGAACTGGAAGGCGATACCTGGTTCCCCGCAGTCGATGCCGCAGACTGGTGGGTTCACGCCATGACCTCGCGCCCGGCTGATGCAGCCAACTGTCATCCCATGCGCTTCATTACCCTGGAGCGCCGCCGCGGCCGGGTTGCGGCATGAGCGAGTCGCACTGGCCGGCGAAGCGACGCGTGACCCTGATCGGTGCGCTTGTCAACCTGGCGCTTTCGCTGGGCAAGCTTGCCGGTGGCCTGATCGGCCAGTCGCAGGCGCTGGTTGCCGATGGCGTGCACTCGCTTTCGGATCTGCTCAGTGATGCGCTGGTGCTGCTGGCCTCGCGCTGGGGATCGCTGGATGCCGACCACAATCACCCCTATGGCCACCAGCGCATCGAAACCCTGGCCACGTTGGGGGTCGGTCTGTTGCTGCTGGCCCTGGGCGCCGGATTCCTGATCGACTCGATTTCGCGCCTGCTCAACCCGGAGCGTTTGCTGGCGCCGGGGTGGCTGGCGTTCGGCATCGCCGTAGCCTCGGTGCTGGTCAAAGAGGCGCTGTACCAATACACGGCCCGGGTGGCGCGCCAAACCGAATCGGCGTTGCTGCGGGCCAACGCCTGGCACCACCGCAGCGATGCGCTGTCGTCGATGGTCGTGATTGTCGGTATCGCGGGGGCGCTGGCCGGCCTGCTGTGGCTGGATAGCGTTGCTGCAGCCATCGTCGGCATCATGCTGGGCTGGGTGGGCTGGCGGCTGATCGGGGAGGCAGCGACCGAGCTGGTTGATACCGGCCTGTCTGGAAGAGAGTTGCGTGCTTTGTCGCACACCATTGCCGCCGTACCCGGGGTTTGTCATCACGACCGCTTGCGCTCCCGGCGCATGGGCGGGCGGATTTTCGTCGACGTGCGGATTCACCTGGCGCCCGAGGTCCGCGTGACCGAAGCCGAAGCGATCAGTGCGCGGGTGTCGCGGCGGATGGTTGAACAGTTGCCGGGGCAGGCCGATGTCGTCATCAGCATTGCCGCGGCGCGCGATTCCTCTGTCACGGGTGATTCGGGTCGTTAGACTGGGGCGGCATGAAGAAACGACAAATCTTTATCGGCGATGTTCAGGGTTGCTGCGAGGCGCTGGCGCGTCTGCTGGACCGTCTTCGCTTCGACCCCTCATGCGATCGCCTGCGCTTCGCTGGCGATCTGGTCAACCGCGGCGGTGAGTCGCTGGAGACCTTGCGCCTGATCCATTCCTGTGGCGAGGCGGCGATGACCGTCCTCGGTAATCATGATCTGCACCTGCTGGCCTATGCGTATGGCCACGCCCCGCGCCGGTTCAAGAAGAATCGGGAATTTGAGGCCATTCTGGACGCGCCTGACGGTGCTGAACTGCTTGACTGGCTGATCAGCCAGCCGCTGTTCTGGAAAAGCGACAAGCGGGGTCTGGCGCTGGTTCACGCCGGCTCCGACCCGCGCTGGGGGCCGCAAGACACTGCCGCGCGGGCGGCTGAACTGGAGCATGCCCTGGCAACCGAACCAGTGCACTTTTTTTGTCACATGTATGGTGACCGACCGCGTCGCTGGCGACCGCGGCAGCCGCATTACAAGCGTCTTCGGGCGATCACCAACGTCTTTACCCGAATGCGTTTCTGCGATGGTCGTGGCCGGCTGGAGTTGAATGCCAAAAGCAATCCGCGGCTGGTGCCGAAGGGCTATGCACCGTGGTTCGAGCACCTGCATCCGGACTGGAGTCGACATCTGTTGATCTTTGGCCACTGGGGGCTGCTCGGGCTGATGATCACTGATCGGGTGGCCTGCCTCGATTCGGGTTGCGTTTGGGGCGGGCGGTTGACCGCGCTGGTCGATGATGGCGAGACCCGCAGCGTGGTTTCGGTCAGCGGTCGAAGACGAAAGGCCTCCGCCGCCTGACCGGACCTCTTGCCCTGCTTGTGGCATCATGAACAGTCGTATTGGAGGTCGAGGGCGCAATGAGTGGATTTCGCAAGGTAGTGGTCGCCGTGGACGGCTCGGATAACGGCCTGCAGGCGGCCCGGGTGGCCGCGCGAATGGCCGATAGCATGGGCAGTGAGCTGGTGTTGCTGCACGTATTTCCGCTGATGTCGGATGATATTGCCGGTGCCCTGGGCATGACCGCCGAGGAGATCCTGCAAGTCCGTGATCGGGCCGCACGCAAGGCTTTTGATGCGGTGCTCGATGAGGTCAGCGACCGGCCGCAACCGCCGCACGAGGTGCCACTGGTCGGAGACGTGGCCGAGGAGATTCTCAAATATCTCGATGATGCGCTGGACGTTCTCCTCGTGCTGGGACGTCGCGGCCAGACTCGCATGGGGTCTTTGCTGCTGGGCAGTGTGTCGGACAAGGTGCTGCGGCATAGCCGAACACCGGTCACGGTGGTCAGCTGCTGAGGGTGGCGCTGTTTGTGCAGGTGTTCGTCGGGACGAACCAGTCTCAAGGCGTAGCCTGAGCGGCGCGCACATCCGCCAGAACAGGCTCCATATCGGGCTGCCGGCCGGTCCAGATTTCAAACGCCAGGGCCGCCTGACCAACCAACATGCCGAGGCCGTCATGTCCGGGCAGGCAATGGTGCGCGCACCATCGGGCAAATCCGCGGTGGGCGGGGCCGTAGTTGAGGTCATATCCCACGGCCTCTTCTTTCAGCCATTTCCTGTCCAGCGGCGGCAGAGCCTCGCCGTGACCGCTGCTGGTGGCCTGGATCAGGAGATCAAATCCCTCCAGATCGGCAGCCTGGTCGAAGCCGCCGCCGATCACCACGCCGCGGCGGGCAAATTTTTCTGCCAGGGTCTGCGCTCTGGACCCGGTTCGGTTGAGGATGACTACCAGTGCCGGATGCATGGCCAGCATTGGCCCGAGAATACCGGCCACCGCACCTCCGGCGCCGATCACCAGGATGCGCTTTCCGCCCGGGTGCAGCTGGAGACGCTGGAGATCCAGCATCAGGCCGGTTCCATCCGTGTTGTGGCCATGCCAGCCGTCGTCGCGTTTGACCAGGGTGTTGACCGCACGCGCGGCTCTGGCACTGTGATCGACCTGTTGGCAAACCCCCAGGCCCTCGTGTTTGAGCGGAACCGTCAGATTGGCGCCCTGGCCACCGGCAACGAGGAAAGCCGCGAAACGTGGACCGAAGTCCGAGGTGTTGGCGCGGATTGCGCTGTAGTCCAGCTCGATACCGGTCTGCTGCCCGAAGCGGCGGTGGATTGCGGGGGACAGCGAGTGTTCGATCGGGTCGCCAAACAGCGCCAGTTTCAGCACTCGACTCAAATCTGCCCGCCCTGCAGTTGGTCAGCCACTGTCAGCGCGGCGTAGGTCAGGATGGCGTCGGCTCCGGCGCGGCGGATGGACAGCAGTGACTCGAGCATCACCTTGTCGCCGTCCAGCCAGCCGTTGGCCGATGCCGCCTTGAGCATGGCGTACTCGCCGGAGACGTGGTAGGCCAGGGTCGGTACGCCAAACTCGTCGGTGATACGGCGGATGATGTCGAGATAGGGCAAGGCCGGCTTGACCATGACCATATCGGCGCCTTCGTCCAGGTCGAGTGCCACTTCGTGCAGCGCCTCATTGCTGTTGGCCGGATCCATCTGGAAGGACTCCTTGCCCGACTTGCCCAGGCTGGCCGCCGAGCCCACCGCGTCGCGGAATGGACCGTAAAAACTGGACGCGTACTTGGCCGCGTAGCTCAGGATCAGGGTGTTGCGGTGGCCTTCCGCCTCAAGTGCTGCGCGGATGGCCCCGATGCGCCCGTCCATCATGTCCGACGGGGCGACCACGTCAGCCCCGGCGTGGGCGTGGCTCAGGGCCTGCTTGACCAGGACCTCGACGGTGTCGTCGTTGAGCACGTAGCCGCTCTGGTCGATCAGGCCGTCGAGCCCGTGCGAAGTGTAGGGGTCCAGCGCCACGTCGGTGATCACGCCCAGTTCCGGGAAGCGTTTTTTAAGCGCGCGCACCGTGGCCTGGACCAGGCCGTCCTCACGCCAGCATTCCTCGGCCTGTTCGGATTTGCGCTCGGCCGGCACGACCGGGAACAGGGCGATCGCCGGAATGCCTAGGTTCAGGCAGCGCTCGGCAATATCGAACAGACCCTCGCAGCCGACCCGCTCCACGCCCGGCATGGAAGCGACCGGCTCGCGGGCGTGCGCATCTTCCAGCACGAAGACCGGGTAGATCAGGTCGGCCGGAGTGAGGGTGGTCTCGCGCACCAGTCGGCGCGAGAAGGCTTGCGCCCGCAGCCGGCGCGGACGGGTAAACGGAAACGGCATGCGGCGCGATACCCTATTTGAAATGTGACCTGAAGTAGCTCACCGAATTCTGGAACGCCTTCCAGGCGTGCTCGGCCTCCAGCTTGAGCTTATCGAACTGGGCTTCGCCGGCGGCGCGTAATTCGTCGAGCTTGTGTTTCATCTCGGCGCGCTTTTCGCGCATTTCGGCCAGCTGCTCCTCGTATTTTTTCTCCAGATCACCGCTGGCTTCCTGGGCGCGCTTCTCCAGGCGCTCCACGTCTTCGTTGAGTTCGTCAAGCTTGCCTTTCAGTGAATCGATGAACTGTTCGCGTTTGGACTGTTCGGTCATTGGAACTCTCCTTGCCTTGATGCTAGATTCCAGTATAGCGCCGCTACCGATATCGAATCAGGCAATGGCATTGCGGTACTGCATTGCGGCGTGGCCGAGAGGCGCGGGTTTTTTGCAAGACCGCCGTGCCGCCGGTCGGTCAAGACCGATGGCCGGGCGCTGGGTCGGGCCGCCAGCCTGGCTCGCGTCGGCGTCGGCGCAGGATGAAGCGCTCGGGCGCCAGGGCGTCGCTGAGTTCGGTGTCCGGGAACGGGCTGAGCTGGCTGGCGAGATCGGCGATCAGGTCGGCGCACAGCGGCGTGTGGGTGATACCGCGCGAGCCGTGGGCGAGGTTCAGGTACACGTTCGGAACGAGGCGGTGGGGGCGTTCGCCGGGGTCGGCCAGCGGTCCGGCCAGGGGCAGGAAGTCGGGGGTCTGGCAGCGCACGGCGGCGCGCCGGCCGACGACTTCGATCGCCTCGCCGCCCAGGTCGGCCCAGTGCTGCGGCCGCTGCGCGCGCAGCTGCTCGAGATTGGCCTGGTCGTCGGCCGGGTCGATCTCCGAATTGTGCCGGCCGAAGTCGAAGGTGGCGCCCACGCAGTGCAGATCGTCGAGGGCGGGGGTCAGGTAGCCGGCATGGCAGATCGCCTGGCGCCAGGTCCGGCTGGTCGCAGTCGCCCGAACGTAGCTGACCTGCCCGCGGATCAGTTTGAGCGGCAGCCAGTCCAGCCCCGGCAGGCGGTGCACGGCTTCGGCCATGCATAAAAACAGCGCATCGGCGTGCTCCCTGCAGGGTCTACCCTGATCATCAAGGTCGATCTGGACACCGTCAGCGAGTCGAAAATCATGGATTGCTGCGGGCTTGAGCGTGATCGCGGGGTGGTCCAGCAGTCGTTCGCACCAGCGTGCCGGCCGCAGGTAGCCGGCATGGCGAATCAGGATCTGGTCGGGGCCGTGGGCTTCGAGCAGATCGCGCGGCCAGGTTTCGGCCGCCAGGGCGTGCTGGAGTTTGCGCGCCATGCGGGCGTCGGCCGCGTGCTGGATCACGCCGTTGAGTTCACCGTCGTCGGCGCAGGCGGGGAAGTGCAGGGCTCGGAAACGAGCCAGAGCGTGGACCAGGGCCAGTTGGTAGAAGCGATTCTGTGCGGTCATATGGGCGCTGGCCGATGTGTGAACCACGCCGGCCAGGTTGCCGGAGGCGCCGCTGGCGACTCCGGCCGGGTCACAGACCGTGACCTGCCAGCCGCGTTCGGCCAGCGCCCGGGCCGTTGTGCAGCCGGCCAGCCCGGCGCCGGCGACGATTGCGGTGCCGCATCGGCGCAGAGCCGGTTGCCATGAGCCCGGTCCTTGTCCGATCAGGCGGTGGCGCTTGCCGCCGAAGCCGACAACCCGTGTGACCTGGAATCCGGCACCCTGCAGACCCCGGCGGACGTCTCCGGCAGCGGTGAAGGTTCCCAGCGTGGCGCCCGGTCGGGAGCGTCGGGCCAGCGTGGTCCACAGTTCCGTAGTCCACAGGTCGGGGTTGCGTGCCGGTGCGAACCCGTCCAGAAACCAGGCATCCACCTCGGCCGCGCAAACGCGCCAGCAGTGCGCGGCGTCTCCAAGCATCAGCACTAGCCGCACGCGCGGGTGCAGCCAGACCGGATGGTGGCCGGCCACCGGCGGAGGGTAGCCGGCAAGCAGTGACTGACTGAGCCGAACAAGCTCCGGGACCCGGGCTTGAGCCCGCGCCAGATCGTCTCGTTTCAACGGGCGCAGTTCTACCGAAAACAGGTCGAGATGACTACTGGACGGTGCATGATCGAGAAAGCATCGCGCCGCCAATAGTGCGTTCAGGCCGGTACCGAAGCCGGTCTCGCCAACCACGAAGCGGCCACCGGCTGGCAATTCGGCAAAGCGCTGGCGAAGCTGATTGGCTTCGATGAAGACCGCCCGGCTTTCTTCTACGCCGCGACCCGGCATCCAGTAGCTGTCGCCGTGATCGATGGATATCGGGGTCGAACCGCGCCAGTCCACGCGCGCCGGGCGGATGGGTTTGAATGCCGCTGCCATGGTCAGAGTGTAGCGCTGGCAAACACCTGGCGCTTGGGTCAGACATTCACGACTTCGATGTTATATCATTGCTGTTTTCCAGTCATCGGTCCGTGTTGATGTCAGCAGTTCTCAAACCTGCCTCCCGCCCCGTTTCGAGCAGGCGCCTTGATCACGCCGCGATCTGTGTGTCGGCGGCCTGCCTGGCCCATTGTCTGGCGGTTCCGATCCTGTTGGTGCTGGCGCCCTGGTTGTCGCTGGGCGCGCTGGGCGAGGAGTGGTTGCACCTGACCATGGTGGTGCTGATCGTTCCCCTGAGCCTGATTGCCTTTCGGCTTGGCTATCGCCGAAATGCGCCTCGGCGGGTGCTTGTCCCCGGGTTGACCGGACTGACTCTGGTCGTGCTGGCCGCCGTGCTTGAGGCGACCCACGCGGTGGGGCACGATCTGGCGGCGGGGATGACCTCGGTCGGCGGCGTTGCGCTGATCATCGGACACTGGCGAAATCTTCGCTCGGGATCCTGCGTCGGCCTGCATTCCTGAGGCGTGCGGTAGAATCCGATAAAATCGGGAAATTCATCGACCGGGAAACAAGCATGAGTGAAATACCAGCGGATTTGCGCTATTCGGAAACCCACGAGTGGGTCAGCCAGGAGGAAGAAGGTGTGGTCAAGATCGGTATCTCCGACCATGCCCAGGAACAGCTTGGTGACGTGGTGTTTGTGGAATTGCCGGAGGAAGGCGCCAGCTTTGGCCAGGGTGATGCCTGTGCAGTGATCGAGTCGGTCAAAGCCGCCTCGGACATCTACAGCCCGGTGACCGGCGTGATCGTGGCCGTCAACGAGGCTGTGGTGGATAGCCCCGAGATCGTCAACAACGACCCGTACGGGGATGGCTGGTTGTTTTCGGTTCGGCTTGACGACGAGGGTGAGCTGGAAACCCTGATGGATGCGGAAGCTTACGGCGAGCACAGCGCCGAGTAGGCAAGCCACCCATCGGGCGCTGAGCGGGTTGGCTGCGCCGCTGGCGGCTCAGTCGGCCCGGTTTCCGAAGACCGATTGCCACACGGTAGTCAGTTTTTCCTGATGATCTTTCACGGCGTTGGCGCTGGCTTGCCGCTGGAGCCAGTGCAGGTGGAGTTGCCGGACAAGGTCATTCCAGGTATCGACCAGCATCCGGGAAGCAGAGGGGTCCAGCCAACCGATGTGCTCCAGTTGCCGGATCTGTTCGTCGACGCGGCGTGTTTCGATCAGCTCGGGATGACTGGCTGCGCGGCACAGCACGCCCGCCTCGGCGAGGTACTGGATGTCGGTCAGGGCTGACTTGATCGGCGACTCGGTACGCTCTCTTCGTTGCCGTTCGCGCATTTGCGCAAGATCCTGGAGGACGTTTTCAGGCTCGCGTTCCAGGCACAGGACATCTCGTCGAATCTGCTCGAAGCGGATCTTCAGCGCCTCGTCACCGGCAACCCAGCGTGCTCGAATCAGGGCCTGATGTTCCCAGGTCCAGGCCTTCTGTTGCTGGTATTGGGCAAAACTGTCGGTTCGGCTGACCAGCATGCCGGCTCGGCCATTCGGCCGCAGGCGGGTATCAATTTCAAAAAGCCGCCCGCCCGGCAACGGCATTTGCATGAGGCTGATCAGGCGCTGCGAGGGGCGCAGCGGTGGCGGGTCGTGGTCATGCAGAAAGACCAGGTCAAGATCAGACTGGTAGTGGAGCAGGCGCGCGCCGAGGTTGCCGTAGCCAATCACGGCGATCTGGTCTTCGCCGCTGCCGATCAGGCGCAAGACCTCAGCGATGATGCTTTCGGCGATCTGGGTCAACTGTTCCGCGGCCTCAATGGCGGACAAGCGTTCGTCGAGTTCGGCCAGGGCGGTACGCAGGAATCCCGCCTGACGCCAGTGTCCGAGGGCGTTGAGACTGTACTCGGGTTCATCCCTGTCGAGAGCCGGCAGGGCCGGCAGATCCAGTCCGTGAATCGGGTCGAGCAGATCATCGAGCAGCTGCGGCGAGCTGGTGATCCAGGCGCTGACTTTTGCGCTGGCGGAAAACACGCGCACCAGCCGGGCCAGTGTTTGCGGGCGCTCATGCAGCAGGGACAGGTAGGCTGAGCGCCGGCTGATCTGCTCGATCAACTGCAACAACTCCGGCAGCAATTCGGTCGCGTCGGCTTCGGCGGCGGTTTTTTCCAGCAGGCTCGGAATGAGCCGCTCAAGCCGGCGCTGTCCTTCGGCGCTGAGCGGGCGCCGCGACAAGCGCTGCTCGAGGTTTTGCAGTGCTCGCTCTGCCTCCTCACCGTTCGGGTAGCCCATGTCGGCCAGGCGTTGCGCCAGCCCCGGGCGCGGTGGCCACAGGTCGGTACCGGTTGTGGTCGTGTTATCGGGTTGGCGAAAACGGTCAGAAAACTGGGCGCGGATATTGGCCCGGTGCTGCTCGATCTCGGCGATCAGGGACGCGGGCTCGGGCTGGGCGAGCAGGCGTGCCAGATTCTCCAATGGTTCCGGCTCGTCGGGCAGGTGGTGCCCCTGGCGTCCGGTCATCGCCTGGAGCCGGTTTTCAACGATGCGCAAATAGCGATAAGCCTGCTCCAGTTGCTCGGCTGGTCCGGGCTCAATCAGTCCGAGAACAGTGCAGGCTTCCAGTGCCGGCAGAAATCCGGCCACCCGGAGCATCCGGTCGCGTCCGCCGCGCAGAATCTGCTGGCTCTGGATCAGGAACTCCGCGGCCCGGATACCGCCGGCGCCGCGCTTGATGTCGGTTCCGCCGCTGGCGCGGCTGTCGGCATCGATCCGTTCGTGCAGTTCGCGCAGGCTGTCGAAGATACCGTAATCGAGGTAGCGCCGGTAAATAAACGGTTGCAGCGACTCCAGCAGGCGCTGGCCAACCGCCTGGTCGCCGGCCGCAGTGCTCGCCTTGAGCCAGGCATAGCGCTCCCAGGTACGCCCTTCGTTGAGGAAATACTGCTCCATCGCGCCGACCGACCAGACCAGCGCGCCAGCATCACCGAAGGGCCGCAGGCGGGTATCGACGATCCAGACCCGGCCGTGTTCGGTCACCATGTCGAGCAGTCGAATCAGTTCGCGCGCCACCATCTGGTGGTAGCGGGCCGCCGGCAGCTTGCGCGGTCCGGTGCTGGTGCCTTCGCCGTGGCAGGCGAAGACCACATCGATATCGGAGTTGAAGTTGAGCTCGTCTCCGCCGAGTTTGCCGAGCCCGAGAATGGCCAGACGCAGCGGCTTGCCGTTGCGATCGCAAAGCTCACCACAGCTGGATCGTATCTTGTGTTCGGCTGCCTGCAACGCCAGTTCCAGACACGAGCGGGCCAGCGTGGAGATCGCCCGGCCCGTGTCTTCAATGGATTGTTCTCCGGCCAGGTCCTGCCACAGGATGTGAACGGATTGCAGCTGCCGGTAGCGCCGCAGCGTGGTCTCCGGGGCCCGGAACAGGGCGTCAAGATCGGGTGCCTGGACCGGATGCCTTGGGTCGGGGGCATCGCCAAAGCGCCGCCATGCCTCGGCGACGAAGCGGCAGTCCTGCCCCAGGCGCTCGGGCGTCAGTCTGGGCAGTGGGCGTATCATTGAGTCGTTGCCCCTCCGGCGGCCCGGATCAGGGCGCGAAACAGGGCACGCTGTTCTGGTCGCTGCGGCAGGTATTCCGGGTGCCACTGGACTCCAAGGGTGAACTCGGACCCGCGCTGTTCGATGGCCTGGACCACCCCGCTCGGTTCACGGGCAGAGACTGCCAGTCCGTCTCCCAGCCGATCAATGGCCTGCGAGTGCAGTGCGTTGACCTGGAGCCGGGTGGTGACCAGGATGCGCGCCAGGCGCGAATTCGTATCGATCTCGATGCGCTTGCGCGGCAGCACCGAGCGGATGGCCGGATGCTCCTCGTAAAACCCCTCGATGTCCTGATGCAGGCTGCCGCCGGCCGCCACGTTGAGCAACTGCATGCCGCGGCAGATACCAAGAACCGGCAGCTTGCGGGCAAGGGCCGCGCCGATCAGGTCGCGCTCCAGGGTATCGCGCTCGGGATTGAGTCCGCTGGTCTTGGTTGTGAGCAGGCGCCGGATCACGAACAGCAGCGGAAACAGGATGATCCCGGCCAGACGTCGCCAACCGAGCAGGCCTCGGTCCTGCAGTGACTCGAGTTTGGGCAAGGCCTCGGCACCGTACAGATCCGGACTGACGTCGGCGCCGCCACCGATGATCAGGCCGTCCAGACCATCGAGGTCGCGCGGCCGGGCCGGCCGAATCCGCACCGGTCGGCCGCCGGCGCGGCGCACGGCCCAGGCGGTAAACAGCCAGGCCGACAGCCCGCCCTTGTCGGGGCCGGTGACACCGATCAGCGGCCGCGAACTGCTCATTGGCGGATCCAGCGCAATGCGGCCGATAACCAGCGGCGCAGGGCGCTGGATTCGTTCATCCGGCGGCCGCGCTCGCGCTCCAGAGCGGAGCGATCGAAGGCCAGGCGCTCCACGGCCACCCAGTCATTCCAGGCTTCGGCCAGGGTCCAGTCGGGCTCGTCGATCAGGCAGTTGGGCAGACGGTAGTGAAAGGCCGGGCGCGGCTTGATCAGGTCTTTTTCCACCGGGGCCGCCATTACCCGATCCTCGTCGATGTGGGCGAATAGCGGCAACAGATCCAGCGGCCGGTTGCGGGTTGGCGTGAAGTGCAGGAAATCATCGATCAGGGTGCTGATTTCGGGCCGGTAGTCCCGCTGGAGCACGTGCACAATATAGTCCTCGGGGTAGGGTTGCACGTAGGGGGAAATGCGCCGCGCCAGATCAAGATCGGAGCGCTCCAGCAGCCAGTCGTACCGAAGCAGGAAGGCCTTGAGCATGGCCAGCAGATGCTCTGGCTCCAAACTGGCCGCCTCGATATTGAGCTGCAGACCGAAAGCATACAGCGGCGAGGAATGGGTTCCCTTGGCGCCGGCCTCATGCAGCCGCCGGCGGATCTCGTCGAGACGGTAGAACTCGGTCCACGGCACCGGCGGCCCGACCAGTTCCAGGGGCACGACCAGGCCAGCCAGGCGCGACAAAACGTCCTCGATGTTGTCTCGCGCCTCGCCTTCGCCGATATCCAGACCCAACTCGGCGAGTTGTTCCTGGTAGCGTCGGTCACGCAGGATACTGGCATCCAGCTCGACGCCAAAGTCGCCGAATTCGGTGTCGCGGACCCAGGTCAGAAAGGCGCTCTCGCGTTCGACCTTGCCGCCGAGCGTTGCGGTGATGGCCTCGGCCATCTGGTGCGGGCGGATGCCGGTCAACTCCAGTTCCAGGCCAATTCGGCGGGTTTGTCCTGCCGGGGTCTGGCCCCACGGCAGCGGATCGAATTCAGTCGTGCTTCGGCCGTTCTGGCTCATGCGCTGGGCTGGGTTGGGAAAGGGTTTCAAGGATAGCGAATTTTGCTGCTGCCAGAACGCAAAACCCCGGCCAGCAGCCGGGGTTTTGCGAACACGGGTGGGTCTGTTCGACCCTGAGGTCCGGAGGCTGCCTACATCATGCCGCCCATACCACCCATACCGCCCATGCCGCCCATATCCGGGGCGCCACCGCCTTCATCGGACTTCGGCAGTTCGGCCACAGCCGCTTCGGTGGTAATCATCAACCCGGCCACGGAGGACGCATTCTGCAGCGCCGAACGAGTCACCTTGGTCGGGTCGAGGATGCCGGCCTCGATCATGTCGACGAACTCACCGCTGGCGGCGTTGTAACCGTAGTTGCCCGAACCTTCAGCGACCTTGGCCAGAATGACCGAGGGTTCACCGCCGGAGTTCGAAACAATCTTGCGCAACGGCTCTTCCATGGCACGCAGGGCGATCTTGATCCCGACCGACTGGTCTTCGTTATCACCCTTGAGGCCTTGTATGTTGCTGATGGCGCGCACCAGTGCGGTACCACCACCCGGAACCACGCCTTCTTCCACTGCTGCCCGGGTTGCATGCAGGGCGTCTTCGACGCGGGCTTTCTTTTCTTTCATCTCGATCTCGGTGGCAGCGCCGACCTTGATGACGGCGACACCGCCGGCCAGCTTGGCCACGCGTTCCTGGAGTTTTTCGCGATCGTAGTCCGAGGAAGCCTCCTCGATCTGGGCGCGGATCTGGCCGACCCGGCCTTCGATGCCGGCAGCGTCGCCGGCGCCGTCGATGATCGTGGTGTTTTCCTTGGTGATCTGGATTTTCTTGGCTGAGCCCAGTGAATCCAGGTCGGTTTTTTCCAGGCTCATGCCGATATCTTCAGAAATGACCTGGCCACCGGTCAGGATCGCCATGTCTTCAAGCATTGCCTTGCGACGGTCTCCGAAGCCGGGCGCCTTGACTGCGGCGACCTTGACGATGCCACGCAGGTTGTTGACCACGAGGGTGGCCAGCGCTTCGCCTTCAATGTCTTCGGCCACGATCAGCAGGCTGCGACCGGACTTGGCCACGCCTTCCAGGATCGGCAGCATCTCGCGCACGTTGGAGATTTTCTTGTCGTGCAGCAGGATGAAGGGATCTTCCAGCTCGACCTGCATGGTCTGCTGGTCGGTGACGAAGTACGGCGACAGGTAGCCGCGGTCGAACTGCATGCCTTCGACGACGTCGAGCTCGTTTTCCAGCGACTGGCCTTCCTCGACGGTAATGACGCCTTCTTTGCCGACCTTGCCCATGGCCTCGGCGATGATCTTGCCGATCTCCTCATCGGAGTTGGCCGAGATGGTGCCGACCTGGGCGATGGCCTTATCGTCCGTGCACGGGGTCGAAAGCTGCTGCAACTCGGCCACGGCCGCCTTGACCGCCTTGTCGATGCCGCGCTTGAGATCCATCGGGTTCATGCCCGCGGCAACCGACTTCAGCCCTTCGCGCAGCATGGCGTGGGCCAGGACGGTAGCGGTGGTGGTGCCGTCGCCGGCAGCATCGGAGGTCTGGGAAGCGACTTCCTTGACCATCTGCGCGCCCATGTTCTCGAACTTGTCTTCCAGTTCGATTTCCTTGGCCACGGACACGCCGTCCTTGGTCATGGTCGGGGCGCCAAAGCTCTTATCGAGCAAGACGTTGCGGCCCTTGGGGCCGAGGGTGACGCTGACTGCACGCGCCAGGACATCAACGCCCTTGAGAATGCGGTTGCGGGCGTCTTCAGAAAAACGGACTTCTTTGGCACTCATTGTTGCTAATCCTCTACGTTCGATTCAATTGGTTTGGAAGCGGGGTCTGATCAGGCTTCAATGACGGCCATGATGTCGTCTTCGCGCATCACCAGCAGTTCGTCACCGTCGACCTTGACCTCGGTGCCTGAGTATTTTCCGAACAGCACCTTGTCGCCGACCTTGACGTCGAGAGCCTTCTGCTCCCCGCTGTCGAGGATCTTGCCGTTGCCGACCGCCAGCACTTCGCCGCGGATCGGCTTTTCGGTGGCGCTGTCGGGAATGACGATGCCGCCGGGGGTGGTGCGCTCTTCTTCAACGCGCTTGATGATGACGCGGTCATGCAAAGGACGCAGATTCATGGGTGTTTTCTCCCTTAACGACTGTTTTCGATTCAAATGATCGGTTGATTCACACACCGTCGCCCTCGAGACCTTGAGGGTGACGATTCCTCGGATTGGTGACGCAAGCCGGAACGACCAACCTGCGACGTCTCGGGGTGCCAAATGGAGCCCGCCGGAGGGCATTTCAAGGGCGCAGGCGACATCGTTGGCAACAAACCCCGTTTTGGCGCGTAGAAGTTTCGTCGCAGCTTGCCCGGTACACTATGCGGCTGTTCATCCTGATCGTGTCGTTTATGCCGTCTGCCCGAATTGTTCTTGCGTTCACCACCTGTGGCGATCGGGTGGCGGCTGAACGCCTGGCGCGCCTTCTGGTCGAAGCCCACGTTGCGGCTTGCGTCAGCGTGGGGGCGCCAACGCTTTCGGTCTACCCGTGGCAGGGCCGGATCGAATCGGAAAGCGAGGTGCCGGTAACGATCAAGACAAGCCCGGCCCGAGTCGGGCAGTTGAAGAATCTGCTCGTTGAGCATCACGAATACGATGTGCCGGAGTTGCTTGTGACGGAGGTGGTTGATGGCCTGGACGCCTACATGGATTGGGCCGAGGACTGGATGAGCCATGACTGAACAATTGGAATACCAGCTGCGGGCGCCAGGGCGGTACGGCTTGTTGTTCTGGCTTCTGGCGCTGCTGGTGGCGCCGGGCCATGCCCAGATCAATCCGGATGATCTTCTCCCGGTTGAGCAGGCCTTTGCCCTGCAGGCTGGCACTGCCGGTGATGTCGTCGAGCTGACCTGGACGATCGCCGACGGCTACTACTTGTATCGGCATGCCTTCCGGGTGGATGCGGTTGACGACGAGGTTGTCCTGGGCGAGCTCGAGATACCGCGTGGCCAGATGACAACCGATGAGTTTTTCGGCGAGACCGAGACCTATCGCGGACAAGTCACGATCCGGGTGCCGGTGCAGGCAGTGCCCGGGCATGGCCAGGTGGCCCTGCGCATTCGTTCGCAGGGCTGTGCCGATCTCGGGTTGTGCTACCCGCCGCACCGCGAGCAGGTCAGCCTCCAGATCGATCCGGGCCGTCTCGTGTCCACCACCCCCGCGCAGGGCTTCAGCGACTTGCTGGGCCGGCCGGCCGCTTCCGCTGTCGAGTTCAGCGGCATGGAAGCCGGGGCCTTGCCGCCGGAAGAGGCCTTTACCCTGCAGGCCATTGCCACCGGCGCAGGCAGCGTGCTGGTCCGCGCCCAGGCTCGTCCCGGATACTACCTGTATCGCGACCAGTTTGATTTCTCTTTCGCCGACGGCCCGGCGGAGGTCGTGCGCGCCGAGCTTCCGGCCGGACGCCGGGTCGAAGACGAGTCGTTCGGCGAAACCGAAGTGTATTACGACGAAATCGAGATCCCGCTGCACATCGCGCGCCCGGCCGGCCCAGAGCTGCCGTTATTGCTGCAGATCGACTACCAGGGTTGCCGCGAAGGCAGTATCTGCTATCCACCCCAGCAGGCCGTCCTGGAACTGACCCTCCCGGCCACGCCGAGCGATATCCGCCACCCGGCCGCGGCAAGCCCGGCGACCGATCGGGCGGGCAGTGGCGCCGAGCAGGATCGGCTGGCCGCAGCGCTGTCCGGGACGCCACTGCTTGCCCTGCTGCTGTTTCTTGTCGCCGGGCTGTTGCTGGCGTTCACCCCGTGCGTCTTCCCGATGCTGCCGATTCTGTCTGGCCTGATCGCCGGGGAAGGCGATCGCATGACGACCATGCGCGCGTTTCGGCTGTCGCTGGTGTACGTGCTGGCGATGGCTCTGGTCTACACCGCCTTTGGGGTGGTAGCCGGACTGTTTGGCCAGAACCTGCAGGCGCTGTTCCAGCATCCGGCGGTGCTTGGCGGCTTTGCGCTGTTGTTCGTGCTGCTCGCGCTGGCCATGTTCGGGTTCTACGAGCTGCAGCTGCCGGCATCCTGGCAGACGCGGCTGAACGAATGGTCGAACCGGGCCGAAGGCGGCACCCTGATTGGGGCGGCCATCATGGGCGCGTTGTCGGCGCTGGTGGTCGGGCCGTGCGTGGCACCGGCGCTGATGGGCGCCCTGATTTACATCGGCCAGACCGGAGACGCGGTGTTGGGTGGTGCGGCCCTGTTTTCGATGGCCATCGGCATGGGGATTCCGCTGGTGGTCTGGGGCACCTCGGCGGGTCGACTGCTGCCGCGCGCGGGCGGCTGGATGAACGCGATCAAGGCGGTGTTCGGAGTCGGTTTGCTGGCCCTGGCCATCTGGATGCTGGAGCGGGTCGTGCCGCCGGTTGTGACCATGCTGCTGTGGGGCACCCTGGCCATCGCCAGCGCGGTGTATCTGGGCGCACTGGCGCGGCTGCCGGTTGACGCGTCGGGCTGGCGCAAGCTTGCCCAGGGTCTGGGCCTGGTGGTGTTGCTGTTCGGCGCAGCCCAGTGGCTCGGCGCGTTGTCGGGTGGAGACGACTGGCTGCGGCCGTTGCACCATCTGCGCGGTGGTGCGGTCATGTCGACGGTAGAAACGGTGCCGTTCCGCCAGGTCGAGACCCTGCCCGAACTGCAATCGGCGATTGCGGCAGCGCCTGGGTCGGTGTTTCTCAGCTTCACGGCAGAATGGTGTGTGGACTGTCGGCGCATGGAGCGGCGCACCTTCCCGGAGCCGGTGGTTCAGGAGCGCTTCGCCCGCATGACCATTCTGAAAGTGGATGTTACCGACTACAACGACGACCACCGCGACATACTCGGCCACTTTGGCCTGATCGGGCCCCCGGCCTACCTGTTCTTCCGTGGCGGTGAGGAAATCACACCACTGCGCACCTACGGCTTTGTCCGCGCCGAGCGCCTGGCCGGAATGCTGGATGAGGTGGTTGGCGGATGAACCGTATGCTCACCCTCTACCTGGGCGCGGCCGTGATCGGGCTGGCCCTCGGCGGCGCTTTTGCCTGGGTCAGCCGGCCGCTGCCGCCGGAGGTTGGCGTGGAGGGCGCCGCCATTGGCGATGTCCGGCCGGATTTCCGCCACGCCGGTCTGGATGGCGAGTGGCTGGCCGCGTCCGACTTTGACGATCGCCCGCTGCTGGTCAATTTCTGGGCGACCTGGTGCGCTCCGTGCCGGCGCGAGATGCCGGTCTTGCAGGAGGCCAGCAAGCGCCACGACGATCTGGCCGTCGTCGGGCTGGCGATCGATGACTTGAGCGCCGTGCAGGCGTTCGTGGCCGAGCTGGGTGTCACCTATCCGATTGCGGTCGGCAACGCCGACGTAATGACCACCCAGCGGGCCTGGGGTAATTCGGCCGGGGCCTTGCCGTATACCGTTCTTGTGGATCGCGAGGGAATCATCCGTTGGCAGCATCTGGGGGAGGTCACGGCATCCGAGCTCAACGAGGTGTTGGAGCCATTGCTGTAGCCGCGGGCAGCTTGCTGGGCGACCCGGTATGCTCGAAATGTCAGTGAACGGGCACCATACGGCAGCGAACGTGTAGACAAATAGCTCCAGTTCGGGCAGACTTTCCGCTTCCTTAGGCCTTTGGAGTCGATGTGCCCAACGTTCTGGTTGTTCACGGCCCCAACCTGAATCTGCTCGGCACGCGCGAGCCGGAGCACTATGGTTTGAACACGCTGGCCGAGATAGACGCCGAGTTGGCGCGGTTTGCCGACAGCTGCGGAATCAGCCTGCACGCCTTCCAGTCGAACGCTGAGCACGAGTTGCTGGAGCGAATCCACGCCGCCGCCACGGACGGGACCGACTGGATCGTGATCAATCCCGCCGGCCTGACCCATACATCGGTGGTGTTGCGTGACGCCCTGGCTGCGGTGAATCTGCCCTTTATCGAGGTGCATTTGAGCAACCCTGAGCGCCGCGAGACGTTCCGGCATCACTCCTACCTGGCCGATCTTGCCAGCGGTCGCATCTGCGGCTTTGGCGCCGATTCCTATCTGTTGGCCCTGCAGGCGATTGTCAACCGCCTGGATACGCGCGCCTGACCTCTGATCCCGAAGCGAAAAAAACAATGGATTTACGAAAAATCAAGAAGCTGATCGAACTGCTCGAGGAGTCCCAGCTTGGTGAAATCGAGATTCACGAAGGCGAGGAGTCGGTCCGGCTCATTCGTTATGCGCCGGCCGCCGCAACCTCGGTTGCCGTGGCCCCGGTGAGCGCTGCGCCTTCGGCCCAATCGCTGCCTGCCGAGGAGCAGGATAGTGGCACCGACAGTCCCGAAGCGACCGGACTGCCCGATGGCGAAGTCGTGCGCTCACCCATGGTCGGCACCTTCTACTCCTCGCCCAACCCGGAAACCCCGGCTTTTGTCCAGGTCGGTGGCCAAGTGGCTGTTGGCGACACTTTGTGCCTGGTCGAGGCGATGAAAATGTTCAACCAGATCGAGGCCGAATTTGCTGGCGAGGTCGTGGCGATTCTGGTCGAGGACGGTCAGCCGGTGGAGTTTGATGAGCCGCTGTTCGTGATTCGCAAGACGGGCTGAGACCGGAATGGCTGCTTTCAAGAAAATCCTGATTGCCAATCGCGGCGAGATTGCTTTGCGCATTCTGCGGGCCTGTGAGGCCATGGACATCCGGACCGTGGCAGCGCATTCCACCATCGATCGCAACCTCAAGCACGTCGGCATGGCCGATGAGTCGGTCTGCATCGGTCCGGCGCCGCCGGCCCAGAGCTATCTCAATGTTCCGGCCCTGATCGCGGCGATGGAAGTCACCGACGCCGAGGCGGTTCACCCAGGCTACGGTTTCCTGGCCGAAAACGCTGATTTTGCCGAGCGGGTGGAGGAATCGGGCTTCGTGTTCATTGGTCCCCGGGCCGAAACCATTCGCCTGATGGGTGACAAGGTATCGGCCATCAACGCCATGCGCCAGGCCGGCGTGCCCTGCGTTCCCGGCTCCAATGGTCCATTGGACGATGATGACCGGCGCTCGGCCCGGATCGCCGACGAGATTGGATACCCTGTTCTGGTCAAGGCGGCGGCCGGCGGCGGCGGCCGCGGGATGCGTGTTGTCGAAGATCCTGATCAACTGCTCCGGGCCGTCAATCTGACGCGCCAGGAAGCCAGGTCGGCGTTCGGTGACGATACCTTGTACATGGAAAAGTATCTCACCAATCCGCGCCATATCGAGATCCAGGTGCTGGCCGACAGCCACGGCAATGCCATCCACCTGGGCGAGCGCGATTGTTCCATGCAACGGCGCCACCAGAAAGTGATCGAGGAAGCCCCCGCACCAGGCATCAGCGCCGATGAACGCGAGCGCGTCGGTCGTATCTGTACCGATGCCTGCCGGCGCATCGGCTATCTGGGTGCCGGAACCTTCGAATTCCTGTATGAGGACGGCGAGTTCTATTTCATTGAAATGAATACGCGCATCCAGGTGGAACACCCGGTGACCGAGTGTGTGACCGGGGTCGACCTGATCCGTGAGCAGATTCGAATCGCTGCCGGAGAGTCGCTCAGCCTGACCCAGGATGAAATTCGTATCCAGGGTCATGCGGTCGAATGCCGGATCAACGCCGAGGATCCGGAAAAGTTCCTACCCAGGCCTGGAGAGGTGGAGGCGTTTCACGCGCCGGGAGGGCCGGGGATCCGGGTCGACTCGCATGTCTACGATGGTTACCGCATCCCGCCGAACTATGATTCCATGATCGGCAAGTTGATTGCCCATGCCGAATCACGCGAAGCCGCCATGGCACGGATGCGAGTGGCGCTGGACGAGATGGTGCTGCGTGGAGTCGTCACCAATATCGCGCTCCATCAGCGCTTGCTGCGCGACAGCGGTTTTCTGGCCGGCGGCAGCAACATTCACTACCTGGAAAAAATGCTCGGTCGCTAAGTCAGATCGGTACTTTGCCGGATAACGGCAGGGAGCCAAAGGCAGCGTGCGCGGCCAGGTGGGCGAGGCGATCCAGATCAGGAATCAGGACATTGCGATCCTGCAGGATCACGGTTCCGGCCACGGCAATGGGGCGCTCGGCCTGCGGCGTTTCGGCCAGGCCGGCCTGATTGACGGTGGTCAGGCGGGGAAAGTCCCGGGAAAGCAGGGCGAAATAGGGCATTCGTTCGTTGCCGATCAAGGCTTTCGCGTAGCAAACCCGGGCCGTATTCAACTCCTCGTGTTCGGCCAGCCCGGCCAGCATCGAGAAACTGACCAGCGGCACCTGCCATCCGCGCCACAGCAGCAGGCCGGGCATCCAGCCCGGCGCGCCGGTCACGGGCTCCGGCTCGACGTAGCTCGCCACCTCGGCGATGGTGGCGTTGGGCAGGAGTAACTCCGCGCCGGTGACCGGCACCAGAACGCAGCGAACCTCGGCCAAACTCACGCCTTGTCCTCGGCCGGATCCAGGCCGAGCTGAGCCGACACCCGTTCCAGCAAATCCTGCTCCTGGTAGGGCTTGGTCATGTACTCGTTAATGCCCAGTTCCGCGGCCTTGCGCCGGTGCTTCTCACCGCTGCGCGAGGTGATCATGATCATCGGTACATCTTTGAGCCGCGGATCGTTGCGAACGTGGACGGCCAGTTCGTATCCGTCCATGCGCGGCATTTCGATATCGAGCAGGATGATATCGGGGCGTCGGTCCACCATCGCCTCGACCGCATCGAGTCCGTCCCTTGCCGTGATGACTTCAAAGCCGCTTTGCTCCAGTACCCGCTCAGTAACTCGGCGCACTGTGATGGAGTCATCGACGACCAGCACCAGTCGCTTGGCTCCCGCCAGTTGATCGGCCGCGGTGGCCGCAGGCATAGCCGTGGTCGTGGGCAGCAGGCGGTCGGCAAACGCGCGCCGGATGAGCGGTCCGACATCGAGGATCGGCACCACCTGACCGTCGCCGGAAATGGTCGCTCCGAGGATTCCGGACACTGAACTGATCTGAGGGCCGACGGGCTTGAGGACAATTTCCCGGTGCCCCAGAAGTTCGGCCACCTTGATTGCGGCGCGCTGCTCGCCGGTCTCGATCATGAGCAGGTTCAGCGTGCCGCTGCGCGGTGCTTCAATCTCCAGATCCAGTTGCCGTTCCAGTTCCAGCAGGGTGTAGTCCTGTCCGCCGTACTCCATTGCGGGCGAAGAGGACTCGATCCTTTCCAGCCACTCTGCCAGCGGTAGGCGGACGACACCGCGCACGGCCTGGAGTGGAATCGCAAACGGGCGCTCGCCGGCACGTACGAGAATGCCTTGCAAAACGGTCAATGACAGCGGAATGCGAATCGTGAATCCGGTGCCTGCGCCCGGCGCGGTATCGACCACAACGCTGCCGCCGATCTGGCGAACCGTGTTGGCGACTACATCCAGACCAATACCGCGGCCAGACAGCTCGCTGACGGTGTCGGCCGTGCTCAGCCCTGGTGCGAAGACCAGGTTGGCAACGGCCTGATCGGTCTGGCTGTCGTCGGAGGCGAGCAGGCCGGCGGCAACGGCGCGTTCTCGAATCCGCTCCAGGTTCAGGCCGGCGCCGTCATCGGAGATTCGCACGATCAGCTCGGTAGCCTGGCGTCCAATTTCGATCAGGATTCGGCCCTGCGTGGGTTTGCCGGCACGTTGGCGCTCGCTTGGCTGTTCGATTCCATGACTGACGGAATTGCGCAGCAGATGTTCAATGGGCGCGGTCATGCGCTCGAGCACATTCCGATCCAGCAGACCCTCGCCCTCGAACTCCAGCTGCAGCTCGGCTTGCTTGTCCAGTTCGCGGCAGGCATTGCGCACCACCCGGCGCAGGCGCGGCAGCAGGGTGTTGAACGACACCATGCGTGCCTCCATCAGCCCTTGCTGCATTTCGTTGGCGACACGGGACTGCTGCAACAGCAGGTTTTCGGCCTGACGCGCGTTGTCGGCCAGCAGGGTCGTCAGGCTGCCCAGATCGCCGGTGGATTCAGCCAGTGCGCGCGAGAGTTGCTGAATGGTGGAATAGCGATCCATTTCCAGCGGATCGAAATCACCGTCCGCAGGACCATGTTCACGTTCGAATCGGGCCAGAATCTGGGCCTCGGTCTCGATTTCCAGGTTGCGCAGCTGGTTGCGCAGGCGCGCGATGGTTTCGTCGACTTCGGTGATGTTGGCGCGCAGTTGACTGATGTTCTGTTCCAGGCGCGAGCGGAAAATGCTGATTTCGCCGGCCTGGTTTACGAGTTCGTCGACCCGATCGGCGTCGAGACGCAGCTGATCGGTGTTTGGCGCGGATTGTTCGCCGGGCCGATCGGAATCGGCGCTGGCCGCAGGTTTCTCGGCCGGCAGTTCGGGTGCCGTGATGTCTTCGACTGCAGCGGCGAACAGATCATCGAGGTTTTTGAGCGGTAGCGGTCGACGCTGCTGCACCGCCTCAATCAAATCGTTGAGATGGTCACAGCCGGTCTCGATCGCGTTGCGCCGTTCGGAGGTGGCGCCACGGGCGCCGGCGGCAATCCCCTCCAGCAATTCCTCCAGCGCGTGCGCGATCCCTGCCACGGAGTTGAGCCCGACCATGCGCGAGCTACCCTTGAGGGTATGCAGGTCACGCTGCAAGGCGGTGACCAGGGACTTGTCGCCGGGGGTTTCGTGCCACTGCTGCAGGCGGCCGTCGGCGTCCTCGAGTAACTCCACTGCCTCGTCGATAAAAGTTTCGAGCAGTTCAGGATCGAGCGAGTCGTAGTCAAGCTCCAGCACGGCAGGCTCAGGCTCAGGCTCAGGCTCAGGCTCAGGCTCAGGCTCAGGCTCAGGCTCAGGC
>PXBD01000031.1 GCA_003565625.1 Gammaproteobacteria bacterium
GCGCGCCTCCGCGCACACCTTCGTCAGCGCCGCCGTCAGCGTCGTCTTGCCGTGGTCCACGTGACCAATCGTGCCTACATTAACGTGCGGCTTGTTGCGTTCAAACTTTGCCTTGGACATGCCTAAAACACTCCGTTCCCTGTTGATTGAAACCTGTTTTTCAAAAATCTGGTGCCCACGACTGGACTCGAACCAGTGACCTCTCCCTTACCAAGGGAGTGCTCTACCGCCTGAGCTACGTGGGCGCAATCCGTTTATTGGAGCGGGTGATCGGGATCGAACCGACATCATCAGCTTGGAAGGCTGAGGTTCTACCATTGAACTACACCCGCTCAGCTTGGCGTTCCGAGTCACCTCCGACACACGCAGCCGATGAATGGTGGAGGGGGCAGGATTCGAACCTGCGAAGGCATAGCCAGCAGATTTACAGTCTGCCCTCGTTGACCGCTTGAGTACCCCTCCGCATGCATGGACGCTCCAAACCAGCAAATCACGTCAAATCCAGACGAAGCCCGCAATTGTCGCCCATCGAGCGGTGCTAGTCAATACCCGATCTCTTCTGATCACACATTGAAGCGGAAATGCATCACGTCACCTTCCGCCACCCGGTAGTCGCGGCCCTCCAGGCGCAGTTTGCCCGCGGCCTTGGCGCCACTCTCGCCGCCGCAGGCGATGAAATCCTCGTAGCGGGTGACCTCTGCGCGGATGAAACCTTTCTCGAAGTCGGTGTGAATCCGCCCGGCGGCCTGCGGCGCAGTCGAGCCGTGGCGCACCGTCCAGGCTCGCACCTCTTTCGGTCCGGCAGTAAAAAACGTCAGCAAATCCAGGAGCGCGTAGCCTGCCCGGATCAGGCGGTGCAACCCAGGCTCGGTCTGTCCCAGATCGGCCAGGAATTCCTGCTGCTCGCCCGGCGAGAGCTCGGCCAGTTCAGCCTCGAGCGCGGCACACAGGACCACTACCTCAGCCCCGTCCGCCGCGGCCCGCTCGCGCACCGCGCCAACGCGCGGGTTGTCTGCAGCCGTCGAATCATCGACGTTGGCCACGTACAGCACCGGCTTGGCGGTAATGAACTGCCAGCTGCCGAGCTCAACCTGTTCGTCTGCCTCCAGCGTCAGCGTGCGCAGCGGCCGCCCGCCGCCCAGGTGCGCGACCACCCGCTCCAGTACATCCGCCAGCCGCCGCGCCTGCTTGTCGCCGGATCGGGTCTGGCGCACGCTGCGCTCCAGCGCCTGCTCGGCCGTTTCCAGATCGGACAGCACCAGTTCGGTATCAATGGTCTCGATATCATCCACCGGGTCGACCCGCCCGGCGACGTGGGTGACGTCGTCATCATCGAAGCAGCGAACGATATGGGCAATGGCATCGGTTTCGCGGATATGGGCCAGGAACTTGTTGCCCAGGCCCTCGCCGCGCGACGCGCCGGCCACCAGGCCAGCGATATCGACAAACTGCATCATGGTCGGAATGACTTTCTGCGGGCGGGCAATCGCGGCCAGCTCATCGAGCCTGGGATCCGGCACCGGCACCATGCCGACGTTGGGCTCGATGGTACAGAACGGATAGTTTTCGGCCGCGATATGGCCACTGGTCAGGCAATTGAACAAGGTCGACTTGCCCACGTTGGGCAGGCCGACGATCCCGCATTTGAAACCCATCAGTTGTTTTCTCCGGCAGTTGTATGCAGTGCCTGCTGAACGCGACCGGCATCGCCGTGCAACAGCGGCTCGATCTCGGCCACCGAGCGCCCAATGGCGGCGCGGATGCAGCCCTCCTCTTCGGCTGAAGGCCGCGACAACACCCAGGGGGTCACGGCCTCGCGCACCCCCGGATGGCCGATGCCGATCCGCAGGCGCCAGAAACCCGGACCTCCGAGATGAGCAAACAGGCTGCGCAAACCGTTATGCCCGCCGTGCCCGCCGCCGCTTTTCAGGCGCACCGTGCCCGGCGGCAGGTCCAGATCGTCATAGGCCACAAGCACCTGGTCGATCGGAATCCCGAAATAGTCCGTTACCGCCCGCACGGCGCGGCCGGAGTCGTTCATGAAGGTGGCCGGACGCAGAGTCACCACACCGACGGCCGCGCGCCGGCAGCGCCCGACCTCACCATGGAACTTCTTGTCCGCCTTCTCACCCAACGCCCACCGGGCGTCGAGACCATCCAGAAACCAAAACCCGGCGTTGTGCCGGGTTTTGCCGTACTTCGTGCCGGGGTTACCCAGACCTGCAATCAGCCAGCGAACGCTCACCGCACATTCGTCCCGACCGCCATCGTCTCGGCACTCGACTCAACGATCGCGCGCGCCGCTCTCTTCGTCGGCGTCACCGTCGGCTTCGTCTTCATCCGATGCCTCTTCGTCGGCCGATTCAGCCAGGGTTTCGACCTCGGATGCCACATCGGCCGCTTCATCAGCCGCGGCGGCCATTTCACCGGTGCCCTGGCCGGCGCGGATGTAAATCGCCGAGACCACAGCCGAATCGTTATCCTCAGAAACCTCCAGCGCCGGGATCGTGACCCCGGCCGGCAGGGGAATCTGGCTGATCAGCACGCTGTCGCCGGGCTCAAGGCCGGACAAATCGACCTCGAGGTACTCGGGGAGGTTTTCCGGCGTCGCTGAAATCTCGATCTCCGTGACCTGGTAGGACACGACCACGCCAGCCTGGCGCGCGGCCTCCGAGCGCTCCTCGTTGACAAAATGCAGCGGCACCTGCATGCGCAACTCCTGGCCGGCCGAGACCCGCAGAAAATCTATATGCGTGATCAGGGGCTTGAACGGATGTTGCTGCAGATCACGCAGCACCACGCTCTGGCGCTTGTTGTCGTCGACCACCAGCTGGAGCACGGACGATCGAAAGGCTTCGTCCTCGATGGCGTGGATCATGAAGTTGTGGTCGACGGTCAGGCTGACCGGTTCACGGTCAGCGCCGTACAGGACAGCCGGAACCTTGCCGGCGCGACGCAGGCGGCGGCTCGCACCTTTCCCCACGTCGGCACGCAGTTCGGCCGCAATCTCGAAACTCTTGCTCATGGCAGGACTCACTTGTTCGTCAATAGGTTGATGTTCCCCGACCGGTCCGCGACCAGACCAACGGGACAGCCCGCCATTATAGCCCCAGATCAGCCTTGATGAAAACCTCGTCAGCAACAGTGAAACCTTCCTGCTACCATTGCGGTCTGTAGTGGGGACGCGGCGCCGGGTCATCCGGACGCTGCGTTCGCACAAGCGTCGTACCCAACAACTGGTAACCAAGGACTGACCAAATCATGAATGATCGTCTGAGAACTGCCTCCCTTCCCCGCAGCGCCGGCGTCGAAATCGACGAAAGCGCCCGCAAGGTGTTGCGCAACACCTGGAACCTGCTGGCCATGACGCTGCTGTTCAGTTCCTTCATGGCCTACATTGCCATGAGCAATGGCTGGCCCTACCCCGGCGTATTGCTGACGCTGGGCGGCTACTTCGGCCTGCTGTTTCTGACCATGGCGCTGCGCAACTCGGCCTGGGGTCTGCTTAGCGTCTTTGCCCTGACCGGTTTCATGGGCGCTACCTTCGGGCCCATCATCAACAGCTACCTGACCGTGTTCAGCAACGGCCACGAACTGGTGATCGCCGCCTTTGGTGCCACCGCGGTTGCCTTCGTCGGTCTGTCGGGCTTTGCCATGGTGACGCGCCGTGACTTCAGCTTCCTGGGGCCGTTTCTTTTTGTGGGCATCCTGGTCGCTTTTCTCGCCGGGCTGGCGTCGATCTTCTTCCAGATGAGCGCGCTGGGGCTGGCGGTTTCGTCCATGTTTGCGCTCCTGATGTGCGGGCTGATTCTGTACCAAACCCAGCAGATCGTGCGCGGTGGCGAGCGCAACTACATCATGGCGACCGTTACGTTGTTCGTCTCGATTTACAACCTGTTTTCCAGCCTGCTGCACCTGTTTGGCTTTTTCATGGGCGAAGACTGACCCATCGGGGCGCAGAACTGCCCGACCCCAAAGCCCCGGCCAGTCCGGGGCTTTTTATTTCCAGCTTCTGCAGAACGCTTCAGGCTTTCCCGCGCCGCGGAATAAAGCCTTCGATCAGGAGTAGAACAACACCGGTGACGATCACGCTGTCGGCAACATTGAACGCCGGCCAGTGCCAGCCCTGGTAGTGAATATCAATGAAATCGACCACGTAACCCTGCCGAACGCGATCGACCAGGTTTCCCAGCGCACCACCGAGCACCAGGGTCAGGGCAACCGGCAGCAGGCGGGCCCGGTGCGGCAGACGCTTGAGCCACACCATCAGCACCACGCTGACCACCACGGCGACCGCGCTGAAAAACCAGCGCTGCCAGCCGCCGGCCCCGGCCAGGAAGCTGAATGCCGCACCCTCGTTATGGGCCAGGGTCAGATTCAGCCAGGCGGTGACTGCCTGTGGCCGGTACAACTCCAGGTTCTGGCTGGCCAGGTGCTTGGTCCACAGGTCCAGCGCAACCAGCAGCGCCGCCAACGCGAGCCACAGCAGGTAGCGCCCCAGGCCCATGCCCTGGCCAAGACTCACGCCCAGCGCCTCGTTTCAGCCTGCCCGGAAATGTTGCCGACGCAACGGCCGCACAACTCGGGGTGATCAGCGGACTGGCCCACGCTGTCGCGGTGATGCCAACAGCGCACGCACTTGGCATGGTCGGTGGCTCGCACCGAGAACTTCAGCGAATCGCCATCGATCATGGTTTGCCCGGATGCGGCATCCACCGGCCCCAGGTGCACGTCCGAAGACAGGAACAGAAAGCGCAGTTCCTCGCCGACCCGGGCCAGGTCTTCGGCCACCCCGCCGTCGGCCTCGAGGGTAATCTCGGCGGCCAGCGAAGATCCGATCGCCTTGGACCGGCGCAACTCCTCCAGGCGCGGCCCGACCACTTCGCGCACGGCCCGCAGGCGACGCCAGAAGGCGCGGTCCTCGGCCGGCATCTCGGCCAGCTGCTCGTACCAGGTCGCGAGCATGACCGACTCCGGTCGCTCGCCACGCATCTCGGCCCAGATTTCCTCGGCCGTGAAACAGCACAGCGGCGCCAGCCAGCGCACCAGCGCCTCGAGCACATGGTGCATGGCGGTCTGGGCCGAGCGCCGAGCGGGGTGGTCGGCCGGCAGGGTGTAGAGCCGATCCTTGATGATGTCGAGATAGAACGCTCCCATGTCCACGCTGCAGAAGTGGTGCAGGCGCTGGTAGATACTGAAAAACCGGTAATCCTTGTAGGCTGAGCGAATCTCGGCCTGCAGGCGGGCGGCCAGATCCACCGCATAACGATCCAGCGGCAGCAGTTCGCTCGGCGACAGCAGGTTGGTGGCCGGGTCGAAATCATGCAGGTTGCCCAGCAGGAAGCGAGCGGTGTTGCGAATTCGGCGGTAGGCGTCGGCCACGCGCTTGAGAATTTCGTCGGAGACCGACATCTCCTGACGGTAGTCGGCAGCCGCCACCCATAGCCGCAGGATGTCGGCGCCGAGGGTGTTCATGATCTGCTGCGGGGCCACCACATTGCCCTGCGACTTCGACATCTTCCGGCCCTCGCTGTCGACCGTGAAGCCATGGGTGAGGACCTGGCGATACGGCGCCGTGCCGTGCATGGCGACCGAGGTCAGCAAGGACGACTGGAACCAGCCGCGATGCTGATCCGAGCCTTCGAGGTACAGATCCGCCGGCCGGCCCAGCTCGGCATCCTGTTCGAGCACGCAGTGATGGCTGACACCCGAGTCGAACCAGACATCGAGAATGTCGCTGACCGCTTCATAGCGAGCCGGATCGGCACCCAGACGCTCGACAATATCGCCCCGATACCACGCATCCACCCCTTCGCGCTCGACCAGGTCAGCCAACTGGGCCAGCAGTGCCGGCGATTGCGGATGAGGCTCCTGGGTTTCGCGGTCGATGAGCAGGCCCAGCGGCACGCCCCAGGTGCGCTGACGGGAAATGCACCAGTCCGGGCGGGTCTCGATCATGCTGCGGATTCGCGCCTGGCCCCAGTCCGGCACCCAGCGTACGCGCTCGATCGCGGCCAGCGCGTCGGCGCGCAGATTGGCCTGGTCCATGGCAATAAACCACTGCGGGGTGGTCCGGAAAGCGGTCGGGGTCTTGTGTCGCCAGCAATGGGGATAGCTGTGCTCAAAGGGCTCCGCCGCCAGCAGGCTGCCCTGCGCGCGCATATGGTCGACCAGCGTCTGGTTGGCCGCCCATACAAACTGGCCGGCCACCACCGGGGTGTCGGCCACGAACACGCCACCGCCGTCGACCGGGTTGTACACTTCCAGTCCGTATTGCTGACCGACCTCGAAGTCTTCCTGGCCATGGCCCGGTGCGGTATGCACTGCACCGGTGCCGGCTTCCGTGGTGACGTGATCGCCAAGAATCACGGGCACTTCGCGGCCGTTGTAGGGGTGGCGCAACCGCAGGTGCTCCAGCGCCCCGCCGCGCACCCGACCCAGGCATTGGACCTGGTCCAGCCCCAGTCGCGCACTGACCGGCCCGCGCAACTCCGCGGCCACGACCAGTTCCAGTACGCGACTGCCCTGGTGCGCACGAATGAGTTCGTACTCCAGTTCGCCGTGCAGACATACGGCCAGGTTGGCCGGAATCGTCCAGGGCGTGGTGGTCCAGATCACAACGCCGGCATCATCAGCCATGGCGTCGCTGCCAAAACGCTCGGCCAGGGCGCGCGGATCCACCGCCGGAAACAACACGTCGATCGCCGTCGAGGTCTTGTCGCGGTACTCGATCTCGGCCTCGGCCAGCGCCGAGCCGCAGTCGAAACACCAGTGCACCGGCTTGACGCCGCGCTTGAGGTGGCCGCGCTCGACGATCCGGGCCAGGGCGCGCAGCATGTCGGCCTCGTACCGGAAATCGCGCGTTGCGTATCGGGCGTCCCAGTCACCGAGGCCGCCGAGGCGCTGAAAATCAGCCGACTGGCTGGCAATTTGGCGGTCGGCATATTCACGACACTTCTGCCGGAACGTTGCCGCATCCACTTTGTGGCCGACCTTGCCAACTTTCTTTTCCACCTGCAGCTCAATCGGCAGGCCGTGGCAGTCCCAGCCCGGCACATACGGCGAGTGATACCCCGCCAATAGCGCCGATCGCACCACGATGTCCTTGAGAATCTTGTTGACCGCATGGCCGATATGAATGTCACCGTTGGCATAAGGCGGGCCGTCATGCAGAACGAACTTTGGCCGTCCGGCGGTCGCCTGCTGGATCCGGCGATACAGGTTCTGCTCTTGCCAGCGCGCCAGCGCCTGCGGCTCGCGCGCGGCCAGCGATGCCTTCATCGGAAAGGCCGTTTGCGGCAAGTTGATCGTGTCCTTGTAATCCATGGGCTACGGGCCTGGTTGAGAGGGAGAGAAAACAGCGGGCGCTTGATCCAGCAGCCGGCGCGCCTGGCGGGCATCTTCCTGCATCTGGCGGGTCAGCGCTGCCAGGTCGTCGAACCTGGCCTCGCCACGGAGACGCTCGACAAATTCCACTTCCAGCCGCCGGCCATACAGGTTGCCATCGTAATCGAACAGGTGCGCTTCGAGCAGCCAGCCGCTGCCGTTGACGGTCGGACGCCGGCCAAAGTTGGCCACGCCGGGGTGCCCCTGGAGTCCGGCACCGTGGACGCGGACGGCGAACACGCCGTGCAGGGCCGGCGGCACCGGCGGGCGCAGATTGGCCGTCGGAAACCCCAGCGACCGGCCAAGGCGCTGGCCGCGCAGGACCCGACCGCTCAGCGTGTACGGCCGGCCGAGCAGTTCGCTCGCCCGACCGACTGCACCCTCTGCCAGGAGCCGGCGCAGAGCGCTCGACGAGACTTTCGCGCCATCCACGCAGAC
Organism: Gammaproteobacteria bacterium; assembly: GCA_003565625.1. Taxonomy (GTDB): domain Bacteria; phylum Pseudomonadota; class Gammaproteobacteria; order Xanthomonadales; family Wenzhouxiangellaceae; genus Wenzhouxiangella. The sequence goes on from PXBD01000031.1 coordinate 7,825, forward strand.
CGGGTCGACCACCTCAACGGAAAAGCCGTGGCGCTCGCCAAGCCGGGCGAGGTAGTCGACATCGCCGGCGGCACGCGCGCCGAAGCGGAAATCCGCTCCAACCACCACGTGGCGGGCGGCGGCGGCGCCTGCCACCAGCTCGCCGGCAAACGCTTCGGGCGTGAGCGCGGCAAACCGGCGCGAGAAGCGCGGCATGAACATTCGCTGGATCCCGTAACGGGCCGCCCAGCACAGCCGGTCGGCTACGGCCATCAGGCGCACGGGCGGATCGTCCGGCCGAAACAACGCCATCGGCAGGGGCTCGAAACACATCAAAGCCGGCACCAGCGCAGGCGCTCGGGCCACAACGCGCTCGATCAGCGCCTGGTGGCCACGATGCAGGCCATCGAAGTTGCCGATGGTCAAGGCACTGGGCGGGGCGCCGGGCGGGCGATCGTGTAGAAAGCGGATCAGATCCATGATAAGAGCGGAATTCTACCGGGTTTGGCAGCGCATCAACCAACTTCTTCGGCCGGTCGGACCAGGCTGCGCGGGCGCAGGCCAAGCGCGTAGACGACCGTGGCATAGGTCACGGCACCGAGCATGATGCCGGCACTGAGCCAGAGCGCGCGTCCGCCCGCACCGAGCTCGGCCAGGGTGGTCACGCCCGGCATGAACCAGGCAATCACCCCCAGCATGGCCAGACAGCCCGGCACGACTCGCGCCAGATCGGCCCAGGGCAGCTGAGGCGCGAGACCAACCGGTTTGAGATTACGCCACAGCAGCGCCGCGTTGATCCAGGCCGAAACACTGGAGGCCAGGGCCAGCGCCACGTGCGCGCCCGGGTGGGCGGCCAGTGTCGCCAGCAGTCCGGCGCTGAAATCGCCGTCGGCAAGGTGATGCGTCAGCGCCAGCACGAACACCACGTTGAGCAACATGTTGGCGACCAGCGCAATGATGGCGATGCGAACCGGAGTGCGGGTGTCCTGGCGCGAAAAATAGGCCGGCGCCAGGATCTTGACCCCGATAAAGGCGGGCAAGCCCAGGCAGTAGACCATCAAGGCAAGCGCCGCCATGGCGACATCATCCAGGCTGAAGGCGCCGTAGTGAAACAGGGTCACGGTCACGGCTTCGGCCAGAACACCGAGACCGACGGCAGCCGGCAGACCAATGACCAGCCCCAGCAACACCGCCCAGTTCAGGGTGGCGCGAAAGCGGTCGGCACGCCGGCGCGCGTGCAGGGCGGCAAGGCTGGGCAGAATAACCGTGGACAGGGCAACCCCAAACAGCCCGAGAGGGAATTCCATCAAGCGATCGGCGTAGTACAGCCAGGTCAGGCTGCCGGAAATCAGCAGCGATGCGATCAACACATCCAGCAGGAGGTTGATCTGGGCCACCGAGGATCCGAACAAGGTCGGGATCATCAGGCGCAGAATGCGCTTCACGCCAGGATGGGCGAAGCCCGCTCGCGGTCGCGGCAGCACACCATGACGGGCCAGCAGCGGCAGTTGAACGGCCAATTGGACAACCCCGGCAACCAGCACCCCCCAGGCCAGGGCCTTGACCGGCTCGGCGAAAAACCCGCTGAAACCCAATGCCGCCACAATCAGGGAAATATTGAGCAGGGCCGGGGTGAGCGCCGGCAGCGCAAAGCGCCCCAAAGTATTGAGGATGCCGCCCGCCAGCGCGGTCAGGGCAATGAACAGCAGATACGTAAACGTGATCCGGAGCATATCGGCGGCCAGCGCCAGTTGCTCCGGCTCGGCCATGAAACCGGGCGCAAACAGGCGGATCACCCAGGGTGCGGCAGCCACCCCCAACGCGGTGATGACCAGCAAGACGGCCAGCAGGGTACCGGCGGTGGCATCGATCAGCGATTTCAGTGCCGCTTGGTCACCGCGCTCGCGATACTCGGCGAGCACCGGCACAAAAGCCAGCGAAAACGAACCTTCGGCAAAAAGGCGGCGAAGGAAATTGGGGATCTTGAAGGCAACGAAGAAGGCATCGGTTGCGGCGCTGGCGCCGAACGCCCTGGCCAGCACCACGTCGCGGACAAACCCCAGGATGCGCGAAACCAAGGTCATGGAGCCGAAATGAAAGGTCGAGCGCAGCAAACTCATGCACTAAACCCGCCATCTGATGTGCAGCAGTCTTGACTGCGCCTCGTTTCCATCCGACAATACTCTGCTAGATTTTTTGTCACCAGACCAATTGTCACCAGACCAATCAGGAGTACTTCGTGGCCAACAGCGTTTCTGCCCGCAAACGGGCCCGTCAGGCCGAGCGGCATCGCCAACGCAACGCGTCGCTTCGCTCGCATGTCCGGACCCGGATCAAGCGGGTTCTGCGCGCCATTGAAGCCGGCGACAAGGCGGCTGCAGAGTCGGCCTACCAGGCCGCGGTTCCAGCAATCGACCGTTCGGTTTCGAAGGGCATTATGCACGCCAACAAGGCTGCCCGGCACAAGTCGCGGCTGAACCAGCACCTCCGGGGCATGTCCGGCTGAGGCCGGACGTCCCGCGCAGTCTGCAAGCCAGTCTGCAAGCCAATGAGCAGCCACATTCTTGTCGGCATTGACGGTTCACCGCAGGGGGACAAGGCATTCGCCTACGCCCTCAATCTTGCCGCTCGGGCAGCGGCTGTTCTGCATGCCTGCGCCGTGGTCTATGGACCAGACATCGAAATGGCCGAAGCCAGCGAGCGCGAAGCGTTGATTGAGCAGCGACGTGAACAGTTGCGCAAGAAGCTCGACTCGCTGGCCGCACAGGCGGGAGAGACCGGTGTGGAAATCCAGCTGCACATCCTCGAAGGCCAGCCGGTCGAACAATTGCTGGCCCTGGCCCAGAGCCAAAACGTCAGTCACATTGTCGTCGGTCATCGCAGCAAGGGCCTGTTCGAACAGCTGCTGATGGGCTCTGTGGCCAAGGGCGTGGTTGACCAGGCCCGCTGCAACGTCACCGTCGTGCGCTGAAAGCACGGTGCGCCGTCCGGGCCCGGCCCGGTGCCCTCACTGCGACCGGTAGCGCCGGTGGAGAATCTGGACCCGGCGCACGTATTCGCGCGTTTCCGGAAACGGCGGCACGCCATCGTGGCGGCGCACGGCGTTTTCCCCGGCGTTGTAGGCTGCCAGAATGCGCACTAGGTCCTGATCGAACTGCTCCGACAACCAGGCCAGATAGGCGACTCCACCACTGATGTTGTCGACCGGATCCAGCGCATTGATCACCCCGAAGCGACGCGCGGTATCCGGCATCAACTGCATCAAGCCCTGGGCGCCGGCATGGGAGACCGCATCGACCTCGAACCAGGACTCGGCGTGCACAACCGCGCGAACGAGCGCGGGATCGACACCAAAAACTTCGCTGGCGGCCTCGATTTCGGCCTGGAAATGCCCGTTGAACAGGGGCGTGCGCTCCCAGTCCACGCCCGTGCGGCAGGTGCCGTAACAGCCGAGATTGCGCACCTGATAGCGCGTGCTGTCGGGCTTGCGATCGGTGAACACGGTGATTCCGTTTTCATCGACATAGGTGTAAATCTGGGCCCGCGCGGCCTCCGGATGAGCCAGCATCCCGGCTACCGCCAGCAAGATCCAGCCGACAACGCGCACGGTCAACAGGCCTCAGAACCCGCCGGTCACCGACAGCCCGCCGTCTGCGGTCAGCACCTGGCCTGACAGCCAGCCGGAGTCAGGACCGCACAGGAAGGCAATCACACGCCCAATATCGACCGGCTCGGCCAAACGCTTCAGGGGCGTCGTGGTCTCGAAGTACCGCACCATGCGCTCGTTTTCCAGCAGGGCACGGGCGAAATCGGTCTTGACCAGTCCGGGCGCTACCGCATTGACGCGGATGCCATCTCCGCCCAGTTCCAGGGCGAGGTTGCGAACCAGTTGATTCTCGGCCGCCTTCGACATGCCGTAAACACCGATAAGCTTGTTGCCAAACTGACCGGCAATCGAAGACACCAACACCAGCGCCCCGTTGCCGGCTGCTTTCAGATGCGGACGGGCGGCGTGGGCCAGGCGCATGGCGCTGAACACGTTATTGCGCATGATCAGGTCAAACGCCTGTTGGTCGACCTGATCAGACGGACCGTAGACCGGGTTGCTGGCCGCATTCATGACTACCGCATCGAGGCGGCCAAACTGCTCGACGGCTCTACTGACCAGGGCTTCCAGCTGCTCTTCATGACCGATGTGGCAGGGTATGGCCACGGCCTGGCCGCCAGCGGCACGGATCGCTTCGGCGACCGGTTCGCAGCTGTCCTGCGAGCGGCTGGACACCACCACCCGGTAGCCGCGTTCGGCCATGACTTCGGCCGTAGCCTGACCGATGCCGCGGCTTGATCCGGTAATAATGACAACGGGCTCGCTCACTGAATCTCCCTTGCAAAATTTTGACTTGATTGGCCTCAGGCCAGGGTTTGCAGACCGCGCTCGGCCAGATGTTCGACGCAGTTCAGGCGCGCTATGCGCCAGCACCGGTCGTGCTCCAGGCCCAGCTCGGTTACCGAGGCATTGTACAAGCTGACGTTGAGCCGGCGCTGCCATTCCAGATCATGACCGCACAACTCGGCCACCAGGGTGCTGATCACCCCGGCCGAAGTCACCACCACGACCGAGCGCCCCGCGCGCAAACATCGACGCCAGGCCGGCACGGCCAGCAGCACCCGGGTTTGAAACGCCGCCCAGGATCCGTTGATCGGATCACGCAAGACATCACGCTGCCAGTAGTCGAGCACCTCCGGGAACCAGGCCATGAACGTGGCCAGAAACGCGACCGGGTCGGCGAAAGCGGATTCCGGCGGCGGACGCAAACCCAGATGGGACGCCTGCTCGCGGGCCGCCATCAGCAAATGATCGACCCGGTACTCGTTCAGGCAGGGATTGATCTGAACCACGCCCGCGACAGGCAGCGCGTCAACGGTCTGGCGGTGGCGCCGCAGGGCGCCGCTCCAGACCGGCCATGACTCAATCCCCTCACCCGCCAGCCGCTGTCCAAGCAGCGCTGCCTGGACCAGGCCGGTCTCCGACAGGCGGTCGTAGTCTTGCGTGCCCAGCATGCCCTGGGCATGACGCAACAGAATCAGTCGGGGCCGGGCCGGGGGACCCGCTGGATCACAAGGCGCAGCTGCCACCACGACGGGCCAGATACTGCTGATGGTAATCCTCGGCCTTCCAGAAGGTCGCCGCTGGCTCGATCCGGGTCGCGATCGGGCCGGGGAAGCGACCGGAGGCATTCATTTCGCCCAGCACCTGCTCGGCCAGTTCGCGCTGTTGTTCATCGTGGTAAAAAATCACCGAGCGATACTGGCGCCCAGCATCCGGGCCCTGGCGATCGACCTGGGTTGGGTCATGCATCGCGAAAAAAGCACGCAGGAGGCGATCGTAGCCCACCGCATCCGGATCGTAATCCAGTTGCACCACCTCGACGTGGCCCGTTTGGTCGGTACAGACCTGCTGGTAGCTGGGCTCATCGACGTGCCCACCCATGTAGCCGACCAGCGCGTCCGCGACACCTGGCACCTGACGAAATCTCGCCTCTACACCCCAAAAGCAACCTGCGCCGAACGTGGCCTTGTTGGTCATATCCCGTCCATGAGTAAAAATCTGTCGAAATGGTACCCGAGCCGTGCGCTCGATCGTGCGAAGATTCTTCCTTCCACCCACCGCCCGTACGAGCCTGGCCATGGCTGAGAGCTTCCTCTGGCACGACTACGAAACCTTTGGCGCTGATCCGCGCCGGGACCGGCCGGCCCAGTTTGCCGCCATCCGCACCGACGCCGACCTGGAGCCAGTGGGTGAGCCGGTGATGCTGTACTGCCAGCCGGCCAGCGATCTGCTGCCGCAGCCCGATGCCTGCCTGATCACCGGCATCACGCCGCAGCAGGCCCGGGCCGAGGGTTTGCCGGAAAACGAGTTCGCCGGCGCCATCGCGGTCCAGATGCATCAGCCAGGCACCTGCAGCGTTGGCTACAACAGCCTGCGCTTCGACGATGAATTTACCCGGCATCTGTTCTGGCGCAACTTTTTCGATCCCTATGCGCGCGAGTACGCCAACGGCAACAGCCGCTTCGACCTGATCGATCTGGCCCGCATGATGCGGGCCCTGCGGCCCGACGGTCTGGCCTGGCCGGACCGCGAGGACGGCAGCCCCGGCTTCCGGCTCGAAGCGCTTGCGGCAGCCAATGGCCTCGATACCCGCAATGCCCACGACGCCATGGCCGACGTTGAGGCCACCCTGGGCCTGGCCCGACGGATGCGTGCCGCCCAACCACGGTTATGGCAATGGGCCCTGCGCATGCGCGAGCGTCACACCGTCAGCGCGCTGCTGGCGCAGCGCCGGCCGCTGCTGCACGCCAGCTCCCGCCTGCCGGCCCGCTACAGCGCCACCGCCCCGGTCCTGCCGCTGGCCGAGCATCCCGCCATTCGCTCACAGTGGCTGGTCTGGAACCTGCGCAAGGATCCGTACCCTTTCCTTGAGCTGGACGCCGACCAGCTCGCCGATCTGCTCTGGACGCCGGCGGCTGATCTTCCGGAGGGTCTGCAACGCCTCCCGGTCAAGATCGTGCGCAGCAATCGTTGCCCGATGCTTGCGCCGATGACCGTGCTCGATGAAGCGGCAACAGAGCGCCTGGAACTTGACCTCCCCCAGGTTGAGGCGCACGCCGCCGTGCTGCACGACCACCCCGACTTCATCGTCAGGCTCAAGGCACTGTTCCAGCGCCCGCCGGGTACTGCCATCGACCCGGAACTCGATCTCTATGGCGGCTTCGTGCGCGGATCCGACGCAAGCCTGCGCGATCGCATCCGCGAACTCTCTCCGGACCAGCTCAACGAGTTATCCACCCCGTTCGAAGACGAGCGGCTCAACACCCTGTTGTTTCGCTACCGGGCGCGGCTATGGCCGGAGCGACTCGACGAAAGCGAACTGGCGCGGTGGCAGGCCTACCGCCGCCGGCGCTTGCTGCATGACCCGGAGCTTGCCAGTATTCAGCTGGCCGAATACCAGCAGCGCCTGACCGAATTGTTCCAGCAACACCCGGAACGGCGCGAGCTGCTGGAGCACCTGGCCCAATGGCCGGCGGAGATCGGGGCCGACGAGCTGCGCGAGCCCTGATTCAAGCACTTAAGCCTTATTGCTGAAGTGTGGCCTGCGGTTGTTATGCACAACTGCCTGATTCATGGTTTGACCAATCCCTCACGCCGACCACGCCCTGCAAGACCGCTCGAAAAAATCGTACGTACCTGATTTTATAGGTACTTTTATTTCTGGACAAAATTTACCCAAAACGGAAAAGAGCAGGCTGCGGAGACCGTAGCGCCGATTCGCACACAACCTTATCCACAACGCGTGTGGATAAACGCAGGGCGGCATAGTCGGCAGTCAACAGCGATGTACCGGCGAGACCAGAGCGCGCTCTTCCACCGCGCCAGTCGGGAGTAGGCCCTCCAGCGTCATTTGCGGCCCGATGCCCCCGGAATGCGGACCCGGCACGGCCGGCAGTGCCTGGGTTTGGGTCAGCGCAGCGCGGATCAGACGATCGCTGCGCGGGGAGACAAACTCGACCACGCTGCCGTCGTCAAAGCGCATCATCAGCACTACGGGTGGCTCTCCTCCCCGACCCGGGCGGGCGATCACGCCGGTGATGGTGCGCCCGACGATCTGGTCACGAAACTGGCGCGAACTGGCGCTTTGTTGCATGGAAAATCTCCTACAGGTTGTCTTGAGTCTGGACTACATTCCAGCACGCCGTTTTCTCAAAACCTGAGAAGCGTTTTTCCCCCGGATCGAAACTTCGATTTCCTACCGATTCCCGGTCGCCTTTCCCACTGCGCAAAAAAGCCGTGATTTCTATTCTGTTGTCAACGTCGGACGGGCGTCCGGCGGGTCCCGGAATCACCGGGAATCACAACTGAAACTACTTTGATAACCATTGAAAAGGAGATTGACCATGATCAAGAACACCATTGCCGCCCTGCTGCTGTGCTTTGCCCTGACCGGCCTGGCCCACGCCGAAAACATGACGGTCAACGTCAATACCGCCACGGCCGAACAACTGGCCGAGGCCCTGACCGGCATCGGTGAAGCCCGCGCCGAAGCCATCATTGCCTACCGCGAGGAGCACGGCGGCTTCGACCACATCGACGAGTTGGTCAATGTGCGCGGCATCGGCCTGGCCACCGTCGATCGCAACCGCGACCGCATTGTGCTGGAGGAGCCGGCCCGCGACTAGCCGGCAACCGATAACGGGCCGCCGGTTGCTGCGATCCGGCGGCCCGTTTCCTTACCCGGTCACGACCCCAGGTCGGCCGGCTGAATACCGCCGCTGCCGCGGTAACGCAATTCCCCCGCTTCGATGCGCACATCGAGGCGGTTTTCCGGTGGTGGAAGCGGGCAGGTGGTGTAGGCGTTGAACGCGCACGGAGGGTTATAGCTGCGATTGAAGTCCAGCACTACCCGGCCGTCGGACGGCAACTCCGAGTACAGATAGCGTCCCAGTCCATAAGTCTCCCGACCCGAAGTCCGGTCAGCGACGATAAAGAAAAGTGCATCATCGGCCGCCAGCGCTTCCAGGGCAAAGGTTTGACCATCGAATTCAAACACGGCCCGACCGGGATTGGGCTGATCACGCAACTCACCGAGTACATCGGCAATGGGAATGGTCGCGCCCTCGGGGTGCGCTTCCCAGCGCGCTTCAACCCGCCAATCCGGGTTGAATTCGAAGTAGTCCAGGCCCTGGAAATCGCGCCGGGTTTCGGCCTCGCGGTCGCGCGCCCGAAACACCAGGCGATCGCCGCGGCGCGCAATTTCAAACCAGCCACTGCCGGCGCTGACCCGGGTCGCCGGCTCATCTCCGGCCACGGTCAACTCCAGGCCCTCAGCAAGCAGCTCACCCTCCACGGCAATGCCATCAGCGGCCGGCTCAAACCAGGCCCGCGTTCCGCGCAAACTCAGCGTACCCCAGTGGTCCGGCCCGGAAATCAGGCCCAGATCACTGCCCTCATCGCTGCCGACGAGCCAGTCGCCGTCGCCGGGGAAACTCAGCGCGACCAGGCTCAGCCAACCGAATGGAGCCGTCAGACGCTCCAGACGCTGCTCGCGCCACTCGTGCGCCTCGGCCTCCCATTGCCCGACATCCTCGGCGGCCAGCGCCGCGGCCGCGCACAGCAACCCGAAAGCAAGCGTCATACGTCGCCAGTTACACCCTTCCATACCTGTCCTCCAAGCGTTCAATGTCGTCTTCGCCGAAATACGTTCCGGTTTGAACCTCGATAATATGCACTTCTTCTTCGCCCCGGTTCTCCAGGCGGTGCAGTTGCCCGACCCGGATTTGCGTGGCTTGTCCCGGCCCCAGCGTGAACTCCTGGTCATCCAGACGCACGCTGGCCTGTCCCGATACGACCGTCCAGTGTTCACTTCGCTGACGGTGGCGCTGAAGCGAAAGCACGCCGCCCGGGCGAACCACCAGGCGCTTGACCTTGCAGTCCTGACCGTCCTCCAGCACCGTGTAACGGCCCCACGGCCGATGCACGGTGCGGTGATGAACGGCAGAATCGTGCTTGGTGCGGGTCAGTTCATCGACCACGGCCTTGACATCCTGGGCCCGTTCGCGGCCGGCCACAAGGACTGCATCCCCGGTATCCACAATCACCAGATCGTCCACGCCGACCGCTGCAACCAGGCGCTGCTCGCCCTGGACAAACGTGTTGCGCGAATCAACCAGTACGGCTTCACCACTGACCCGGTTGCCGTGCGAATCGCCCTCGTACAATTCGCTGATGGCCTGCCAGGATCCGATATCGCTCCAGCCGCAACTGACCGGCACCACGGCACGCCGACGCGCTTTTTCCATCACCGCGAAGTCGATCGAATCGGAGCGCAGATCGGCAAAACTGGCCGGATCCAGCTCCACCGGCTCAGCGCGCGTTGCGGTCGCCTGCCAGACCCGCTCCACGCCGTGCGCGATGTCCGGACTGTGCTCGGCCAGGGCAGCCAGAATTGCGCCGGCCCGGAAACAGAACATGCCCCCGTTCCAGAGATACTGGCCGGATTCGTAGTAGCGCTGGGCGGTAGCCGCATCCGGCTTCTCGACGAAGGCCTCGATCGTCTGCCCGCCGCCCTCGGTCCGTCCGGCCCGAATGTATCCGTAGCCGGTCTCGGCGTGCGTGGGATGCACCCCCAGACAAGTCAACCAGTCGTCGGCGGCCAGCGCCGCGGCCGCGGCAACAGCCGCGGCAAATGCCTCCTGGTCGCGAATCAAATGGTCGGCCGGCAACACCAGCAGGCAGGCCTCCGGCCCGAAGCGTTCCTGCACCCAGTGTGCCGCCGCGGCAATCGCCGGGGCGGTGTTGCGACCGACCGGCTCGAGCAGGAAGTGGTGATCCCCGGCCGGCGCGGCTTCACGATACAGGTCCCGGGTCAGAAAATAATAGTCGCGCGAGGTTACGGTCAGCGTCACCTCGCTGGAGCCTACTTTTGCCGCACGCTCAATGGTGCTCGCAGCCAGGGTCTTGCCGTCGGCCAGGCGCATGAACGGTTTCGGGTGGGCCTTGCGCGAAACCGGCCACAGGCGGGTCCCGGCGCCACCAGACAAAATCACGGGTATCAGCATGCCTCTTCCTTCCACTCCTCAAGACAGGTCGCCAGCGCCTGCCGGGTAGTCCAGGCGGTGCAACCGGTGCATTGTTCCAGGGCCTCGACATCGAGCACCGACCAGCTCGGCCGACGCGCCTTCTGCGGCCACTCGGCCGAATCGATCGCCGCAACCGGCACCACTTCATCGATCAGACCGCGCTCGGCCGCCATAGTTACCGCCAACTCGGCAAATGCATGCCAGCTGACACAGCCACGGTCGACGGCATGCAGCGTCACCGGTTCCGGCCTGGGCAAGCAGTCGCCCAGCGCTGCCACGGTCATGCGCGCCAGGCTGCCGGCCCAGGTTGGGGAACCAATCTGATCGGATACAACCCGCAACGGCTCCCCACTCGCGGCGCGACGCAGAATCGCGCTCAGGAAATTTCCCGGCAGGCGGCTGTAGAGCCAGGCGGTGCGCAAAATGAGAGCGTGGGCTCCGGAACGGCGGATCGCCTCTTCGCCGGCCAGCTTGGTGCGGCCGTAGACGCTTACCGGCGAGGTTGGATCGAACTCGTTCCAGGCTCGTCCGGGCTCGCCGTCAAATACGTAGTCGGTGGAGAAATGCACCAGGCGCGCGCCGTGGGCCGCACACCAGGCCGCCAGCCGGGTCGGGAGCTCAACATTCAGCGCCGCGGCCGCGGCCGGCTCGTCCTCGGCCGCGTCGACGGCGGTCCATGCCGCCGGGTTGATGATCACATCCGGCCTGGCCCCGTCGAGCAGATCATCCAGGGCCTCGGTCTCGGTCAAGTCGCACGGCCAGTCGCCGCCCCTGCGAGTGCTGGTAATGACTTCTCCCAGCACCTCAAGCCGCGGTGTCAGGTGGCGGCCAAGTTGACCGTCGGCACCGGTCAGCAGAATCCTCACGCCGGCAGCCGGCTGCGCTCGACCTCGCTCAAGCGAGGCGCGGCGGCGTCCTTGGCCGACAGCCCGGCCGGCGGCAGCGGCCAGTCAACCGCGATGGTGGGATCATTCCAGGCCAGGGCGGCATCATATTCGCCCCGATAGGGCCGGGTGCACAGGTAATGGAACGTGGCCTGCTCGCTGAGGACCTGGAATCCATGCGCAAAACCTTCGGGAATCCAGAGCTGCTGGTGCTGCTCGCCGTCCAGCTCGATCCCCGCCCAGCGGCCGAAGTCAGGCGAATCCGGACGGATATCCACGGCCACATCCAGCACCCGCCCGGCGCTGACCCAGACCAGCTTTCCCTGCGGCTCGGGCCACTGGTAGTGCAAACCGCGCAGCACGCCGCGCGTTGAACAGGAGGCGTTACCCTGCACGAAATCCGGCCCGATCCCGTGGGCCAGGTAGCGCTCCCGGCGCCAGGTCTCCAGGAACCAGCCGCGCTCGTCGGTGAACACCTGCGGGGTGATCAGCAACACACCCGGCAACTCGGTGGCCTCGACCTTCATGGTCCGAACCGGCTGTCGGCAACCATGCGGAGATAATCCCCGTAGCCACTCTTGGCCAGCGGTCCGGCCAGTTCCAGCAGCTGATCGCGATCGATCCAGCCCTGGCGGTAGGCAATCTCTTCAGGACAAGCCACGCGCAGGCCCTGACGCGATTCCAGGGTCTCGATATAGCTGGCCGCCTGCTGCAAAGAGGCATGGGTACCGGTATCCAGCCAGGCATAGCCGCGCCCCATGCGCTCGACCGTCAGATCCCCGGCCTCCAGGTAGAGGCGGTTCAAATCGGTGATTTCCAGCTCGCCGCGCGGCGAGGGCTTGAGTTCTGCGGCCAAGTCGCAGACGCGCTCATCGTAGAAATACAGGCCGGTAACCGCATAGTTCGATTTCGGCTGTTCCGGTTTTTCCTCCAGCGCAATTGCCCCGCCCGCTTCATCCATCTCTACCACCCCGTAACGTTCGGGATCAGAGACCCAGTATCCGAACACGGTCGCACCGTGTTGCCGGGCGGCCGCGCGGGCCAGCAATTCACGCAGGCCGCCGCCATGGAAGATGTTGTCGCCGAGAATCAGGCAGGACGGCTTGCCGGCAACAAACTCGCGCCCGATCAGAAACGCCTGGGCCAGACCACCGGGGTGCGGCTGGGCGGCATACGCCAGGCGTAGCCCCCACTGGCTGCCGTCGCCCAGCAACTGCTGGAACAGGTGCTGTTCATGCGGCGTGGTAATCAGAAGAATCTCGTCCATCCCGGCCATCATCAACGTGGTCAGCGGGTAATAGATCATCGGCTTGTCGTAGACCGGAAGCAGTTGCTTGCTGATCACCTGGGTCAGCGGGTAGAGCCGGGTACCGGAACCGCCGGCAAGGATGATGCCTTTTCTGTTATCCACTCTCCATCCTTAGACAAGAAACTGACATCAGGGCAGAGTACCGCAGATGAGCGTGCCACGGGGCGCGAGTGCTGACACGGCTGCGGTGGTTGCGGCGGAAGGCCTCGCCACGCGTCGAACTGAAGCCGGAACCACCGCAGTCGCGCCCCGCCCCCACGCAACCGAGGCCACCCCGGCAGCGCCTTGTGCCCAGGATTGGAGCTCGCTATGTTCTGCCGATGCCGAGGCGCTCCGACCGGTAACTGCCATCGCGGATACGCTGCCACCAGTCGCGGTTGTCCAGGTACCAGTCGACGGTCTGGGCAAGGCCAGTGGCGAAGTCAACCGAAGGTTCCCAGCCCAGTTCGGCCCTGATGCGCTCGGCATTGATCGCGTAGCGCCGGTCGTGGCCGGGGCGGTCGGTCACGTACTCGATCAGTTCGCGCCGCGGACGGGCGCCCGGCACACGCTCGTCGAGCAGATCACAGAGCAAGTGGACCACATCCAGGTTGGCCATCTCGGCGTTGCCGCCAATGTTGTACACCCGGCCCGGCTCACCCCCCTCCAATACCCGCAAAATGGCCTTGCAATGGTCGATCACGAACAGCCAGTCGCGCCGCTGCTGGCCGTCACCGTAAACCGGCAGGCGCTCGCCCTCCAGCGCGTTGCCCAACATCAAGGGAATCAACTTTTCCGGAAACTGGTAGGGGCCGTAGTTGTTGGAACAGTTGGTGATCATCACCGGCAGACCATAGGTCCGGTGCCAGGCCCGGGCCAGATGATCGGCCGCTGCCTTCGAGGCCGCGTAGGGAGAATTGGGGGCGTAGCGATGCCGTTCAGTGAACTCCGGCTCGCCCACTTTCAGAGTGCCGTACACCTCGTCGGTAGAGACATGAACAAAGCGAAAATCATCGGCACCGCTTTTCCAGTAGTCCAGCGCGGCATCCAGCAAAGTCTGGGTGCCGATCACGTTGGTGCGGATAAAAGCGCCCGGGTCATCAATCGAGCGATCGACATGGCTTTCGGCGGCAAAATGCACCAGGCCGTCGGGACGATGCTCGGCAAGCAGCCGCCGGACCAGTTCGGCATCGCAAATATCACCGTGCACGAACCGATGGCGTTCCGGATCCAGCCCGGCCAGCGACTCACGGTTGCCGGCGTAGGTCAGGAAGTCAAGGTTGACGACCGTATGATCGAATCCCGCCAAGACATGGCGAACAAAGTTCGAGCCGATGAAACCGGCACCGCCGGTAACAAGCAGTTTGGACATTCGCTTAAGCTCTGTAGACGTTGCCTGGATTGCAGGCAATCAGAACGGGATATCGTCTTCCAGGCCGCCGCCGGACGGCGCGGCATCCTGGGCCTGGGACGGACGCGCCGACTCCGAGCGCCCGTAGCTGTCGCGACCCTGGTCCATGGGTGCGCTGCCACCGCGGGTATCCAGCATCTGCATTTCGTTGGCAATCACCTCGGTGGTGTAGCGGTCGTTACCGTCTCGATCCTGCCACTTGCGGGTCTGAAGGCGGCCTTCCAGGTACACCTTGCTGCCCTTGCGCAGATATTCACCGGCGATTTCACCGAGGCGGCCGAACAGCACCACGTTATGCCACTCGGTGTTCTCGCGCTGCTCGCCGGACTGACGGTCGCGCCAGGTCTCGGAAGTCGCCACCCGCAGGTTGGCCACCGCGTTGCCGCCGGCGGTGTGCCGGGTCTCCGGATCGGCTCCGAGATTACCGATGAGAATGACCTTGTTGATCCCTCGCGCCATGTTGTTGCCCGCTCCTGTTGACGTTGATTCAATGAAAAAAGTCTAGCACAGCAGACCCACTTTGCCCCTGGGGCAAATTTCTTGTCTTGCTGTAGGAAAGCGCCTCGTATAATGGCCGCCCATGAATGATGTCTCCCTGGTTTCCCCACCGCAGTCGCTCGACGATGTGCTGGCCCTGGCCGATCGCGACCGGCAGGCGGTGAATCGGCTGATCCAGGCGCGGCTGGCCTCCGAGGTGGTTCTGGTCAACCAGATCGGCCATCACATCATTCACGGTGGCGGCAAGCGCCTGCGGCCGCTGCTGCACGTGCTGTGCGCGCGCGCCGCCGGTTACCATGGCGATGACCATATTCAGCTGGCCGTGGTCATCGAGTTCATCCACACCGCAACCCTGCTGCACGACGACGTCATTGATGAATCCGGGCTGCGGCGGGGCCGCGAGACAGCCCACCGGATCTGGGGCAACGCCGCATCGGTTCTGGTCGGCGACTTTCTCTACTCACGAAGTTTCCAGCTCATGGTCGAGCTCGACCGGCTGGAAGTCATGCGCATTCTCGCCGACACCACCAACACCATCGCCGAGGGCGAAGTGCTGCAGCTGATGCAGATGGGCAATCTCGAGCTGACCGAGCAGGACTATTTCCGGGTCATTTCCGACAAGACCGCGTGCCTATTTGCCGCCAGTGCCCGGCTGGGCGCAGTCGTCGCCGACCTGCCCCCGGCCAGCTGCGACCGACTGGCCGATTTCGGATTGCTGCTCGGGCAGGCCTTCCAGATTGCCGATGACGTGCTGGACTACCAGGCCGACGGCGATCAACTGGGCAAGAACCTGGGCGATGATCTCGCGGAAGGCAAGGTGACCCTGCCCCTGATTCTCGCCCTGCAGCAGGCGCCAGCTGCCGATGCCGAGCGCTTGCGCGGCATCATCGCCGGCCAGGATCCAGCCGGGCTCGGCGAGGTCCAGCGCATTCTGCGCACGACCGGGGCACTGGAGCAGTCGCTGGACAAGGCGCGCAGCCTGGCCGCACAGGCCGGGGCGGTGCTCGAGCTTCTGCCCGATACGCCGCAGCGCTGCGCCCTGGAGATTCTGTCGCGCTACGCGGTGGATCGGTCCCTGTAGGCGGCCACGGCGCGGCGGAATTGCTCACCGCGATCTTCAAAGTCCCTGAACTGCGGGAAGCTGGCCGCACCGGGGCTGAGCACGATACAGGCTCTTTCCCCGGCCAGACTCGCCGCCGCTACCACCGCCTCCACCAGATCAGCGGCGTGGAGCATGGGAATGGCGCAATCGCTTCCAGCCGCAGCGAACTCCTGTGCGATTCCGGGCCCGCTATTCGGCAACAGCACCAGGCCGGCCAGCGGACGAGACCGGCAATACTCAATCACGACCCCCCAGTCGGCCGGTCGCACATAGCCTCCGGCGATCAGGACAATGGGTTCGGCATGCAGCGCCTGCAGCGCGGCCAGAGTGGCGTGCGGGGTGGTTGCGATCGAGTCGTTGATCCAGCGCTGGGCACCGTCGGCAGCGACGATTTCCAGCCGGTGCGGCAGGGGACGAAACGAGCGCAGCGCAGCCACGATCGTATCGGCCGAAAGACCAAGCTCAAGCGCCGCCTCGAACGCCAACGCGGCGTTGTCGAGATTGTGCTGCCCGAGCAATGCCCAGTCCGAGGCCTGCAGTATGTCCACGCCTGCATGCACCAAGCCATTGCCACAGCGATGAGATCGCGGCGGCCGATTGGCCAGCACCCGCCCCGGCACCGCTTCAGTGGCCGCGACCAGGACCGGGTCTGCCGCGTTGATCAGCAAGGGGTTACCGCCCAGCAAATCGGCCATGCGCAGCTTGCTGGCGTAGTAGTGCTCGACCCCACCATGCCAGTCGCCGTGCTCGGGAAACAGGCGCGTCATCAGGCCCAGCGCCAGGCGCCCCTGCAGGTCGGCCAGTTGATAGCTCGACAACTCCAGGACCGCGATATCGATCTCGTCTGCCAAGTGTTCCAGAGCCGGGGAGCCGATATTTCCGGCCAGCAGGACGCGCCGCCCGCCCGCGCGCAAAGCGTGCGCAAGCAGCGACGCCGTGGTGCTCTTGCCCTTCGAGCCGGTCACCGCCACAACCGGGATGTCTGGCCTTTCGGCCAGCCAGATCGAGGTTGGATTGACGATCGGCCGGCCGGTGGCGCGGAACCGCTCCAGGGCCGGGTGCAACACCGGAACCCCCGGCGAGCGAATCAGCAGGTCAAAATCCAGTAATTGCTCGTCGAACGGCCCGATGCGCACCGGGACATCGGCCGGCACAGCGCCCGATTCCGCGCAGACCGTCGGCTGCAGTCCGCGCGCGCGCAACACCGCTTGGACGGCCGCACCTTCCCGGCCGTACCCCAGCACCGCAATCCGCCGATTGAGCAGTTGCTCAATTCGCACCGAGTAACTCCGCGGGCAGCAAATGATCCCCGTCGGGCTGACACAGTTCTTCGAGATCGGCCACCTCGATCCCGTTCAGACGCGCCTGGAGTGCCTGCACGACGACGTGACCCTGCCAGCAAGCACTGCGGGTCAGCGCGACCAGGGCCGAGCGCGCCTCGGCGGCCTCGCCCACGCATTCGAAGGGCTTTTGACCGTCGAGCGCCAGCAGACGGGCGAAACCTTCGATCTGGGCCGGATCATCCAGCAAATCCGCGCCGAAGATGCCGGCAAGGCGTTGCGGAGACAGAAACGGGGCCAGGCCGAGAAAAACAAAGTGGCACTTCGGGCACTGGCCGCACCAGCGCGAGGTGCGCGGCCCGTCGAGGTGGAAATTGCGGTTGCAGGAAGAAAACACGTCGTGAAACTCTTCCAGGAGCGCAAATTCGCGGCAGATGGCCAGTTCGCGCTCGCGCCGAAGCACGGAAAAGACCGCCAGGTCGGGGGCAATGTAATACCGAACCCAGGCATCGAGCATCCGCTCGAACGCCAGCGTCTTGGCGAACTGATGGTTGACCGCCTGCCCGTGCCGGTTGAACAAGGTCGGCTCTTCGGCCGAACGCTCGTTGGCAAATGCGACCCCCCCGTAACCGTGCAGCAGCGCCAGAACAATCAGGGCCGCGGCATTGATGGCCGTGATCGGCACATGCCCATTGAAGGCTCCGGCCGCATTGAGTTCAGCCAGCTTCGGATCAAGCTGGCGCCGGATGACCAGGTGCCGGCTGCCGGTGCGCGCCGCGACTTGGCCGATCAGGCGCGATGATCCAACCTGAACCGTTGCCCCGACCCGACCCCGGCGCGCCAGTCGGGCCCAGGCAACCAGCGAATCCTTGCCCCCACCCATCGGCACCAGCAGTTCGGCCCCGAGACCCGCCCCCGCCACGGGGCCGGCTGCCGGCCGGTCCGAGCGAAACGGGGAGAACCACGCCGCCGGCAATTCCTCGCGGAAGGCGAATTCGGCCAGACCCTTGCTGTAGAGCTGGTTCAGCCAGTCGGCCTGCCAGTGATCAGGGCCCGGCGAACAAAACGACACCTGCTGCGGGCAAGCGGCCTTCCAGTAGCTGACTCCGGCCACCCAGTGCAGCAAATCCAGCGCCGCAGTCAGCCCCGGACCGGTCCGGCCCTGATGTTCCGGCAGCGGGAAGTCAAACGCTTCCGTCAGGGCGAGATCATCGATTCGGTAGCGCAACCGGAGCCGTCCAGTCTGCGGCTGCCAATCATGGCCGTCAAACAGAAACTCGCTGCAGGCGCGCGCATCCATTGGGCCGAGTTATCAGGATGCAGGGCCGGTCACGCGGCCGCGACGCTGTCGGATTCCGGCGCATCCTCGTGCCGGGCCCGCGGCCAAGCGCGCAGCACGGCGTTGACCAGCGTTGCCAGCGGGATGGCAAAGAACACGCCCCAGAACCCCCACAGTCCGCCGAAAACCAGAATGGCGGTAATGATGGCGACCGGATGCAGATCGACCACCTCGGAAAACAGGATCGGTACCAGGACGTTGCCGTCCAGCGCCTGGATGATCGCGTAGGCGATGATCACGTACCAGAACGCCGCGGTAAAACCGCCAAAGGCAATCAGCGCAACCAGCGCCACCGGAATGGTCACCACCGCTGCCCCGATGTAGGGAATGATCACCGAAAACCCGACCAGCATCGAAAGCAGCATGGCGAAGGGCATGCCAAGCACGGAAAAGACCAGGTAGGTCACGATCCAGACGATCAGGATTTCCAGCACCTTGCCGCGCACGTAGTTGGCGATCTGCAGATCCACCTCTTTCCAGACCGTCGCCACCAGCGCCCGATCGCGCGGCAGGTAGCCGGCAAACCAGGCGATCAGCTTGTCCTTGTCCTTGAGGAAGAAAAACACCAGGACCGGCATGATGACCAGGAAGATCAGCAGGCTGACGATGCCCAGAACCCCGGAAAAAGACACCAGTTCGGTGCCATATCGGCCCAGTTCGGTGCCAAGATTGTCGAGCAATTCCGATAACTGTTCCTGGGAAATCACGGCCATGGCCTCGGTCTCCTCGCCCATGCCCATTTCACCGTCGGGAGACGGCAGGTCGGCGCCTGAAGAGACCAGCTGCGGATAGCGCTCCGGCAGCGTAGCCAGCCACTCCTGGGCGGTACGGATGTAGCGCGGCAGTTCGGCAACGATGGCGGTCAGCTGTCGCGTCAGCATCGGCAACAGGCCAAACAGCAGGAAAAACAATGCCGCCATGAACGCCGCGAACACGCCAACCACGCTCATCAGGCGCGGCAGACCCCAGCGCTGCAGGCGCTGCACCGCACCCTCCAGCAGATAGGCGATGATCAGGCTGGCCACCACCGGGGTGAGCATGCGGCCAAACATCAGCACCAGGACCAGGCCCAGCACCAGAAACAGCGCCAGAATGACCACTTGCGGGTCAGAAAAATGACGCTGATACCAGTCGTTTATTCGACTCAACATGCTGGATAGTATAAGGCCTGAAGAAAGGCGACCTCACCCCCGGCGGACCTCTCCCCGCGGGAGGCCACCGGGTCCACGATCAAACAGGAGTGTTGTGTTGCGGGGAATGAATCAGAACTGGAAACTCCAGGTTGCCTGGACTTCCAGGCTTCGGTCGAGGCGATCGGACACCACCCCGAGCACGTTGCCGCCAAAAGCGAACTCCGAAGGCGCATAGGCTGCATCGAGCAGCAAACGCGAGCGCGGCGACATGGATTTCTGAACTCCGACCAACAGCGCCTCCCGAGACATCTCCGGGTTGAGTGCCGAAGCGAGCAAAGGCGAGCTTGGCCGGGGCTGCGATCGGGTCAGGTAATCAACGTTGAACTGAAGGTCGTTGAGGGGCTGCCACGACCAACCGATGTTGTAAACCAACAGGTCGTCCCAGCCAAACTGCGGGCTGGTGCTGTCGCCAAGCAACGCGTTGAAACGCGCCGGCAGGGCCCGCGAGGGGAAGGCCCCAACCTCGCTGTAGAAAATCTGCTCCAGACCAACACTCAAGCCACTGCGCGCCCCGGTCTGCCACTGCATTGCCAGCTGAATCCGCGACGGAATGTCCAGCTCGGCCCGACTGCCGTGAACGCCGATCAGCGAGGCGAACTCACCCATCTCGATGCGCGACTGGAACGCAGCCTCAACGTTGAGTCCGTCGAGCAGTTCGCTGGTCAACGCAAAGCGCAGGCCGGCCCCGCGCAAGCGCTCAGGCTGGTTCCAGCCACCCGATCGCTGTGCCCAGGCATGCTGCTCGGAAGTCTCATCGAGATTCATTCCGGCGGCGACAAACTGCTGCGTGGCCAGCACCGCCGATACCGTAACCGCGCCCCTGTTGGTCACCGGAGCAGAAATTCCGGGCAGCAGCAGGCTGCGCTCGAGGCGGCCCAGGTCAACCCGAGCCGAACCGGCGAGATCCACCGCCATGTGCTGGCGAACCAGGCGCAAACTGGGCAGGCGCTGCTCATGACCCATCAGTTCGGCGGCGAAATCAGGCAGGATCAGGGTTTCGTCCAGGCCAAAGCGACTGATGGTCGGCAAGCTTCGGTCACTGAGCCGCTCCAGTTCCGGGGTCAGCTCCTGGATCAGGTACTCTTCCCACGGTCCCAGCTCGAACGCAATCAGGAACCAGGCCAGATTGTGGTAGGACGGAGCCACACTCACCGGGGCGGCACGCGTGGCCGACGGGGTCCCCGTCAGCAGGACTGCGGTAACGAAGACCAGAATCAGCAGATGAACCCGACGGATCACAACGCATTGCCAGACGAAAAGCCTACTGCGGAGTGTACCCACTTTTTTGGCGTCGATACAACGCTGATCTGAAATTTTCGTAAAAACTTCACCGAAAGCCCCGGTGTTCGGCCTCCCGAACCTGACCCAGGCCGGCCAAACTGTTGTAAATTCGAGACAGTTCTATGAAGTGCGCCTCAACTCACCCGCTCACACAAGGCATCGGCAAAGCCTTCGGTTGTGCCCTTGCCGCCCAGGTCGGGGGTCGTGCGATCGCCCGCGGCGATGGCATCCCCGATCGCGACCCGCAACCGTCTTGCCTTGTCGTGTTTCTCCATGTGTTCCAGCATCTGGGTCGCGGCCAGCAGCAGGGCGGATGGATTGGCAATGCCGCGCCCGGCGATGTCTGGCGCCGAACCATGGACCGCCTCGAACATCGCGGTGTTCTGACCGATATTGGCTCCGGGCGCCAACCCGAGGCCGCCGACCAGCCCGGCACACAGATCGGACAGGATGTCACCGAACAGGTTGGTGGTGACGATGACATCGAAGCGCTCCGGCCGCATGACCAGCTGCATGCAGGCGTTGTCGACGATCATGTCGTCGCAGTCGATATCAACGTAATCAGACGCCACCTCCCGGGCGACGCGCAGAAACATGCCGGTCACGTCCTTGAGAATATTGGCCTTGTGAACCACGGTCACTCGCTTGCGACCGGCCCGGCGAGCGAGCTCGAAGGCAAAGCGCACGATCCGCTCGCAGCCGGCACGGGTGGCGATCATCTTGGATTCTGCCCGACTGCCATCCGGGGCCGTGTAGGCGCCCTCACCGAGATAGGCGCCCTCGGTGTTTTCGCGCACGGTGATCAAGTCGACGTTGTCATAGCGCGATTGCGAGCCGCGGAAGCTGATCGCCGGGCGCACATTGGCGTACAGGTCGAAATGCTTGCGCAAGGCCACGTTGAGCGATTTGAAACCACCACCGACCGGGGTGGTCAACGGTGCCTTGAGGGCAACACCGGTGCGCGCAATCGAATCCAGCGTAGCCTCGGGCAACAGCTCTCCGGTGGCATCCTGTGCCGCCAATCCGGCCAGCTGGAAGTCGAATTCCAGGTTCGCCCCCAGTGCGTCGAGCACCCGCAAAGAGGCATCCATGATTTCCGGGCCGATACCATCGCCCCTGATGACTGTAATCTGTTCGGTCACAAGCCGTTTCCGTAGGGTAAGTAAAGAGCAGCCTGCAAGTGTAGCCGGAGCAGGCCTTCAGCTGATGTCGCTGAGCAAACGATCCAGTCCGCCTTCACGCTCCAGCCGGTCCAGATCATCGAATCCGCCCACGTGCTGATCACCGATAAAGATCTGCGGCACCGTGTGGCGGCCGGCACGCTGCATCATCTCGGCGCGTTTTTCGGTCTGCTGATCCACCGCCACCTCAGTCCAGCGCACCCCCTTGGAATGCAACAGGTTGCGGGCGGCCACACAGAAGGGACATGACGCCGTTGCATACATCACTACTGCGGATTGATTCATCGACTCATCTCCTGAAATTCGCATCAAATACACCAGTCGGGCTTGGGCAACCCGCCATACTTGCAGGCCAGCCGAACCGGCCCGTCGGGAAACAGGCGGTACAGGTCGCGACTACCCGCCCCGGGCCCGCGCTCGGCGCGAAGGGCCTGGATGACCGTGCGCATCAGCGGCGGATTGCCGTAGCGATCATGGTAACCGCGCACGAACTCAATCAGCCACCAGTGGCCCGAATCGAGCACAATCCCGTCGCGCTCGGCCATTTTCTGCCCGACCGCCGGCGTCCAGGCGGCGCTGTCGGCCAGATGTCCATCTGCGTCCTGGTCGGGCAGCACGTCGCAGCCACCACTTTTCATGGTCTGATGATCACCGTGCCGCGCTCCAATTCCAGCACATCACCCGGATCAAGCGGCTCCACGCCGTCGGGGATCGCTCCGTGTGACCCGTCCGGACAGTCGCTTGCGCAGACCCGGGCCAGGTCATGGTCGATCAGCTGCTGCCAGCCATGCCGATCTGGCCCGGTCAGCACACCCAGGGCCGTCCCGCGCAACCAGACGGTCAGATCCAGCTCCAGGCTGGCCGCCGCCAGCACCAGCTCCAGCAACTCAGCGCTCTCGGACCGGTCCGGACAGCGCTCGACCGGAACAACAAAGCGGCGCTCAGCCATCATCCATGACACCGAATGAAGCCACCTCTGTTGCGCTTGTTGCCGCCGACCAGAACTGTACCAGAGAGCCGAATTGGAACGGTGGCGGCAGCGCCAGGCCGCTGCGCCGTCGCCAGCCGCCGCTGCAGGCGCTCAGGGCGAGCCCGGAACCGGCCAGCCCGGCGAAGGCCGACTCTGAGCCCGCCTCAACATGATCCAAACCGGGCCCCTGGAAAAACAGCAGAACTCTTTCAGGCAGCCGCCGCCAGCGCACGGCCAGCCGGTGGGCCGCTTCCGCGGCCGCGCTGCCCGGGGGGCAGCGGATCAGCATCACCCGTTCAGCTCGCACCGGGTATCCTCATCGATGGCATTCGAAACATTTACCCGGCAGGCCTGTCCTACGTTCACCATGATTCGATGTATTCATCAACTGCTTGTGGTTGTCGGCACTGCACTGTTGAGCCTGAGTGTAGCCGCACAACAGCCCGTGCGCCTGCCCGATATGGGCAGCACCACGACCCGCGTGCTCAGCCCGGACCAGGAAAAGAGCTTCGCGCGGGATTTCGAGCGTTTCCTGCGGGCCAACAATCTGCTGATTGAAGATCCGCTGATCACCGATTATTTCAACGAAATGGGCTTTCGACTGGTCTCGTTTTCCAGCCGCAGCAACGCCCCATTCCGGTTTTTCATCATTCGCGAGCCCAGCATCAATGCCTTCGCAGCACCCGCTGGCGTAATCGGCCTGCATTCGGGACTGATCCTGACCGCGCACACCGAAGCCGAAGTCGCCGGCGTGGTCGCCCACGAAATCGCCCACATTACCCAGGATCATCTGGCGCGTGCCATGGAGACCCAGCAGGCCACCTCGCTGCCCACCATGCTGGCGACGCTGGCGCTGGCGGTTGCTGCCGGCGCCGCCGGCAACGCGGAAGCCAGCCAGGCGGTGTTGATGAGCGGTATGGGGCTGGCCCAGCAGTTCGCCATCAACCACACCCGCCAGGCCGAGGCGGAAGCCGACCGCGTCGGCATCAGTCTGCTGGCCGCGGCCGGCTTCGACCCGCACGGCATGGCCGCCTTTTTCGAGCGCCTGAACGTGGCCTCGCGTGCCATGGGGCAAGGTCCGCCGGAATATCTCCGCACCCACCCACTGACCGTCAATCGGGTCGCCGAGGCGCGCGCCAGGGCCGAGCAGATGAACGTCCGCGACGTGCGCGACGAGTCCCGCTTTCATTTTATCCAGTCCCGGCTTCGAGTCCTGATGAGCCAGCGCACGGAGCAGTCCATAGACTGGTTCCGGCTGCGGCTGCAACAAGGCGACCGGCCGGCTGATGCGATGCGCTACGGGCTGGTACTCGCCTTTATCCAGGCACGCCGCTTCGACGAAGCCCGGGCCGAAATGACCCGCCTGCTCGAACCGGCGCCTGACGATCAGCTCTACCGTTTGCTCGAAGCAGAACTGCTCCTGGCCGAGGGCAAAAGCGATGAGGCGGTCGACAGCCTGGCCTACCTGTATCGAGCGTATCCGGGCAGCCGCCAGGTCACCACCCAGTACGCCCAGACCTTGATGCACGACAGCGACCCGGAACGGGCTGCACGGGCTGCCACCATCATCCGGGCCCATCTTCGCGACCATCCGCATGACCTGCGCATGACCGAACTCCTGGCGCGCGCTGCCGATCGTTCCGGTGACCCGGTCCGCGCCACCGAAGCGCTGGCCGAAAGCTATTACCTGCGCGGAGGCGTTGCCGAAGCCATCGATCAGCTGGAAAAAGTGCTTGAGCGCAGTGACCTCGATTTCTACCAGCGCGCCCGCATCCGCGCCCGCCTCAACGAGCTCAGGGCGATCCACCTGCGCCGTCTCAATACCGGCCGTTAACAAGGCACCAGCCAGGCGGGCTTTGGTGTAGAGTCAGGCAGAGACTTCCTGTAATTATCAAGGCCCGGCGCATGTCGATTCTCTCCTCTGCCACCCTGCGTTCCGTCACCCAGCAGGCGCCCGATCTTCCCGGCTGGTCGGCCGATGAACTTGATGCCCCCGAGCTGCTGCTCAACCGCGAACTGAGCCTGCTGGCGTTTACCCGGCGGGTGCTGGAACTGGCCCGTGATCAGCGTTTGCCGCTGCTGGAGCGACTCCGGTTTTTATGCATTTCCTGCACCAACCTGGACGAATTCTTCGAGGTCCGGGTCGCCTCGGTGCGCCAGCGCATGCAGCACGGCGCCACCCAGCCGGGACCGGACGGCCTGACCCCCAAAGCCGCGCTCGAAGCCATCCGCAGCGCCGTGCTGGAAATGGTCGAACAGCAGTACTGGGTGATGAACGAAGAATTGACGCCGGCCCTGGCCGAGCAGGAAATTCGCATCTTGCGGCGGTCGGAATGGAAACGGCGCCAGCGTCGCTGGCTACACCAGCATTTCCGCCAGGAAATCCTGCCTGTACTCAGCCCGCTCGGGCTGGACCCGGCCCACCCGTTTCCGCGCATTCTCAACAAAAGCCTCAATTTCGCCGTGTCGCTGGAGGGCCAGGATGCCTTCGGTCGCGACAGCGGCATGGCCCTGGTCCGCGCACCGCGCTCCCTGCCGCGCATTATCCGGGTCCCGAAAAGCTATACCCGCGGGCCCAATGATTTCGTCTTTCTCTCTTCGGTCATTCACGCTTTCATCGACGAACTGTTTCCGGGCATGCGGGTACGCGGCTGCTATCAGTTCCGGGTTACCCGCAACAGCGAATTGTTCGTCGACGAGGAAGAAATCGAAGACCTGGCCCGGGCCCTGGAAGGAGAATTGATGGAGCGCGGCTTCGCCGAAGCCGTGCGCCTGGAAGTGGCCACCAACTGCCCCGACCCGATCGCCCGCTTTCTCGGCAGCAAGTTCGGCCTGACCGAAAACAGCATCTATCGCTGCGACGGGCCGGTCAACCTCAACCGGATGAGCGCAATCTGCGACCTGGCCGACCGGCCCGACCTGAAATTCACCACCTTCCAGCCGCATACTCCCAAGGCCCTGGCCTCCAGCAGCAACCTGTTTGCCGCCATGCGCCGCCGTGACTGGGTTCTGCATCATCCCTACGACAGTTTTCAGCCGGTGGTCGACTTGCTGCGCGAGGCGGTCAGCGACCCGTCGGTGCTGGCGATCAAACAGACCCTGTACCGCACCGGAGTGGACTCCGTGCTGGTCGGCCTGCTGGTCGAGGCCGCCCGCGCAGGCAAGGACGTCACCGTGATCGTGGAACTGCGCGCGCGCTTTGACGAACAGGCCAACATCACCCTGGCCACCCGCCTGCAGGAGGCCGGCGTGCAGGTGGTCTACGGAGTGGTCGGCCACAAGACGCACGCCAAGATGATGCTGCTCGTGCGTCGCGAGCGCGGCCATCTGCACCGCTATGTCCACCTGGGAACCGGCAACTATCACCAGGGCACAGCCAAGGCCTATACCGACTGGAGCCTGCTGAGCGCGAATGCCGACCTGGCCCAGGACGTCCATCGCATCTTCCAGCAGCTGTCCGGACTGGGTCGCGTCCAAACGCTCAACCGGCTCATCCAGTCGCCGTTCGGGCTGCATCGGTTCCTGCTGGAAATGATCAGGCGCGAGACCGAGCATTCCCGGGCCGGCCACAGCGCCCGCATCTGCGCGAAGATGAATTCACTCACCGAGCCCGACATCATCCGCGCGCTTTACGAGGCGGCGCGAGCCGGGGTCGAAGTGCGCCTGGTGGTGCGCGGCATCTGCTGCCTGCGACCGGGTGTCCCGGGCCTGTCCGACACCATCCGGGTGCGTTCCATCCTCGGCCGCTTTCTTGAGCATAGCCGGGTCTATCACTTCGACAACGCCGGCCAGCCTGAAACCTATGCCGCCAGCGCCGACTGGATGGAACGCAACCTGTTCCAGCGCGTGGAGACCTGCTTCCCGATTCTGGACGCGCGCGCCGCCGCGCGCGTGCTTCGCGAATCCATCGAACTGGCCTTTGCCGATAACCGCAGCGCTTGGGAACTGGGACCGGGCGGCGATTATCATCTGGTCTATCCGAACGAGGGCGAGACCGAACTCGCAATCCAGGACGTGCTGATCGCTGAAGCCGGCGATGTCTGAGCGGAAGATGTTCGCTGCCGTGGATCTCGGCAGCAACAGTTTCCACATGGTCGTGGCTCGCGCCGAACACGATCAGCTGCGCATCATCGACCGGATCAAGGAAATGGTCCGCCTCGGTGGCGGCCTCGACGCCGACGGTCGCCTCGACCGGGCCACGCGCGAGGCTGCGCTGGCCTGCCTGGCGCGCTTTGGCCAGCGCCTGGCGGGCATTCCGGCCTGCAACCTGCGCGCGGTCGGCACCCAGACCTTCCGCCGCCTGCACAATCCGGCCGGATTCCTGGTGGTCGCCGAAACCGCGCTGGGCTGCGCGATCGACATCGTCAGCGGTCGTGAAGAGGCGCGCCTGGTCTATACCGGGGTCAGCCAGGGCATGCCGGCCGCCGCCGGTCGCCGTCTGGTCATCGATATCGGTGGCGGCTCGACCGAACTGGTCGCCGGTGAATCCACCGCGCCGGCGCTGACCGAAAGCCTTCCGTTTGGCTGCGTGGTGACCACCCGCGGGGCGTTTCCGGACGGCCGCATCACGGCCGAGCGCTGGCGCCGGGCCAAGCGCAGCGTCCTCAGCGCACTGCGTCCCTTCGCTCCTGCATTCCGGGTCCACGGCTGGGAACAGGCGGTAGGCTCCTCAGGCACCATGCGGGCGGTGGAATCCATGGTCCACCACCTTAAGCCGGACCAGGCGGGCGGCTTTACCCGGGCCGATGTCGTCGACCTGCGCTCACGGCTGTTCGCCGCCGGTCACGTGGACGCCATCGATCTGGACGGACTGTCGGAGCGCCGTCGGCCGGTGATTGCCGGTGGCCTGGTGATCATCGATGCGCTGATGAAAGCGCTGGCCATCGAACGTCTGCAGGCCTCGGATTTCGCCCTGCGCGAAGGCCTGCTGTTCGACCTGATGGGTCGGCTCAGCGCACAAGACCCGCGCGCCCAAACCGTCACCGCCATGGTCAGGCGCTACGACTGCGACCTGGAGCAAGCCGAACGCGTTGCCGACTGGGTCAGCCGCGCCTTTGCCCAGGTCCGGGAACGCTGGGATCTGGGCCAGGCTCACGCCAACCTGCTGCTGTGGGCAGCCCGGCTGCACGAAGTCGGTCTGGCCATCGCCCATGACCGCCACCCGGCTCATGGGGCTTACATCATCGGTCAGGCCGATCTGCCGGGTTTCGGGCGCCAGGAGCAGGCCCTGATGGCCGTGCTGATCGGCCAGCAACGCGACGCGCCGGACACCAGCGCGATTCTTGAGCTGCCACCGCGCCTGCATCCGGCGGCCCGGCGCTTGCTGGCCCTGCTTCGACTCGGGGTGCTGATGTGCCGGGCACGCTCGGATGCCGACCTGTGTGACTTCCAGATCAGGGCCGGCAGGCGGCGCGGCCTGCGCCTGGTTCTCCCCGCCGGCTGGCTCGACTCCCATCCCCTCACCGCCCAGGACCTGGCCGAAGAGAAAAGACATCTCCAGGCGCTGGACCTGTCGCTCAAGATGGATCAACAGCCGCAATCAGCCGGTCAATGACGAAATGGCAACCGAGCGCCTCGCCCGCCGGCCTGCGCTTTCGCGCCGAAGTCGTTCGCGCCATTCGTGCCTTCATGGACCAGCGAGGGGTGATCGAAGTCGCGACCCCGCTGATCACCGATGCCGGCGTCACCGAGCCGCACATCGACAGCCTGGAAGTCGGCCGCGCACTCGGCTACCTGCGCACGTCCCCGGAATATTTCCACAAGCGCCTGCTCGCAGCTGGCGTTGGCGACCTGTACGAACTCGGGCCGGTGTTCCGGGCCGGAGAACATGGCCTTGAACACCGAACCGAGTTCACCCTGCTGGAGTGGTATCGCGTGGGCCAGGACTGGCAAACGCTTGCCCAGGAAACACTGGACCTGGTTCAGGCCTGCACGCCACCGCTCACCCGACCCTGGCGCATCCGCCGGACCGCCTGGTCGGACTGCTTTCGCGAAAGACTGGGATTCGACCCGCTCATCGACGCCCGGCCAGCCCTTGATCTGACCCGAACCGAGTTGCCGGTCGACTGCGATACGACCATGCGCCTGGACTACCTGTTCGCCCGACGGATTCAGAAAAGCTTTCCGCCCGACCAGCTGACCGTGGTCCATGGCTATCCGGCCGCCCAGGCCGCACTGGCCATGCTGGAGCCTGGCGACCCGCGTCGGGCCTGCCGCTTCGAGGTGTTCGCCGGAGCGCTGGAGTTGGCCAACGGCTACCAGGAACTGACCGATGCCAGCGAGCAGCGGAGGCGCTTCGAACGCGATAACCAGCGCCGCCAGCAACTGGCCCTGGCGGCCATGCCAATCGATGAGGCGCTGCTGGCTGCGCTGAGCGCCGGCCTGCCCGAATGTTCCGGCGTGGCCCTGGGCCTGGAGCGGCTCCTGCTGGCCCTGAGCGGGGCTGACGACATCAGCGCCGTGATGGCGTTCGGCGGAACAGGTTGACGATGGCAAGTCGCGCCCGCTGCCCGGCATTGAGCGCGTTGGGATGATATCGGGCCTCAATGTCAGAAGCGCTGAACTGGACTTCCCGATCCGGTGCCGTCAACAACAGCAGCCCGTCTTCCCGGCTATCCGGCGCCTGCAGGACAAAGCCGTAGCGCAGGCTGCCGTCGCTGTGGCGCACGGCGAGCAAGCTGAGCGGCCGGCTTCGGGCGAGCACTTCGGCAGCGCCCAGCGATGGGCCCGGAGCGGCTGCCGACTGCAGCACCCATTGCCCATCGGCCAGCACGATTTCATCGACCCGTGGCGGCCAGATGGACTCCAGTACCGGACGCGCGGGCAGCAAGGCGACGCTCCATCCGAGCACCACCAGGGCGATCGTGGCGGCAAACCGGCCCATGTGCGATCTCCGGGGGCTTGGCAACATGGCCGAAATGTAGCACGATGCCAGAACACGCCAGCCATGGAACCACTCGCCCAATGAAAAGCGCCCATCCGGTCCGACCCGTGCAGCGCCGCGAGATGGATTCGCTGCTGGCCTTATTGCAAACCGGCCTGCCAAACGTGGTTCATGGAGGGCCGTCGCTGCAGGCATTGGAGCAGCGCATGGCAACCCTGATCGAAGACGGCTGCCTGGTCGCAGCGACGACCAGCACGGAGCCTGCCGGCGTGATTGCGCTTGATCTGTTCGATCGCCGGGTCAGCGCCTGCTATCTTCATCCCGGCCTGGCTACCGCGGCCACGCCCAAAGCCCTGTTTCCGGCGATTGAGCAGCGCGCCCTGGCCTACGGCCTCCGGACGCTGGAATGCCGTGTGCGGCCCGAAGCCCTGGGCCTGATGTGGGAACTGGGATTCGTGCCCGCCTCCGAGCCAAGCGACGACGAGCAGCCGATCCTCATGCGCAAGGACCTGGTCGCCGACGCCGAGGCCTGGCAGCGCGAAATCTTTACCCTGCTCGACGAACTCGGCATCAGCCCCGACTACGGACCGCGCCATCGCCTGGAGATGGTGCGCGACTGCGACCGGCTCGTTTCGATCGGTTTCGATATCTACGATCGTGAACAATGGCTGGCCCCCGAAGCGGCCGAAGCCTGGCAGGCCCTGCACGAAGCGGCCACTCACCAGGGCATCACCCTGCAGGTTGTCTCCGCCTTCCGTGGGCTCAAGTACCAGGCCGGCATCATCCGGGCCAAGCGGGAAAAAGGCCTGAACCTGGAGCGCATTCTCTCGGTCTCGGCCGCGCCCGGCTTCAGCGAGCACCACAGTGGCCGGGCGCTGGACCTGAAGTCACCGGGCGAGCCAGCACTGGAAGAAAGCTTTGCCGCAACCGCCGCCTACCGCTGGCTGGGCGCCAACGCGCGGTTTTTTGGCTTCCGCGAGTCGTTCGGCCGCCGCAACCGGCACGGCCTGATCTGGGAACCATGGCACTGGTGCTTCCACCCTGAAGCCCTGCATCACTGAGACTTGATCGCCTCGTAGGCGCTCAGAGCGCGGCGGCGGCTGGCTTTCAGATCCACGATCGCCGCAGTCGCGACCGGTTCATGCAGCTGCTTGCGCTCACGGTCGCGCAACTCCGGGCACCAGCGGCCGACATAGGCCCCATCGGGATCAAACTTCTGCCCCTGCAACACCGGGTTGAAGACCCGGAAATACGGTGCGGCATCGGCACCGCAGCCAGCAGTCCACTGCCAGCCGGCGGTGTTGTTGGCCAGATCGGCATCGACCAGCGTATCCCAGAACCATTTCGCGCCTTCCTGCCAGGGAATGAGCAGGTTCTTGGTCAGGAACGAAGCCACGATCATGCGCACCCGGTTGTGCATCCAGCCAGTCGTCCACAGTTCGCGCATTCCCGCATCGACCATGGGAATCCCCGTACGGCCCTGTTGCCAGGCACGCAGATCCTCGGCGTAGGCAGCCGGCTCACGCCAAGGGAAGTGATCAAATGGCCGCTTGAGGGCCCGATCGGGCAGGCTGGGATGATGAAACAAGAGATGGGCCGAAAACTCGCGCCAGGCAATTTCGCGCAGGAAGGACCAGCACCCCTTGCCGGTCGGCATGGCCCCAGACGCATCCAGCGCCAGGGCAACCTGAGCGGGAGACAGTTCGCCGAAATGCAGGTGCGGCGACAGCCGCGAGGTGCCGTGATCGCCGGGGCGATCGCGGCCTTGTTCGTAGGCGCTCACGCTGCGCTCTACAAACTGGTTCAGGCGCCGGCGGGCTGCGAGCTCGCCCGGCTCCCAGCGCTGGCTGAAGCCGTCGGCCCAATTGCGCTCGGGCAACAGCCCGAGGTCGGCCAGAGGCATCGAGGCGGGCCAGCGCGCCGGGGCCTCCAGCCGACGCGGCTCAGGTGCCGCCTGAGGTGTTGCCCAGCGTTTCTGCATCTGTTTCCAGAACGGCGTGAACACCAGGTAGGGGGTCTGATCGCTTTTGAGCAGTTGCCAGGGTTCAAACAACAGCGCGCCACCACAGCTGACCGCCTCCAGCCCCTGCCCTCGCAGAGCGGCCTTCAAGGCCTTGTCCCGCTCAACGAAGGCCGGTTCATACAGTCGGTTCCAGTACACCGCTTCGGCCGAGCAGGCTCGGACAATCCGCTCCAGTTCGGCGTTGGTATCGCCCTGGGCGATGATCAGTCGACTGCCGCGCTGGCGCAGACGCGCATCGAGTTCGACCAGGGCATGGTGCAGCCACCAGCGGCTGGCTGCCCCCGGTGCCCAGGCACCCTCGGCGTCCGGGTCCCAGACAAACACCGGAACAATCTGCTGGTGGGCGTTGCGCGCGCGCTCCAGGGCGAGATTGTCGGCCAGGCGCAGGTCGCGCCGAAACCAGACCAGAGCGGTCGAAGACATTCTGCCTAGCCCGCCCGTCGCTCCTGGCGAACCGCATCGGTGCGCCGGGCCTCGAGCCGTTCCAGGTAGCCGTCGGCCAGCCCGGTCACGTACTGGCCGCTGAAGCATGAGGAATCGAAACCGGCCAGGCGACGGTTCTTGCCGAGGACCGCTTTTTCCAGATCGGCCAGGTCCTGGTAGATCAGGCGATCAGCGCCGATCCGCGCACACACTTCCTGGTCGGTGCGGCCGGCGGCGACCAGTTCGCTGGCCGCGGGCATGTCTATGCCATAGACATTGGGGTAGCGCACCGGCGGCGAGGCCGAGGCCAGGTAGACCTTGCGCGCGCCGGCCTCGCGCGCCATCTGGATGATCTGTTTCGAGGTGGTCCCGCGCACGATCGAGTCATCGACCAGCAGCACATTCTTGTTGCGAAATTCCAGCGATATGGTGTTGAGTTTGCGCCGCACCGAGCGCGCCCGCTCTTCCTGGCCGGGCATGATGAACGTACGCCCGATATAGCGATTCTTGATCAGACCCTCGCGGTATTTCACCCCGAGCATGTGCGACAGCGGCAGGCAGGCCGTACGGCTGGTGTCCGGCACCGGGATCACGGCATCGATATCGTGGTCGGGCCACTCGCGCAGGATCCTTTCGGCCAGCGCCTCGCCCATGCGCAGACGCGCCTTGTAGACCGACAGGTCATCGATCATGGAGTCAGGCCGGGCGAAGTAGACATACTCGAACAAACAAGGCGTGTGCGGCCGAGCACGGCTACTGACCTGGCGGTGCAACTCGCCGTCGAGCGTGACCAGAACGCTCTCTCCCGGCGCCAGATCGGCCACCAGGTCGAAGCCCAGAATATCGAGCACGACCGACTCCGAGGCCAGAATGTACTCGCGCCCCTGCGGCGCTTCACGCTGGCCAAGCACCACCGGCCGAATGCCGTGCAGATCACGAAAGCCCAGCAGACCCACACCGGCGATCAAGGCGACCGTGGCGTAGCCTCCGCGACAGCGTCGGTGGACGCCGTCGACGGCGTCGAACACCTCGGCCGGGCCGACCTGCCCGCCGCCGCGAGCCACGAGTTCGTGGGCGAGGATATTGAGCAAGACCTCCGAGTCGGATTCGGTGTTGATGTGGCGCCGATCGCGGGCGAACAACTCGGCGCTCAACTCATCGGAATTGATCAGATTGCCGTTATGGCCCAAAGCAATGCCGCAGGGGGCATTGACATACATGGGCTGGGCCTCGTCGGGCCGATCACAGCCTGCCGTCGGGTAGCGCACGTGGCCAATGCCGATGTCGCCGGTCAGACCCGACACGGCGCGCTCGCCGAACACGTCGCGCACCAGACCCAGCCCGCGCGCCGAACGCATGCGGTTGTGATCCAGAATGGTCATGCCGGCCGCATCCTGGCCGCGGTGCTGCAGGATGGTCATGGCGTCATACAATCGAGCGGCAACGGCGCCACGACCAAAAATTCCAACGATTCCGCACATGCTTCAGGGGTCCTCGGTCGCAGGGTGGGGAGGCACGTATTCTCGCACCGATTCGGGGAAATGGCCGAGAGCCAACACCGCCAGGCGCTCGAATTCAGGCAACAGACGAGACTCCTGCCACCAGGGGTCTTCGGGAAACGGGGTGAAGCGAGCCACCAGAACCGCCACCAGAACGATGGCCGCGCCGCGCAGTGCGCCGAACAGCGCCCCGACCAGACGATCAGTACCGCTCAGACCGGTCCCGGAAACCAGCTTGCCGAGCAGGTAGTTGATCAAGCCTCCAACCACCAGCACAAGGATGAAGACGCCGACAAAGGCAATGATGACGCGCACCGAGGGCATCTCGATCCACGGCTGCATGCGCTCGGACAGTGGATCGGCCGCGAGCAGGCCGGCATAAATGGCCAGAAACCAGACGACCAGTGAAAAAGCCTCGCGAATGAAGCCCCGGAACAGGCTGACCAGCATGGACACCAGGCAGATTCCGAGGATTACCAGATCGGCGATGCTCATTGGCCACGCATCACGGGTGGCTGACCACCAGGCCTTCCAGACCGGCGACTTCAACCAGTTCGCGCTGCAGCGCAACAGCCTGCGAACGCGCCCCGAACAGACCCACCCGCACCCTCCAGATCGCCCGGGAACCGGTCTCGTCAGGGTGGATGAACGCCTCGTACCCGCGTTCGGTCAACTGGGCCAGCTGTCGGTCTGCGTTGGCGCGCTCGGCAAACGAACCCACCTGCACCGAATAGCCCGACTCGACCGGCGCAGAAGCGGGAGCAGTCAGGCCGGGCTGCTGGCGAACCACCGGTTCCACGCCGCTGACCGTAGCGGCAATCTGCGACCGGGCCCGCTCAGCTCCGGCCCGGTCTGCGTAGGGGCCAGTGCGCAGCCGGTGCAGGCGGGTCTCGCCACGCACCAGCGTATCCATGCCGACCGAGTGTCCGAGACGCTCCAGCTGCTCGCCAATGCGTTCCGCGGTTTCAGCCGAACTGAAGCTGGCCACCTGGACTACCCAGTCTCCAGCCGACACATCTTCGGCCTCTTCGGCCTCTTCAGCCGGCACAGGCTCAGGCTCGGCTTCCGGCTCCGGGGCCGGTTCCGGAGGCGCGGGCTGTTCAGTAGCGGTAATGGATTCAGCGGGCGGCTCGGGCTGCGCTTCAGCAGGCGCTGGCGCATCATCCATCGGCGCTGGACGGTCTTCCTGCGCCGGTGCCAGCAGGGCGATCTCGTCGGGTTCGGCCGGCGCTTCAGGTTCGATGACCGGTTCGGGCTCGGCCACTGGCTCAGGCTCGGTCACCCGCCCGGGGTCGAGCGGCAGGCGCCGGACTTCGCGCCGATCGGCGGGCGGCGGCGGCAAATCCAGCGCGCTGTCACGCCGGATGTCGCGCTCGTCGCCCCCATCGAACAGCATGGGCACAAAAATCACCGCCAGCGCGATCAGGATCGCCGCCCCGACGAGTCGCTGTTTCAGCACCTTGTCCATTTGCAATCACTCCCGCTGCTGGATCAATCGCATGGCCTCAGCAACAACACGAAACGAGCCGAACACCACGATGCGCGCGCAAGCATCTGCATCGGCCCGGGCCGATGCAAGCGCTCCCGCCACCGATTCTACCGTTTCAACCGCGCCCGTGACAGGCAGCTGGTGCAGAATCGCGGCCACTTCTGCTGCCGGGCGCGACCGATCACCAACCAGTTCGGGCACCAGCCAACGCTCAAAGCGGTCCGCCAGGGCCTGGCCAATGGCACTCACATCCTTCCCGGCAAGGGCGGTAAACACCGCCACCGTCGGTCCCGGGGCTGACGCCAGGGCCGCGGCCAGAGCGGCGGCGGCGTCCGCGTTGTGAGCCACGTCCAGCCAGATTTCCGGCGCACCGGGAATTTGCTGCAGGCGCCCGGGAAGCGCGGCGGCCTTGAGCCCGGCGGCCATGGCCGCCACCGGCACCGGCAATTGTTGGTCCAGCGCCCGCAGCGCCATGCAAGCGGTGGCGGCATTGCCGGCCTGCCAGGCACCAGCCAGGCCCGGTAGCGGCAGCGACAGGAGGTGTTGGTCGATTTCAATCCGCAGGCGCATGCCATCGCGGCGCCAGCGAAAGTCCCGCCCGACCGCCTCGACCCGGGCGCCAAGGCGTTCGATTTCCTCCAGCCAGCCGCGCGGCGGATCGGCTTCGCCAACGATCAGCGGTTTCCCGGGCCGGGCAATCCCTGCT
This sequence comes from Gammaproteobacteria bacterium, assembly GCA_003565625.1. Taxonomy (GTDB): domain Bacteria; phylum Pseudomonadota; class Gammaproteobacteria; order Xanthomonadales; family Wenzhouxiangellaceae; genus Wenzhouxiangella. The sequence goes on from PXBD01000031.1 coordinate 43,889, forward strand.
TTTTCGCGCCCGATGGCCAAACGCGTAGTGCCCAGCCACTCGACATGATCCAGGCCGATGGAAGAAATCACGGCGACGTCCGGATCGACCGCGTTGACCGCGTCCAGTCGCCCCCCCAGTCCGACTTCCAGCAGGATGACCTCGGGCCGGACCGCGGCGGCCACGATCAGCGCAGCCAGGGTGACATGTTCGAAATAGGTCAGATCCAGGCCCTGTCGATGATCCTCAACCTGCTGCAGGGCATCGACCAGCGGCGCGGGCTCGACCGATTGACCGTCGATGCGAACGCGTTCGACAAAGCTCAGCAGATGGGGCGAGGTGTAGGCCACGGTGCGGTAGCCGGCAGCCCGGTAGATCGCTTCCAGCAAAGCGACCACCGAGCCCTTGCCGTTGGTGCCGCCCACGGTGACGACCGGGCAGCGGGGACGGGCATGGGGCAAACGATCGAGCAGGGCCAGGACGCGCTCCAGCCCCAGATGGACACGGGCCTCGGGCGTGCGCTGCTCGAGCCGCGCCAGCCAGGCCTCTAGAGCGTCACTCAAGGGGCCGGGTCACTGGGGTTCCGGCGCGGCCGGCTCGATCTCGGCTTGCGGGTCTGGCTGCAGGTCAGGCCCTGGGTCTGGCTGCAGGTCAGGCCCTGGGTCCGGCGCCTGCTCCGGATCGGAAGGCGGATCCGGATCCAGCAACTCACCCTCCCGAACCGGTGGCGGGCGCCCACCGAGCAAAAGGCTCAGCAATCGATGGACGCGCTGACGCAGGTCGCGCCGGTCCACGATCTGGTCGATGGCGCCCTTGGCGAGCAGGAATTCACTGCGCTGGAACCCGTCCGGCAGCTTCTCGCGCACGGTCTGCTCGATGACCCGCGGACCGGCAAAACCGATCAGAGCATTCGGCTCGGCCAGGTTGACGTCGCCCAACATGCCCAGGCTGGCCGAGACCCCACCGGTGGTAGGGTGGGTGAGGACGGAAATATAGGGCAGCCGGGCCTCGGCCATGCGCGCAAGACCAGCCGCGGTCTTGGACATCTGCAGCAGGGAAAACAGCCCTTCTTGCATGCGTGCCCCGCCGGATGCGGAAAAACAGACCAGCGGCAGCTCGTGTTCGAGGCAGGCATTGACGCCCGTTATGAATCGCTCGCCGACCACCGAGCCCATCGAGCCGGCCATGAAGCGGAAATCGAACGCGCAGGCGACCAGCTCCAGGTCCAGCAAACGCCCCCGCATGACCACCAGCGCGTCCTTTTCGCCGGTGGCCTTCTGGGTCGAGACCAGGCGCTCGCGGTACTTGCGCGTATCGCGGAACCGAAGCACATCGACCGGCGCCAGCGCTGCCCCGAGTTCCACGCCGCTGTCTGCGTCCAGAAAAGTCTGCAGACGCGCCCGACCCGACAACGCCATATGATGGTTGCACTTGGGGCAGACCTGCAGATTGCGCTCCAGCTCAGGCTGATACAACACCGCATCACAGGCCTTGCATTTGGTCCATAGACCATCCGGCACCTTGCGGCTGCTGCCGCCTTCGGTGCGAATGCGGCCGGGCATCAGTTTCTGGAACCAGCTCATCTCAGGCGCTGACCACGCGTTCCTCGGAAGCTGCGACCGCATCCATGGCCGATCGCACCGCGCCCAGGTACTCGCGGGTGATTTCGGCGGCCTGTTCCGGGCTGTCGCAGGCATCCAGCCGATCGACCAGGGCCGAACCAATGACCACACCGTCGGCGCAGCGTGCAACCGCCGCGGCCTGTTCCGGCTCGCGGATGCCGAAACCCACCGCAACCGGTAGCTCGGTAGCCTGGCGAATCCGCTTCACGGCAGGATCAAGAGAAGCCAGGTCCAGGGTCGCGGCGCCGGTCACGCCCTTGATGGAGACGTAGTACACAAAGCCTCCAGCGAGTCGGGCAGTCCGGGCCAGGCGGCGATCCGTGGTGGTCGGGGCGACCAGAAACACCTGGTGCAAGCCCCGCCCGGCCAGCTCGGCGCGAAGCTCATCGGCCTCATCGGCCGGGCAGTCGACGATGAGGAGAGCATCCACGCCGGCCTGCGCCGCTTCCTGGGCAAAGCGGGCCACACCGCGGCGTTCGATGGGATTGGTGTAGCCCATGAGCACGATCGGGGTGTCGCAGTCCCGTTGCCGGAACTCGGCCACCATCTCCAGCACCCGATCCAGGTTCATGCCCTGATCGAGCGCGCGCGCGCACGCGTTCTGGATCACCGGGCCGTCCGCCATGACGTCGGAGAACGGCATGCCGAGCTCCAGCAGGTCCGCGCCCGCGGCCACGGCGGCATGGAGGATGGCCACCGAGGCCTCCGGGCTGGGATGACCGGCGGTGATGTAGGGAATAAGAGCCGTGCGACCGCTGTCGGCCAGGGCCCGGAAACGTTGGTCAATGCGGTTCAAAATTCAATCCCTTCGATTTCGGCTACGGTGTTGATGTCCTTGTCACCGCGCCCGGACAGGTTGATCAGCACGATCTCATCACGCGGGCGCTCCGCGGCCAGCTGCATGCCGTAGGCAACCGCATGGGCGGTTTCCAGCGCCGGCATGATGCCCTCGCTGCGGGTCAGGGCATGGAATGCCCGCATCGCCGCCTGATCGTCGATGCCGACGTAGTGCGCCCGGCCGGTGTCTTTCAGCCAGGCGTGTTCGGGACCAACGCCGGGATAATCCAGGCCCGCCGACACCGAATGGGTGTCGCGAATCTGGCCGGCATCATCGTCGAGCAGGTAGGTCCGGCTGCCGTGCAGGACGCCAACCCTGCCGGCACACAGGCTGGCGGCATGATCCATACCGGCCAGGCCGCGGCCGGCCGCTTCCACCCCGTACATGGCAACCTCTCGATCGCTGACGAACGGATGGAACAAGCCGATGGCATTCGAACCCCCGCCAACGCAGGCGACCAACGCGTCGGGCAGACGACCGTACTCGGCCAGCATCTGCGCCCGCGCCTCGCGCCCGACCACGGCGTTGAAATCCCGCACCATGGCCGGATACGGGTGCGGCCCGGCGACCGTGCCCAGAATGTAGAAGGTGTCGTCGACATTGGTGACCCAGTCGCGCATGGCCTCGTTCAACGCATCCTTGAGGGTGCGCGAGCCAGCCTCGACGCTGACGACCTCCGCTCCCAGCAGTTTCATTCGGAACACGTTTACCGACTGGCGGCGGACATCTTCTGCACCCATGTAGACCACGCAGTCCATTCCCAGACGGGCCGCAACTGTCGCCGAGGCAACCCCGTGCTGGCCGGCACCGGTTTCGGCAATCACCCGCTTCTTGCCCATGGCCCGGGCCAGCAGGCCCTGACCGACCGTGTTGTTGATCTTGTGGGCGCCGGTGTGGTTGAGGTCCTCGCGCTTGAACACGATCCGCGCCCCGCCCATCTGGCGGGTCAGGTTTTCGGCCAGGTAAAGCGGAGAGGGTCTGCCGACAAAGTGCGCAAGATCACGATCGAGCTCGGCCAGGAAGTCGGGGTCCTTCAGATAATGGCGCCAGGCCTCGTCGAGCTCTTCCAGCGCCGGCATGAGCGTTTCGGATACGAACTTGCCGCCGAAGATGCCGAAGTGCCCGGCCGCGTCGGGTACCTGTATTTCTGCTTCCAGTCGCTGCGCTGTTTCAACCATGTCTGACCGCCTTGATGAATTCCTGCATTTGCTTATGATCCTTGATTCCGGCCGCAATCTCCACCCCGCTGGACACATCCACGGCATCGGGACAAAGCCGTCGGCATGCCTCGGCCACGTTCTGCGGGGCCAGTCCGCCAGCCAGAATCCAGGGCCTGTCCAGTGGTGGCACCCGATCCCAGTCAAATACCTTCCCAGACCCGCCCAGCTTGCCTTCACCGTGTGAATCAAGCAACAAGGCATCGGCCTGGCGGTAGCGTTTCCAGTCCGGCAGCGCGTCACCGCCCATCGCCAGGGCCTTGATCCAGGGTCGGCCGAACTGGCGACAGTAATCTGGCTCTTCGTCGCCGTGAAACTGCAGACAGTCCAGCGCCACCTCGGCCAGCACTTGAGCGACTTGGTCGGCAGCGGCATCCACGAACAAACCCACCCTGGTCACGAATGGCGGCAAGGCACGGCAGATACGGTCCGCCTGCTCGATCGTTACCGCGCGCGAACTGGCGCGGACAAAGACCAGGCCGATCGCGTCTGCGCCGGCCGCAGCAGCGGCTTGCGCGTCCTCTCGCCGGGTGATACCGCAAATCTTGATTCGAATCATGAGGGCCTACATTCTACGGAAAACCGACTTCGATGCCGGTCGGCAGTTCCGGAAAATCGGGGTAGGCGGGAGCGAGGAAATACAAGCCCTCGGCCGGCGCCGTGACCGCTGCGGCTGAACGACCTCGCTGGGCCAGCAGCTCGCTGATCCACTGCGGTGGTTTCTGCCCCTGGCCCACGGCAATCAACGCACCGGCCAGGTTGCGCACCATGTGATACACAAACGCATTGGCTTCGATCTCGAACCGGATTTCGTGACCCTGGCGAGCCACGCTGGCGGAATACACCGTCCGCACCGGCGAGCGTGCCTGGCACCCGGCCGCCCGGAAACTGGAAAAATCCTGCTCTCCGAGCAGACGCTGGGCTGCTGCGTGCATTAACGCGGCATCGAGCGGCCGCCGCACCCAGGCCACGCGGCCGCGCTCGATGGCGGGGCGGACCCAGCGGTTGAGAATGCGATATCGATAAGCCCGTCTGCGGGCCGAAAAACGCGCGTGGAACTGTTCCGGCACCGGCCGAACCCAAAGGACCGTGATGCCCGCCCGCAAGACGGTATTGGCGCCCAGCACCCAGCTGCGCTCGGAGCGCTGAGCGTGGGTTTCGAAGTGCACCACCTGGCAGCGGGCATGCACGCCGGTGTCGGTGCGCCCGGCACAGTGAACCTGCAGCGAATGATCAGCGACCCGGCCCAGCGCCTCTTCCAGACATTCCTGCACCGTCGGCGCCTGACGCTGGCGTTGCCAGCCGTAAAAACCACTGCCGTCGTATTCCACTCCGGCAGCCAGACGCATGGATTCAGGCCAGCCGATCGATCAGCTTCTGGGCCTGCTCGCGCTGTGCATCGGAACCATCGGCCAGGATTTCCTCGAGCAGCGTGCGCGCAGAGTCCGGATCCTCCATGGAGATATAGGCCCGGGCCAGGTCGAGCTTGACCTCCGCATCCTCGTCGCTGAGCGCGGCCTCCTCGGCCTTGGCTGGTTCCTCTACCTCGTCGGTAGCGGTTGATTCGGCCGGCAGGGATGCATCCAGTTCCGGCGTGGACGGCTCATCCGCGCTTACCTCAAGGCCGTCTGAGTCTTCTGGGCCCTCAGGAGCCGCACCGTCGTCGGCCGAGTCCTCCATTTCGAACGACTCCAGGAAAGCATCCAGGCTCCGTTCATCGTCGAGCCCTTCCTCGTTTTGGCCGGCGTTTTCATCAGCGTTTTGGCCGGCGTTTTCATCAGCGGAAAACGTTGGCGATTCAGTCTCCGCGGCTGAGGGTGAGGCCGAATCCGGGTCTGCCTCAGTGGCGTCCAGCGCATCCTGCCCGTCGGTTTTTTCGTCAAAGCCGTCGAGGTCGAAATCCAGGGTCAGGGGCTCATGGTCCTCGACCGGCCGCTCGGACTCTGCACCCGAATCACCCGCCTCGTCCTCGGAGAACAATGCATTCAGATCGTCATCCTCGAGGGTAAGACCAGAGCTTTGCGGTGCTTTCGGGCCCGGTTCAGTCTCGTCGCGTTCGTCGGGATCGAGCCGGTTGGACAAGCGCGCCAGATCAAGAGCTTCCTCCTCATCAGGCTCGGACGCCTCCATATCGAATACTGGCTCGTCCGGCGCTTTCTGTTCAGGCTCTTCTGACCGCCCCAGTATGCCGGCCAGCGCGGCCGATTCGACCCCGGAGTCCGATTTCGGCGGATCGGCGGCGGCCTCTTCCTCGGACCAGGCCGGCTCTGGCTCAGGCATCGGCGCCGCGACGGGCCGGGCCGGCGACGGCGCCGGTTGCGTCGGTACCGGAGGCGGCTCGGAAGCCGGCTCCTGTTCTGCGCTCAGCGCCGCCCGGCGACGGCGCAGGACCATCGCGACCAGCAGCACAACGAACACGGCGGCCAGCGCAGCGGCCAGATGCCACATCCAGCGCTCGAGGAAGGTCTGCGGCGCTTCGGTCGGCTGCTCGGCAGGTGCGGGTTCCGCCTGCGGCGGGTCGGCCAGGGCGGCTTCCCGAGCCGCGATCTGCTCGGCTTCACGGGCCTGGCGGGCCTGACGCAACTGCTGTTCGAATAGCGCCAGATCCTCGCTGGCAACCATCAGGCCACCGGCGTCGGCCGACTCGATCGCCTGGCGTATGCGTTCTGCCAACGCTTCGGTTGTGGCCGTCTCCAGCCCTTCGGCGGCCATGGCACTCTCGATTTCCTGCAAACGACCAGCCAGACGCTCGCGCTCTGCGCCCAGCGCCGCTGCCTCGGCGACAATGTCTTCGTCCGGCGGGGTCAGTTCCAGTCGCGGCATGGATTCCACATCCACCCCCGGTTCAGACTCCGCGCTTTCAGTCACCGCGGGCTCTTCTTCCACCATCGGCGCAACATCACCAGGTTCGGCTTCCGCGGCCTCCGTCTCGGCTTGGGCCGGTGCCTCGGGCTCAGGCTCCAGCGCTGGCGCTGGTTCATCAATCTCTGGCGGCGGCGGAGCCGCACGCCCGGCCCGCCAGGCGTCGGTCTGGGCCTGCATTCTGCGCGCAGCCTCGGATGCCGGGATGGCGCGCGCCGCAGCGGCCTCCGGCATAGCCAGGCGCGCACCCTGACGCAGACGGTTGACATTGGCATTCATGAACGCATCCGGGTTGCGCTCGAAAATGGCCAGCATGGCCTGGTTCATGGTCAGTTCGGGGTCCGGGCGCCAGTCGGCAGCGATGGCCCACAGCGTCTGCCCACGCTGTACCACCATCGCCGCCGCAGGGTAACGCTCCGGCATCGGTTCCGGTCGGGCCGGGCTGGCCGGTTCAGTCTCCGGGACGACCGACGGGGCCGGTTCCGGCGGTCGCGCGGGCTCGGTCGGGATCGACGGGGCCGGCTCTTCGCGACGCCGAATGGTCGGGGCTACCGGCACCGCCGGCGGGTCGAGGAACATGGTGTACTCACGCAGCATGCGGCCGCTGGACCAGCGCACGTTGACCAGCACCTGGACAAAGGGATCAGCGACCGGTCGTTGCGATCGCAGGCGCAGCACGGGCGGGTCGAGGCTGTCGTCTACAACGAGGCTGAGCCCCAGTGCCAGCGCCTCGGTGGGCACACCCAGGCGGGCATGATCTTCGGCCGAAGCAACCGAGGCCTCGAGACTGTCAAGCGCCGACGGACTGGGTTGCAGCAGCGAAATCCGTGCCTCCAAGGTCTGTCCCAGGAACGAATCCACCCTCGCCTCACCAAGCCCCAGACCAGCCCATCCCGACGGACTCAAGGCCAGCAGGATCGCCACCAGAACGACCGGCCATGCCGGAGTCTTGCATCGTGCGGCGACTTGTTTCATTTTCTGATCACCCTGTCGGACAGCCCCTTGAGCATACCGTGCGAGTATAGCAATCCCGGCACTCAAGACTCATGCCCGGTTTCAACATCTTTCCGAAGGGCCAAAAGACTGGATCCGGAAGTGCCGCGACAGGCTACTGGCCAAGGCCCCTGGCGGCCAGGTATTCGGCGATCTGAACGGCATTGAGTGCCGCCCCCTTGCGCACGTTATCGGCCACCACCCACAGATCCAGACCCTGCGGATGCGACAGGTCACGCCGGATTCTGCCGACGAATACACCGTCCTTGCCGGCCGCGTGGGTCAGCGGCGTGACGCGCTCGGGCGCATCAGCCAGCACGACACCGGGGGCATCAGCGAGCACCTGGCGAACTTCATCAAGTTCGAACGGCTGATCCGTTTCCAGGTGCACGGCTTCGCCATGGCCCATGAAAACCGGCACCCGAACCGCGGTGGCGTTGACCGCGATGTCTTCATCGCCGAAAATCTTGCGCGTTTCGCGGTGCATCTTCATTTCTTCCCTGGTGTAGCCGTTGTCTTCAAGGACGTCGATTTCGGCGATGATATTAAAAGCGATCGGGGCCTTGAACACCTTGGGCTCGGGCTCGCGGAAATTGAAGCGGTCTGCGCTCTGGCGACCGAGCTCCTCCATGGCACTCTTGCCGGCACCGGAGACCGACTGGTAGGTCGCCACGTTGATGCGGCGAATACCCCAGCGCCGGTAAATCGGCGCAATCGCCACCAGCATCTGGATGGTTGAGCAGTTGGGATTGGCAATGATGCCGCCGCCCTGGAAATCATCCAGGATGGCGCCGTTGACTTCCGGCACCACCAGCGGCACGGCCGGAGCCAGGCGAAAATGGGACGTATTGTCAATCACGACACAGCCGGCTTCGGCCGCGCGCGGGGCGTGTTCGGCCGAAACCGAGCCGCCGGCCGAAAACAAGGCGAAGTCGCAGCCGGAAAAATCAAACTCTGCCAGGTCGTCAACGACCAGCGACCGGCGCCCGAAACTGACTTCACGCCCGACCGAACGCGCGCTGGCCAGTGCCACGACCTCGGCCGCCGGAAATTTGCGCTCGGCCAGAATATCGAGCATCGCTTCGCCGACGGCGCCGGTGGCACCGACCACGGCAACACGGTAAGCGTCTTTGCGGGTTGTCATGAATGGACCTCAAATGAACTTCTGATGTAAGGAAGAACCGCAGAGTAACGCAGATGAAGGCCAATTGTTCGCTCAGGCGCGGTCCGGCCGTGCCCGATCAGGTTGGGATGCGCGGCTCTTGCGCTGCCACGTCGCCGCACTGGGCCCGATGCAGCAGGTAATGATCCATCAGCGTGAGCGCCAGCATGGCCTCGACGATCGGAATGGCGCGGATTCCTACGCACGGATCATGCCGTCCGGTGGTGATGATCTCGGCCGGTTCGCCTTCGGTATTCACAGTCCGGCCCGGCAGTCGCAGCGAGGACGTCGGCTTGAAAGCCACCGCCACCTCGACCGGCTGCCCGGTCGCAATACCGCCCAGCACCCCACCGGCGTGATTGGACAGAAAACCATCAGGCGTGATCTCATCGCGATGTTCGGTACCCAACTGCGAAACCGAGTCAAAGCCCGCGCCGATCTCTACCCCCTTGACCGCGTTGATGCTCATCATGGCCGCGGCCAGGTCGCCGTCGAGCTTGGCATAAACCGGGGCACCAAGCCCAATCGGCACGCCGGTGGCACGGGCCTTGACCAGCGCTCCAACCGAATCACCGGACTTCCACAGGCGCTTCATGTAGTCCTCCAGCTCCGGCACACGATCGGCATCCGGGCAGAAAAACGGGTTGGTGTTGATGACCGCGGGATCGAATCGGGCATCGCAGACCTCCTCACCGATCTGGGCCAGCCAGCCGGTGATCTCCACCCCCAGGTGGCTTTTTAGCCACCTGCGCGCCAGCGCCGCGGCGGCCACGCGCATGGCGGTCTCACGAGCCGAGGATCGACCGCCACCGCGGTAGTCGCGAATCCCGTACTTGTGGTGATAGGTGTAGTCGGCATGACCGGGGCGGAACTGCGCGGCGATCTTCGAGTAATCCTTCGAGCGGGCATCGGTGTTGTAGATCACCAGCGCAATCGGGGTGCCGGTGGTCTTGCCCTCGAACATTCCGGACAGGATCTGGACCTCTTCTTCCTCGCGCCGCTGCGAGGTCCAGCGGCTTTGGCCAGTCGCGCGGCGCATCAGTTCGGCGCGAATTTCCTCGGGCGTGATTTCCAGGCCCGGCGGGAAACCGTCGATCACGCAGCCGATCGCCGGGCCGTGGCTTTCGCCGAAAGTGGTCACGCACAGGACTCGGCCGAATGTGTTGCTCATGCTTTGGGCTCGGTAAAGGAAGGAAAGCGCAGATGAACGCGGGGAAATGCAGATGAAAAACCTTTTGCGGGACGAGAGTGACAAAAGTCAGCGCCGTTAATTCCAACCACCAAACGGGAAGTTATCGCCTGGACTACCAATCCGCGTTCCTCAGCGTTCATCTGCGGTTCCTCTTCATTTTCCGCCAAGCTCACAAATTCGAGTAGTTCGGTCCCGAGCCACCTTCCGGGGTGACCCAGTTGATCACCTGGTAGGGATCAGCGATATCACAGGTCTTGCAGTGCACGCAGTTGGCGGCGTTGATCTGAATCCGCTTGCCGTTCTCGTCCTCGACCTTTTCGTAGACATTGGCCGGGCAGAACCGGGTGCAGGGGTTGCCGTATTCACTCTCACAGCGCGAAAAGCAGACGTCCGGCTCGATGATTTTCAGGTGGATCGGCTGATCCTCGTCATGCTCGGTGGAGGCGAAATACACCGAGGCCGGGCGATCGCGCGGCGGCAGGTCCCGCTCTACCCAGTCGAAGTCGAACCCGCCCTGCTCGAGCGTGCGGTACTGCGCGTGGTCAGCGTGATTGGCCAGCGTGCGCGGCAGCTTGCCGGCGGTGACGGTTTCGACCGCAGCAGTGAACATGCCGCGCCACAGACCTTTCTGGAAGCCGGGCCGGATGTTGCGCACTTTTTTCAGCTCCGCGACCACGGGTGAGGCGCGCAGGCGCGCATCAAAACCCTCGCTGGACAAGTTTTCGGCCAGGTGCTCGGCGGCCAGCATGCCCGACCGAAGAGCCTGATGAGTACCCTTGATCTTGGGAACGTTGAGCAACCCGGCCGCGTCACCAATCAGCAGCGCGCCGGGCATTTCAACCCTCGGCAGCGACTGGTAGCCGCCCTCGACCAGGGCCCGCGCACCAGATGACAGGATCTCGCCACCTTCGAGCAGCGCGTGCATGCTCGGGTGGTGCTTGAACTGCTGAAAAGCCTCGAACGGAGTAAAGCCGGGGTCCTGGTAGTCCAGGGCGCAGACAAAGCCGACCGCAACGCGGTCTTTGTCGAGGTGGTAGACAAAGCTGCCGCCGTAGATCGGTTTCGGCAGCGGCCAGCCAACGCTGTGCTGAACCAGGCCCGGCTCGACCCGACCGGCAGGCAACTGCCAGAGCTCCTTCATGCCAATGGCATAGGTTTGCGGGTCGGACTCGGCATCCAGGGCGTAACGTGCGATGGCGCGCTTGGTCAAGTGGCCGCGACAGCCTTCGCCCAGCACCGTTACCCGGGCCCGGATCTCGATCCCCTGGACGTAGCTGTCTTTTTCCTGACCGTCGCGATCCACGCCCATATCGCCAATGACCACACCGCGCACCGCGCCGTGGTCGTCGTAGCTCAGATCGGCTGCGGCAAAGCCGGGAAACAGGTCGACCCCCAGGGCCTCGGCCTTGGGCGCCAGCCAGGCGCAGGTCGCTCCCAGCGAGACAATGAAATTGCCGTGATTGTTCTGCTGCGGCGGAGTGGGCAGCTTGCGCCGGCCGGTTTTCGACAGCAGCAGGAATTCGTCGCGGCCGGCCGGTACGCAGATTGGCGGTGGGTCATCGCGCCAGCCGGGTACCAGTTCGTCCAGCGGTTCGGGTTCGATCACCGCACCCGACAGGATCTGGGCCCCGATTTCCGAGGCTTTCTCGATGACGCACACGGCCAGGTCTTCCCGCTTCTGCTTCAAATGCAGGGCGCAGGCGAGACCGGCCGGGCCGGCACCCACCACGACCACGTCGTATTCCATGATTTCGCGTTCGCTCATAAGGCGGGGACTCTCGCGTTTTTAAACTGGGGGGTCGTCTGAGCCGTTCATTCCAGGTCCGGATCGGCCTGCAACTCGGCCTGCAACTCGCCGTTCAACCAGGCCTGCAGCGCCGGCCAGATTTCATCCAGCATCAGGGGCTGAGCGGCTTCGGTCGGGTGAATGCCATCGGCCATCATCATACCCGGCTCTTCGAACAGGGTTTCGAGGAAAAACGGCAGCAGGGGCACGTTGAGCTCATCGGCCAGATCCTGGTACAGACCCTCGAAACGACGCAGGTAGGCCGGGCCGAGGTTGGGCGGCAGGCGAATCTGCATCAGCGCAACGGCAACCCCGGCGGCCTCGGCCTGCTCGATGATTCGGGCCAGATTGGCGCGCACCTGGGCCGGGCTGAGCGCACGCAGGCCATCATTGCCCCCCAGAATGACCAGCAAGCGGTCGGCTTCGTGGGTTGTAAGCAGGTCCTCCAGCCGACTGACCGCACCGGCCGTGGTTTCGCCGGAAATACTGGCGTTAATGACTTCGTAATCCGGCCCCAGGCGCTCGCTCAACAGAAACGCCCAGCCCGATTCACGCGCCATCCCATAGTGATCTGACAAACTATCGCCCAGTATCAGCAGGCTGTCGGCGCTCCGGGCCGCAGCCGGCATCACGCTTCCAGCCAGCAGCAGACTGGCACACAGGGCAACTCGAATTCGCATGACTACTTCCAATGGTTCCATCCTGGTTTGTCGCCGGGTCGACTTTTCCGTCCAGGCGCCGGGCGGTCATCTTGACATTCTCAACGATATCAGCCTCGACCTGAACAAAGGGGAAACGCTGGCGATTGTCGGCGCATCCGGCTCGGGCAAAACCACCCTGCTGGGGCTGCTGGCCGGTCTGGAGCAGCCAACCGCCGGTGAAGTCTGGCTGGCCGGTGAGAACATGAAGACCCTTGACGAGAATGCGCGCGCGCGGCTGCGGCGGCGCAACGTCGGCTTCGTGTTCCAGTCCTTTCACCTGCTGCCCAGTCTGACGGCGGTGGAAAACGTCATGCTGGCACTGGAAATCGCCGGACTGGACCGGGTGCGGGAGCGTGCCCTGGAGGCCCTGGAGCAGGTCGGATTGAGCCATCGTCTCGACCACTATCCGCGCCAGATGTCCGGGGGCGAACAGCAGCGCGTGGCCATCGCCCGGGCCTTTTCCAGCGACCCGGTGATCCTGTTTGCCGACGAGCCGACCGGCAATCTCGACCGCCAGACCGGCCAGGCCATCGCCGACCTGCTGTTCGGCATCAACCGCGACCGCGGCACCGCACTGGTCCTGGTCACCCACGACCTGCAGCTGGCCGGACGCTGCGGTCGAATCGAGGAAATCGAGGATGGCCGCCTGGTTCGCTCGACCACGCCGGATCCAGGCAACCGCCTGCAGCTCATCGAGGGCGGCCAGCGCCAGTGAATGCGTTTTCCCTATCTGCCCGGCTGTTGCTGCGCCAGGGCCGCTCCGGTGCCCTGCTCATCCTCGCCAGCGGGCTGATCGTGGCCACTGCCGCCCTGGTCGCAGTCGGCAGTTTCACCGACCGTGTCGGGCGCGCCCTGGAACGCCAGGCCGGCGAGGCCCTGGCCGCTGATCTGGTGATCGCGGGTGGGGAAAGAATTCCCGCCGCCTTCTTCGATCACGCCGAGTCCCTCGGGCTGGCGACCGCCGAGGTGATCAGCGTCAGCACCGCCCTGTTCGTTGGCGAAGACAGCCAGCTGGTGGATGTCAAGGCGGTCAGCAAGAGCTATCCGCTGCGCGGCCAGCTGCGTTTGGCCGACGAGGCTGCAGCCGAGGACAGCGCTCGCAGCCATGGACCGGAACGCGGGAGCGCCTGGATGGACCCGCGGGCCCAGCGCGCGCTCGATGCCGAGGTCGGTGATCGGGCCGAGCTGGGTGTGCTGGAGCTGCCGCTGACGGCAATTCTTACCTACGAACCCGACCGCGCCGGGGGCGGTTTCGGCTTTGCCCCACGCCTGATGATTCACCTTGATGATCTGCTCGCCAGCGAGCTGCTCGGTCCGGGCTCGCGCGCCCGCTACCGGTTACTCCTGGCCGGCGAGGAGCGCGCGCTGGCTTCGTTCCGGCAGTGGTTTGCCGACCAGCGTCTTGACGGGCAGCGCCTGATCACGGTCGGTGATGCGGAAGATCAGACCGGGCTGGCGCTGACCCAAGCGCGCCGCTTCCTGGGCATCGCCGCGCTGACCTCGGTCATCCTGGCCGCCGTGGCTATCCTGCTCTCTGCATTGCGCTTTGCCAACGCCCAACGCGATCTGGTGGCGTTACTGAAGACCTTTGGCGCTGGCGCCGGTCGCATCATGACCGCCCTGAGCCTGCTTCTGTTCTATCTCGTGGGTCTGTCCATCCTGATCGGCGGTGTCCTGGGCTGGGTCGCGCAGGGGCTGATCGGGCAGATCCTGGCCGAAGGTCCGGAGACCGCCCTGCCGGCGGCCAGAGCCTGGCCCGTGTTGAGCAGCGGCCTGTTCACCCTGCTGCTGGCTGCCGCCTTTGCCCTGCCGCCGTTGCTGAGTCTGCGGCGGGTGCCCACCATGCGCATCCTCAACCGCTCGCTGGACACTCGTCCCGGCCTGGCCGGCGCGCTCTGGCTGATCCCGGTGATCGGAGCGCTGACCATCCCCGTGGTGCAGCTTGGCGATACCCGGCTGGCGGTGATCGTCCTCGGCGGCAGCGCCGCCCTGGCTGGCTGCCTGGCCCTGGCCGGTTGGCTGGCAATGCTGGGAACCGGAGCGCTGGCCCGGCGCGCGCGCGCCAGCTGGCGCTTCGGCCTGGCCGGGCTACAGCGCCGACGCGCCGGCGGCATCGTCCAAGTCACTGCGCTGGGGCTGGGGCTGATGGCGCTGCTGCTGCTGGTGATTGTGCGGGCCGAGCTGCTCGAGCAGTGGCGCGGCAGCCTGCCAGCGGATACGCCGGACCACTTCATCATCAATATCCAGCCCGACCAGGTGGAATCGGCCCGCAGCGCGCTGCTGGAGCAGGGAGCAGACAACCTGCAGCTGCGGCCCATGGCAACAATCAATCTGGCTGCCGTCAATGAACAGCCGCCGCCCGACCACCGCATGGCCGGCCAGGTCAACGTCTCCTGGATCGATCACCTGCCGCCAGCCAACGAGATCGTTGCCGGATCATTTTTTCGCAGCGATGCCCGCGGCGAAACCTCGCTGGCGCAGATGTGGGCCGACAACCTCGGCGTACAACTCGGCGATGAACTGACGTTCGAGTCTGGCGCCCAGCGTTTCAGCGCGCGTGTGACCAGCATTCGCGAAGTCGACTGGAATTCCTTCAACGTCAATTTCTTCATTCTGCTGACTCCGGAGGCTGCGGATTTCCTGCCTCACCAGTTCATTGCCAGCTTTTACCTGCCCGACCCGAAGGCCGCAGATTTGCGCGCGGTCAGCCGCAGTCTGCCGAACCTGTCGATCATCGATGTCGGCGCCATCATCGAGCGCGTTGGCGAAATCATCGACCAGGTCAGCCGCGCGGCGCAGGTCGTGTTTGCCTTCACCCTACTGGCCGGTCTGGTCGTACTGCTGGCCGCTTTGGAATCGACCCGCGACGAACGCCGTCACGAGTCTGCCCTGATCCGCACCCTCGGCGCCGACAACGCCATGGTCCGGCGCGGGCTGCTGATCGAGTACGGCGTCATGGCCATGATCGCCGCCCTGCTGGCCACCCTGGCATCGGCGTTGACCGGCTGGCTGCTGGCCGCCGAACTGTTCGGCTTTGCCTACCGTCCCTCGCCGATGCTGTTCGTGCTCGGTTTCAGCGCGGCCGCAGTGCTAGTGGTGGGCAGCGGCTGGATCGGCAACCGCAGCGTTCTGGCAACCCCGCCGGTGCGTATTCTGCGAACCGGCAACTGATTCCACGCGGCCGCAGCCATGGCGCGTAATGACCCCCAGGCCGACCTGATACTGCGCGGCCATCCCTGGCGGGTGGCGTGGGGAATGAGCTGGCCGGCCGTGCTGGCCATCACCCTGTTTGGATTCAACGCCGTGCTTGATGCGGTCTATATCGGTCGGCTGCTGGGCGAACAGGCGCTGGCCGGCGCGGTGATGGCCTATCCGCTGACCCAGATCACCCTGGGCCTGGGTTCCCTGGCCGGCATCGGCGGTGCTGTCGCCTTGTCCATCGCGCTGGGCCGCGGCGACCATGACAGCCTGCGCCGGCTGCCCGGTACGGCCTTGACCATTTCCGCCGGGCTCGCCCTGGTATATGGCCTGATCGGCGGCCTGTTTGCCGAGCCCCTGGTGCGCGGCATGGGTGCCCGCGGCGAGTTGGTTGTGATCGCGGCCGACTACTTGCGCGCGGCCGCGCTGGGCAGCATCGGCGCCATCGCCGGGATGACGCTGAACATGTTGCTGCGGGGCGAAGGCCGGATGAAGCTGGCCGCGTTCTACATGGGCGTGGGCCTGGTGGTCAACCTGATCCTCACGCCGGTCCTGATTGTCGGATTCGACTTTGGCGTTGCCGGGGCAGCCTGGGCCACCAACATCGGCAGTGCGGTAGGCGGCTGGCTGGTCTGGCGGCGCTATGTGCGCGGTCAGTCGAGCTACCCGGTGGATGCCTGGTACGTAGGCCTGCCGGATACGCTGAGCCGGCGCATCGTCCGTCTGGGCGCACCGGCCATGATCATGAGCAGTATGGGCGTGATCCAGGCCGTGGTGGTATTCAACGTCTTGAGCCGGGTCGGCAATGAGTCGGATATCGCCTTCTATGGCGCGGCCTGGCGGGTCGTTCTGTTCATGCTCACCCCGCTGTTCGGGATGATGCGCGCCTTCCAGCCGGTGGCCGGCTTCAACTACGGCGCCGGTCAGTGGGAGCGCGTCGAGCGCTGCTTCTGGACGTTCGTTCAGGCCGGGGCTTTGCTGATCGTGCCGATCTGGCTGTTCATGACGCTGTTTCCGGCCCAGACGCTCTCGCTGATGCTGCCGGGAGCGACTTTTTCCGGCAACGAACTCCACCTGTTCCGGATTCTGATCCTGCCGCTGCCGCTGCTGCCGCTGGTGTTCACCGCCCTGGCCCTGCTGCCGGCCATCGAACAACCCCACAAGGCCACCGTGGTGTCGGTCTCCCGCCAGCTGTTGTTGTACGTTCCGGTGATGCTGTTGTTACCCCCCCTGATCGGCGTCCCGGGCGTGTACTACGGGTCGATGGCGATCGAGCTGGTTTGCGCAAGCTGGCTTTTGCTTACCGTGATCCTGGTTTTCCGGCGCCCGGCGCAGAACGGGGCTACGGCCGGCGAGACTCGCACCTGATCACCCGGCATCGAATAGCGCAGGTATTTCGTCGCCGATGAACTGAATCGGGCGATGGTTCAGCGGCGACGGACGTCGCGCAGAATGTCGAAAAGGGCAAACCTGCGCTGATCGGCGTCCACCTCACGCCGCCCCCGCCGCCCGGCATGCATCCGGCCGACGTAGCGTCGACTGTCACCCGGGGGCACCTTGAAAACGAGCAGACCGTTGCCGGTGGCGGGCAAGGCAGTGTCGCTGATCACGGTCAGCCACGGCTGGCCGCCAATGTCAGCCACCGTAACCGGGAACTGACGGTGGGCGAGAGAATCCAGATCGGTGAAGGCGCCGTTGTAGAAAGCCGCCTCGCCGCGCTTGTCAATATTGAGCGAACTCGACAGCGAACGGCACATGTCCTCGGCCTTGCGGACGACATCCTCGCCTACCCCTTCGACCGGATCCATGGCATCTTTGTCTTTCATGTCGATCGTCCCTACCGTCGCCCTGCCACTCGCCTCAACCTTCAATATTGCTGCTGACGGCAAAAGAGGCAAAGAATTTATCGGGCGGATCATCGCCCCGCCGGCCGGGGCGCGAGGCGTCGTGCCGCCCGAGCATCTTGCGTATGCCGCCCTGCTCTTGCCGGCAGACCAGGAGCGCGTGCGAGCAATGGGCCAGCGCGGTGTCGCTGATCACTGTCAGTACCGCCTGGCCAGGCATCAACGCGATCTGTACCGGCCGCGCGCGCGAACCCATTGAGTTCAGATCGTCCAGCATGGCCGGCAACAGAGACACTTCACCCCGCTTTTCGATCGAAACCGATAGCGCCAGGCTGCCGCATAACTCGTCGGCCCGCTTCCGAGTCTCCTCGGACAGGGCGACTTCCACGGCACGATCCTCATTCAACGGCATCGACAGGAACTCCTGCAAGCAACCCCAATAATGCAATGCTATAACAAAATAGGCTGAAAAATCAAGTCATTTGAGGCGACTAGCGGTCCTCTACAAAACGCCGCTGGACGCCGACGGCAGTATCGCGCGGCGGCACCTGGACGCCTCTTGCCTGGCAGTGGGCGCGGGTGACGGCAGCGCCGAACAGCAGGATCAGCGACGAATAGTTGACCCAGAGCAGCAGCATGACCAGTGAACCGGCCGCGCCGTAGGTCGAGGCAGTTGCGGTGTAGGCCAGATAAATCGCGATCAGCGAACGCCCGGTGGTAAACAGCAGCGCGGTCACGAACGCGCCGGCGAGCACGTCGCGCCAGCTCAGCACCACGTCGGGCAGGATACGAAAGATGGCGGCGAACAGCAGCGTGACAACCGTCAGCGACAGGGTGATCTCGAGCGCGACCATGGTCCAGCCGGGCACAGGCAGCCATTGATCGGCAAACGCGATCGCCGCGCGCAGCGCCACGCTGAGCAGCAGCGATACCATCAACACAAAGCCGATGGCCAGAACGATGGTCAACGACAGCACGCGGGCGCGAATGAACAGCCACAGGCTGTTGCGCGAGGGACGCGGCGCGACATCCCAGATCTGGTTGAGCGACTGCTGCATCTGGGCAAAAACCGTTGTTGCGCCAACCACGGTCGCTCCCAGACCAATCAGCATCGGTACCAGCCCGCTCTGATCGACCTGCGAGTTGATCACCGCCGTCTCGATCACTTCGGCCGCCTCAGCGCCCAGCACCTCGTTCAACTGCTCGAAAATCTGGCCGCGCGCGGCCATCTCGCCGAGGAACACGCCGGCGACGGCAACCACCACGATCACTACCGGGGCAATCGAAAACACGGTAAAGAAAGCCAGCGCCGCGGCATAGATAAAAGCCTGGCTTTCCAGCCAGTTGGAAAACGCTGACTGGAATATCCCCAGCCAGTATCGTGCGATCCGGACTACCATCATCCCGCTGCCGTTCGGGTTTTACTCGAGCAGCAGTATGCCCCATCGCCAGCTTCTCCATGGGCCAGCGAGCCAACCAGGGTCTGTCGGCTCAATCCAGCCCCATTCGCTCCCGGCTCAGCGCCGCCGAGCCCGGCACCGGAGCGAAACGGCGGTCAGGGCCCAGTTCGGCCTGCTCGGCCAGCACCTCGAACAAGTGATCGATACCGACCCAGCCATAGGGCAGGATCGGCACCAGGCGATCCGCAACGCCGGGGACGTTCAAAAACGCATCGAAGTGCTGAGCCCGATCAATCTCCCAGTAGGCCAGGCGTTGGGCACCGCCGGCGCGCGCTGAGGCCACGTAGGGCCGACTGGACAGAGCCGCCGGGATCAAGCCGTCTTCGCGGCCATGAATCAGGAGCACGGGGATGTCGGCCAGTTGCGCCGTGGCCCGAGTCTGTTCGACCGCCGTGCGCAGGGCCACAGACTCCTCGGACTCTCCCGTCCACAGCTCGCGCAGGCACAGCAAGCCGGGCAGGGCCGAGTCGCCGCCGGCCTCGGTGGCCAGCGTATCGATGAGTTCGATGCCGCCACCGGGGCCAACGCCGGAGTGGCTCGCCCACCAGGCCGCGCGCTGGGCTTCTTCGGCCGCAGTCGCGCGCAAGCCGTAACCACACGGCATGTCATCCGGACCGCGCCGCAGGTAGGCCGAGGCATAGCTGCCGGCCACTGCCCGCCACAGATCCAGGGCCACGTTCCCGGCGCCCAGGCGCAAGGCCGGCCCGTCAAACCCGGCATCGAGCAACAGCCCCCGGGCGGCCTCCGGCGCGGCCGCGTCGAGAACTCCGGCATCGACCAGGCTGGCACAGCGCTGCTCGCCCAGGGCCACCAGCAGCGGACTGCCCAGCGGCTTGGCCAGCGTGCGCTCGCCATCCCCCAGGGCACAGGGCTGCAACAGCGCAGCCAGAGTGGCGTAGTCGTACAACGGCGCCACGCCGGGACCGGTGATGTTGGGCATGACCGCGACCACAGCGTTCAGCAAGCCGGCATGATCAATCTCGGCGGCCCGAAGCACCGCCGCCGCGCCGTTGGACAAACCCACCGCCAGGATTTGCAGTTCGGTATCCGGGGCCAGCCTGGCTCGCAGCTGTTGCTGGCCGAACCGCGCCGCCGCCAGCACGTGGCGACCCCAGTCGGCTTCGGGATGGTCTCCGGAATGGGCGTGCTTCATGGCCAGTGCACCCGGGGCAGCCTCCCCCTCGACCCGGAACGGCGCCGGATCAGATTCATTGGCGACGCGCACGCCGGACAGAGTCGGCGTCCGATCGTCGTCCAGGGTGTGGAAATCGGTACCAGCGCCCTTGTCGGTATAGGCAATGGCACAGCCACGACTCAGGGCCGTCGGCCCGGCCAGGGGGACGGCACCGTAGACGCCGCGCGATCCGGAGGCCGGTGCGACCAGCAGGCAGGCCGGACTGGTCGCCGGCCGGGCGGGGATCTGAACGAGCACCCGGAACGGATGCGCGGCACCTGGCAGCCGCAGCAAGGCCGAAACCTCGTGGCCGGCCACCGGCGCCAGATCCCGAAACACACCATCGTCACCCAATCCGCCCGCCGGACCCAGCAGCGCCAGGGCGTTCCACGCGCTGTGCATGGCCAGACGCCGCAGTTCGGCGGCACTCGGACTGTGCGGTTGTTCAAATCCGGGCGGAGGGGACCTCAAGCCTTCCAGACCCAGCCCGGCGGTCAGCAGATCATCGGCCGCAGTGTACTCCGTGGTGTGCTCACTCCAGACCTCGAAATCCGGATCTCCGGCTGCCAATGCCTGACTCGATGCCAGCATCGCGGCAAGCCACAGAACCGACCGCCACCAATGTGTCTGTTTCATCCTGATTCCCCCGCCCTGTATTCCGGCAAGTAGCTGGATCGGCACTATAGCCAGACGCCATAGACCGGGCAATGGACTTTGGTACAGGCGCAGGCCTGGCGCCACTTTGCTACCCTTTCGGTCTACCTCTCCCAGGCAGGCTCCGATACGACCATGCAAGCTGAACCCAAGCGCATCCTGATTACCGGCTCCGGCAGCGGGATCGGCGCCGGCATCGCCCGCGAACTGGCCCGGGCCGGACACGAGATGCTGATCACCGACCTGGATCCAGGGGCCGCGGCCACCGTGGCTGCCGGGATCACCGGGACGGGCGGACAGGCCACCGGGCTACGGCTGGACGTTACCTCGCAGCAGTCCGTGGATGCGCTCATCGCCGAACTGGATCAACCAATTGACGTTCTGGTCAACAACGCCGGCTTGCAGCATGTCGCCGCGCTGGAAGAGTTCCCGATGGAAAAGTGGGAGCAGCTGATCCAGGTAATGCTGATTGGCGTGGCCCGCCTGAGCCGCGCCGTGCTGCCCGGCATGCGCGCGCAGGATTTCGGACGGATCGTCAACATTGGCTCGA
The DNA here is from genome assembly GCA_003565625.1 of Gammaproteobacteria bacterium. Lineage (GTDB taxonomy): Bacteria > Pseudomonadota > Gammaproteobacteria > Xanthomonadales > Wenzhouxiangellaceae > Wenzhouxiangella. The sequence continues at coordinate 65,121 of PXBD01000031.1, forward strand.
TCCACTCGCTGGTTGCCAGCGCCTATAAAAGCGCCTACGTCTCCGCCAAACACGGCCTGATCGGTTTTGCCCGCGTCATGGCGCTGGAGACGGCCAGCGCCAACATCACGATCAACACCATTTGCCCGACCTATGTCAAAACGCCGCTGGTCGAAAAACAGATTGCCGACCAGGCCCGGGTCCACGGCATCTCTGAAGACGAGGTCATCGACCGCATCATGCTCAAGCCCATGCCCAAGGGGGTGTTCATCAGCATGGAGGAACTGGCCGGGATCTGCAGCTTCCTGATTTCGCCGGCGGCGCGCAATATCACCGGCCAGGCCATGGTGGTCGACGGCGGGTGGACGGTGCAGTGACCCCGGCGCGCGTTCTGATCGCCGATGACCATCCGCTGTTCCGGAGCGCGCTGGTCCAGGCCCTGACGGGCTTTCTGGACAAGACCAACATCCTCCAGGCCCGGGATCTGCCCGAGACCTTCGCGCAACTGGAAAACCACGACGAAGTCGACCTGGTTTTGCTGGACCTGCATATGCCGGGCAACCGGGGCCTGACCGGACTGGCATCGATCCGTTGTCATTTTCCGACCGTCGCGGTGGTGGTGGTATCGGCCAACGAGGACCCGCAGGTCATCCGGCGCGCGCTGGATCACGGCGCGGCTGGATTCATACCCAAGAGTTCCGGGCTCGATGAGTTGACCGCGGCGCTGCAGACCGTGCTGGACTGCCGCGAATGGATTCCCGCGCACCTGGTTCGGGCCGTGGCCGGGGTTAACGATAGTGAATCCGACCGCACCCTGGCGCGACGCATGGCCGCACTCACGCCACAGCAGTTCCGCGTCCTCTCGCTGGTGGCGCAAGGAAGACTGAACAAGCAGATTGCCGATGACCTTGAGATCCAGGAACGCACCGTCAAGGCCCACATGAGCGAAATCTTCCACAAACTGGATGTGCGCAATCGAACCCAGGCCGGCATTGCCTTTCGGCGCCTGGAGCTGGTCGACCCGGCCGCCCGCATCGATTCCTGAACCGCGGCGGGATCGCGGGTCGGCCGGGATGCAGCAACCAGCAGGCGAGCAAGTTGACGCAAGGCAGACCTTTGCGTACCCTGCATCGGCTCCGGGCAGATCTTCTGCCGGCAAGACACGCCAGCTTCATGCACACTCCCCGCAATGACCACCGAGGCCTGCAGCGGCAGACTCAGGAGCTGCCGCTGCAGCTGACGATCTTCGGCGCCTGGATGATGGCCTTCGGCGCCGCCTCCCTGTTTGAATACGCGCCCAACGCCAGCCTCTGGTTTCCGCCGGCAGGGGTCACCTTTGCCGCAGTACTGCTGCTCGGTCTTAGGGCACTGCCCGCACTCTGGCTGGGCTGCCTGGTAGTTACCCTGTTGTCGGAGCAGGCCGCCCCGCGAGGCATGAGCACAGCCGAACTGATGCTGGCCGGGGCTGGCTTCGCTCTCACCCACACCCTGGCCTATGCCGCCATCGCCCTTTTGGTGCGAGCACGGGCGCGGCGCAGCAGCCGCATTCGGCCGGTCCGCGATGCCGTCTGGTTCCTGGTCGCCGGCCTGGTCGCGGCCGGCGGTTCGTCTGTGCTGGGCGGGCTGTCCCTGAGCGCGACCGGAATAATGGACTGGGCCGACGCCCGGTCCCTGATCCTGCCCTGGTGGATCGGCGATTTCGCCGGTTTGATTACGATCGCACCGCTGCTGGCGGTGCTGCTGACCCGCTGGGCCATGCTCGACGGAATGGCACCACCGGCCGAATTCCGGCGCTTGCAAATCCGCGCAAACTGGTCTGCCCTGTTCGCGCAGGCGCTGCCCAAGCTGGCGTTGCTCGCCGTATTGACCGTGGCCAGCGTTGCGGCAGTGGCGCTGCTCCCTATGCAGCTGGCACCGCTAGCGCCCTGGTTGATCTGCCCGCCGGTCCTGCTTTGGATCGCCTGGAGTGAAAACGAGCTGGCCACCCTGCTGGCCGTGGCCTCGTTCAGCCTGCTCGTCGCCGCGGTGGTCGGGGTGGCACGGCTGGCCGCGCATGCGCCCGCCCTGCAGGGCCTGGTGGTCGGCCTGGCCGCGCTCAGTTACCTGATCGCGGCCCGGCGCAGCGCGCACCGGGACTCGGCCACGGCCAAACCCGGTCGGCCGGGCGCTTGATCGGACCGATCTATTGGGCCCGCAGCCACTGCCACATGGCGTCCAGACATGACCGGCCCAGATGGTAGCTGCGACCGGGGCTCCAGCCCGTTTCCGGCATCGCCGTGATGGCCGAGTCCTTGAACGGCATTTCCAGGGTCACCGCCAGGCAGCCGAAGCGCTCGGCCACGTAGTCGCTGCACTTGCGCAAATCGGCGCTGCCCGGCGGGTCGACCGCATAGCCATGCTCGGTCTGAAAATCCGGACTGATCGTGCTCAACAACTCCTTGAAATGCTCCAGCTCGGCCTGGCGCTCCGGGTTCCAGCTGGGAACCCCCTCCGGACCGGCAATAAAGTTGTACGGCAGCGCCTCGTCGCCATGCACGTCCAGCGAAAAGTCCACCCCGGTCTGCTGCATGCGCTGGACCACGTAATACACCTCCGGTGAGGCTTGCGGACAAGGATCCCGCCACTCCCGGTTGAGGTTGCGCCCGCCGGCGTTGCAGCGCAGGTGACCGCGCACGGCCCCGTCGATGCACATGTTCGGCACCAGGTAGACCACCGCCCGCTCCAGCAGCGCGCGCGCTGCCGGGTCTTCGGGGTCCAGCAGGCGCTCGACGAATCCTTCCACCCACCATTCAGCCATGGTCTCGCCGGGATGCTGACGCGCCGTCACCCACAGGCTCTTGCGCCCGGCCGCCGGCTGGCCAATCGTGAGCAAGGTATGCGGATACCCATCCGGCGTCGTACACAGACTTTCGACCCGGACCCGTTCGCTGCGCTGGGCATCGGCGATCAGTTGCTCATGACGTTCGAGACCGTAGGGAGCGAAGTAGGCGAAGTAGACCGAACCACTCTCCGGCGTATGCTCGATGATCAGGCGCTCGCCATCGAAATGGGTCTGGACCCGGCGCCACTCGACCCGGTCACTGGAGCAGACCGCCTGGTAGTCGCGAAATCCGTCCGGGTAGGACACCTGGCCGGCGTTCTCAATCGTCAGACGGCAGCGCTGACCGGCCGCGTTGTTGAGCTGGAAATAAAACCACTGCAAGTGACGATCGCCGGCGTCCAGACGGATGCGCAAGCGGATGTCCTCGGCCTGTTCGGCCGCAATAACCTCGATGTTGCCGCCGTCGAAACGGCTGTGAATGCTCAGACTCATGCGTCCTCCAGATCAAAAGCGTTGGTCCAGTGTGCATTATCCCGTCTTCTCGGTCCGGATACCGCGGGTCGGAAGCAACTCAGGCAATTGCCCGATCTTGGTCGGCAAACAGCGCCTCGACCCGGGCGAAAACACCGCGCAGCGGGGCCCGTATGCGCAAGCGCTGGTGAGTCCAGGGGTGATGCAGTTCCAGTTCAGCGGCGTGCAACAGCAAGCGATGGCAGCCGAAGTGGGTCCGGAACAGCCGATTGTGGCGGCCCTCGCCATAGGTCGTATCCCCGATCAGGGGATGAAAGATATGCTTGAAGTGACGACGGATCTGATGGGTTCGGCCGGTTCTTGGAAAGACCGCAACCAGCGAGTAACGCGCGCTGGCGTAACGACCCACCGCGATCGGGAGTTCCAGCGTGGCCAGCCGGGTGTAGTCGGTGCGGGCCGGCTGGTCGTCACGCTGATCACCCCTCGCCAGGGCCTTGTCGATGCGGCCTTCAGTATCAGTATGGCCGCGGGTGACGGCAAGGTAGCGCTTGGCGACCGAGCGGGCCATGAACTGGTGGCCGACGGCCGCCGCCGTGTCGGCATCGAGGGCAAACAGCAGCACGCCCGAGGTGGCCCGGTCCAGTCGGTGCAGCGGCCAGACCCGGCAACCGAGCTGGTCGCGCAGTCGCTGCAGCGCAAACACCCGGTCGTCGCCGCGCGAACTCTTGTGGACCAGCAGGCCGCACGGCTTGTCGATCGCGCACAGCCAGCGATCCTGGTACAACACCGGCAGTTTTCGGCCAGTATCTGCTTCAACACAGGGCTGGACCGGCGGCGTCAACGGCGATCGACGTCCTGACGGTGCAGTTGGTCTACCGCCGCCAGCAGTTTGTCGATGACCCGGTCGAGGCTGTGCTGCTCTTCTTCTGTCAGCGCCGAGCGCAGTTTCGCCTCGTAGGCCAGCGCGGCCGGAGCAATGGCCTCGTATACCTCGCGACCGGCGGGAGTCAGCGCCAGCGGCTTGGCCCGACGATCCCGGAGTCCCTCACTGCGGCGGATCAGCCCTGCTTCCAGGAGCCGTCGCACAGCCCGACTGACCGCGACTTTGTCCATGGCCGAGCGCACGACCACCGCGCTGGCCGGAATATTGTCGAACCGGCCCAGGATCGCGACCACCCGCCATTCGGTAATCGAAAGCCCGAAACGATCGGCGTAGGTGCGGGCAATCCCCTGGCTGACCTGGTTGGTCAACACCGAAAGCCGGTAGGGTAGAAATTTCTCGAGCTTGATCATTGGCTTGCTATCAGTTTCAAATGTAACTATTATCACGGGAAGTCAAAAGCCCTTTCTCGGCTTGCCAACCCAGCGTTCCGGAGGACCCGATCATGCCAGATCATCGACCCGATCCCGCGGGTGTGCAACAGTTCGAGTTCATCGAATTCGCCGCGCCCGACCCTGCCCTGCTGCACCAGCTGTTCCAGAGCCTCGGTTTCCTCGCCATTGCCCGTCATCGCCGGCATCCGGTCATCCTGTACCGCCAGGGCGGGATTAATTTCCTCGTCAATGAAATGCCCGACTCGTTCGCCAGCGCTTTTGCCGCCGCGCACGGTCCGGCCTGTACCGGTTTTGCCCTGCGGGTCAATCATCCAGAGCAGGTGCGCGAGCGGGCCGTGGCCGGCGGCGCCCAGGTGTTGCCAGCGACAGCCGGTGAACTGGCCCTGGATCTGCCGTGCCTGGCCGGCATCGGCGGCAGCGTGCTGTACCTGACTGCCAAGGCGGAGTATTTCGAGCGCCAGTTCGTCTTCGATCCGGCGGTCGAACGCCGGCCGCACGGTGCCGGACTGACGTTCATCGACCATCTCACTCATAACGTGTATAACGGCAATATGGGCCAGTGGGCCGGATTCTACGAACGGCTGTTTGGGTTCTACGAAGTAAAGTACTTTGACATCAAGGGTGCCCGAACCGGCCTGCGTTCCCAGGCCATGACCGCGCCTAACGGGAACATCTCGATCCCGATCAATGAATCGGAAGACCCGAAAAGCCAGATCAACGAATACCTGGACGAATACCGGGGCGAAGGCGTCCAGCACATCGCCCTGTACACCGAAGACATCTACGAAACGGTGGAAACCTTGCGCGCCAACGGCGTTGATTTTCTGGCCACGCCCGAGACCTATTTTGATGCCGTCGACAAGCGTATTCCCGACCACGGCGAAGACCTGGCGCGCATGCGCCGCAACAAGATCCTGATCGATGCCGACCGCCAGCAGCCTGAACAGCAACTGCTCCAGATCTTCACCCAGACCAGCATCGGCCCGATATTTTTCGAAGTCATCCAGCGCAAGGGCAATTCCGGTTTCGGCGAAGGCAACTTCCAGGCCTTGTTTGAGGCCATCGAACGCGATCAGGAGCAGCGCGGCGTCCTGTAGCTGTCGATCCACCAGCCGTGTGGTTCCAAAACGATTCGAGAGAGACCAATTGATGAAAAAATGGATCAGCCATCCCAAACTGGAAGGTCAAGCCAGCCGGCAGGCGCACTGCGATCTGCCCGCCGGCACGTATGAGCGTGAACTGGGCAAGGAAGGTTTCTTCGGGCCCGCCTCGCACATGTACCATCGCCACCCGCCCACCGGCTGGGTGGATTTCGAGGGGCCTCTGCGGCCGCGCGCCTTCGACACCACGAAAATCGATCAGACCGGCGCCTCGCCGTGGGATGCGACCGAACTGATGCACAACGCCCACACCCGCATCCGCAGTTGGACCTGTCCAGGCAGCATGCCCGACCTGGCGCGCAACTCCGACGGTGACGAGTTGCTGTTTGTGCACGAGGGCGCAGGCGACCTGTTCTGCGACTACGGCCACCTGCCGTTTCGTGACGGTGACTACATCGTCCTGCCGCGCGGCACGATGTGGCGACTCGAAACCGACGCACCCGTTCGGCTACTGCTGATCGAGGCCACCAATTCCAGCTACATGCTGCCGGAGAAAGGCCTGGTCGGACCACACGCCATCTTCGACCCCGGCGTACTCGATACCCCGCAAATCAACGATCGCTTCCGGGCGCAGCAAAACGAAGCAAGCTGGAAAGTCCTGGTCAAGCGACGCAACCGCATCTCGACCATCACCTACCCGTTCAACCCGCTCGACGCGGTAGGCTGGAAGGGCGACCTGATGCCGGTTAAAGTCAACTGGCGCGATATCCGCCCGCTGATGAGCCACCGCGTTCACCTGCCGCCGTCGGCCCACAGCACTTTTGTCGCCCAGCGTTTCGTGATCTGCACTTTCGTGCCGCGTCCGTTTGAATCCGACCCCGGTGCGCTCAAGGTGCCTTTTTTCCACAACAACGACGATTACGACGAGCTGATTTTCTACCATGCCGGCAACTTCTTTTCGCGCGACAATATTCATCCGGGCATGATGACTCTGCATCCCTGCGGCTTCACCCATGGTCCGCATCCCAAAGCGCTGGCCAATGCCTTCGTGCCCAAGGCCGAGGCCACGGAAGAAGTCGCGGTGATGATTGACACGCGCGATGCCCTGGATGTTACCGAAGCCGCCGGACAGGTGGAATGGACCGGCTACGTCGATAGCTGGAAAGGTTGATATGAAACTAGCTTCACTGAAACAGGGCGGCCGCGACGGCACCCTGATCGTGGTCAGCCGTGACCTGCGCCAGGCGGTTCGCGCCACCGGCATCGTCGAGAGCCTGCAGCTGGCGCTGGACCAGTGGGATCATCTGGCCCCGCGTCTCAATGCCCTCTACGATGAACTCAACGCCGGCACCCTGGAAGACATCTTCGATCTTGACCCGACCTCGCTGGCCGCGCCGCTGCCGCGCTGCTACCAGTTCGTCGACGGCTCGGCCTACCTGCCGCACGTCGAACGCGTCCGCCGGGCCCGTGGCGCCGAGGTGCCAAAAGAATTCGAAACCGACCCGCTGATGTATCAGGCCGTATCGGACGGATTTCTCGGACCCTGCGACGACATCGCCATGGCCTCCATGGACTGGGGGATCGATTTCGAGTCCGAAATCGGCGTGATCACCGACGATGTGCCGATGGGCGCCAACGCCGCCGAATGCGCCCGCCATATCCAGCTGGTGACCTTGATCAACGACATCTCGCTGCGCAACCTGATTCCCGGCGAGTTGGCCAAGGGCTTCGGCTTCCTGCAGTCCAAACCGCGCTCGGCGCTGGCCCCGGTAGCGGTCACACCAAACGAACTCGGCGATGACTGGCAAGACAGCAAGCTGCATCGACCGCTCAAGACCTGGCTCAACGGCGAGCTCTTCGGACAGCCCGAAGCCGGCGAGGACATGCAGTTTTCGTTTGCCGAGTTACTGGCCCACGCTGCCCACACCCGCCCGCTGGCTGCCGGCACACTGCTGGGCTCGGGCACCATTGCCAACCAGGACACGGGCCGCGGGGCGTCGTGCCTGGCCGAGAAAAGAATGCTGGAAATCATCGCCGACGGGCAGCCGCTGACCCCCTTCCTGCAGTTCGGCGACAGCGTCCGGATCGAGCTGTTCGATCGCCAGGGCGAATCCGTGTTCGGGGCCATCGAGCAGACCGTGATCGAATACCGACGCTGATCCGGCGCAATGAGTAGCACGCGCCTTGAACTGTATTCCTACTGGCGTTCTTCAGCCAGCTACCGGGTGCGCATCGCGCTCCATCTGAAAGGCCTCGATCATAAGCTCCACCCGGTGCACCTGCTGCGCGCCGGCGGCGAGCAACACCGGCCGGACTATCTGCAGCGCAATCCACAAGGGCTGGTGCCCTGCCTGGTGCATGGAGCGACCGTTCTGACCCAGTCGCTGGCCATCCTGGAATACCTGGAGGAATGCTTTCCGGCCGTGCCGTTGCTGCCGCGCTCTCCGGCCGGGCGCGCCCGGGCCCGGATGGTGGCCCAGTCGATCGCCTGCGACATCCATCCGCTCAACAACCTGCGCGTGCTGAAGTACTTGGAACACCAGGCGGACTGCCGTCCGCCGCTGCGCTCGGAATGGTACCGGCACTGGACCGAAACCGGCCTGCGCGCGGTCGAGAAACTGCTCGCGCAGCACAGCCCCGACAGCACGTTCTGCGTTGGCGAGGAACCCGGCCTGGCCGACTGCTGTCTGCTGCCCCAGGTCTACAACGCGCGCCGCTTCCACTGCAGCCTGGCCGGATGCGAACGGATCACCGACATCTGCCAGCGACTTGAAGCCGATGCACGCATCCAGGCCGCGGCTCCGGAAAGTCAGCCCGATGCGGAGTAAACTGTCTTCAATGCCTCCGCCCAATGGAAGCTCTGCTGAAAGGAATGACACGCCCCATGAACCGAAGCGTTTCGACCCTGGCCGCCGCCGTCCTGGCCCTGGCTAGCGCGGCCTGCGCAACCATGCCGCCCGACCCGCGCCTGCTCGACGACGCCGAGGCTGCCATCCGCCAGGCCGAACAGGCCGGAGCCGAGGAGTTCGCCCCGCTGGAATTGCGCTTCGCGCGCGAGCGCCTCGAGGCGGCCCGCTTCCAGCTCGACAACAACAATGCACTCCCCGCGCGCCGCCAGGCCGATGAAGCAGCCATAGAGGCCCAACTGGCCCTGGCCCGGACCCGAGCCGCCCAGGCCCGGGCCGAACTGGCCCAGCGCGAACGCGATCTCGAGCGCCTGCGAACGGATCTCGCCGAGGCGTTCGGCGAAGAGGCGCTGGAGCGATGAAGGCCTGGCCGATCGCAGCAGCGCTCGGACTGACGCTGACCCTGGCAGCCTGCGTGGCCCAGCCGCGCGATGACAGCGCCCTGCAAAACCTGCGCGCCGACCTCGACACCTTCCGCGCCGAAACCGAGTTGTCCGGCCGGGTACCGCTGGCACTGGCCGATGCCGAACGAGCCGTGCGCAGCGCCGGCGCCGACGGGCTGGCCGAAGACGAACGCAACCACCGCATCCGGCTGGCCGAAAAGCGCATCGAGATCGCCCGCGCCGAGGCCTTTCGAGCGCAGGCGCGGGCGCGCGCCGAGGACCTGGCGGCAGAGCGAACCCGGCTGTTGCTGCTGGCCAGCCGGCTGGAAGTTGAACAGGCCCGGCGCGAAGCCGAACAGGCACGCCTGCAAAGCGCCACCACGCAGGAGGAAATGGAACGCACGCGGCGTGCGGCCATGACCGCCGACGAGCAGCGCGCGGAAGCCACCCGGCGCGAACGCGAAGCGCGCGAGGAAGCCGACGCGGCCAGACGCCTGGCCGATGCCCAGGCCAGCGAGATTGAACTGGCCCGACGCGAGGCCCAGCTGGCTTCGGAGGCAGCCGAATCGCTGCGCCGACGGCTGGAATTGATGGAGCTGCGCGAAACCGACCGCGGCGTGGTGGTTACTCTGGGCGATGTCCTGTTCGAGCTGGGTCAGACCGAACTGCAGCCCGGTGCCCGGACCAACCTCGAAGACGTGGTCGACCTGCTCCAGACCGAACCGGAGCGTCGCATCCGGATCGAGGGCCATACCGACAGCACCGGCCCGGCTTCGGTCAATATGCGGATTTCCCAGGCTCGGGCCGACTCGGTGCGCGACGAACTGGTCGCCATGGGCATCCAGGCCGACCGGGTTCAGGCGGTGGGCATGGGCGAAGAATTCCCGATTGCCTCCAATGAAACCGAAGACGGCCGCAGCCAGAATCGACGCGTGGACGTGATCCTGCTCAATGACTGATCTCTGTTATCAGGCATTCCGTCATTCCGGTCAATCACCGGCGCTTGCAGTCGCGCTTGCAGTTCGAGGCGCTTTGCGCTACAACCCCAGATAGTCATCAAGCCCAGAGGAGTTTTGCTCATGTTCGAAAATCGCTCACAAGACCTGGAATCCATGCTCAAGAAAAATGAGGAATTCCGGCGCCTGTACAATCATCACCAGCAGCTGGAAAAGCGGGTTTTGGCGGCAGAAAACGGCACGGCTCCGATGGAAAACCTGGCCCTGGGCCAGCTCAAGCGCGAAAAACTGAAGGCCAAGGATCAGTTGACCCGGATGATGGATCAGGCGCACGCGGCCTAAAGACCCAGGCTCCTGCCCCGCCCGCCATCGGCGGCGTCGGCTCACCGCCCTGAGACACGGCAAGGGCGGAATGACCATGGTCGGCGTGCCCGGCTCCGGCGCGGGCGGCGTCGGCCTCTACCGAGCCCGTTGCGGCAAAGGTGTTCAGCCATCATGACCGTTTACAACAATGTTCTGGAGTTGATCGGCGAGACGCCGATCGTGCGGGTCAACGCGCTGGATACCGGCCCCTGCGAACTGTTCTTGAAGCTCGAAAGCGCCAACCCGGGCGGCTCGATCAAGGATCGCATCGCCTTGCAGATGATCGAGTCCGCCGAGGCGCGCGGCGAACTCAAGCCCGGCGCCACGCTGGTCGAGGGCACGGCCGGCAACACCGGTCTCGGCCTGGCCCTGGTGGCCGCCAGCAAGGGCTACCGCCTGATCCTGGTGATCCCGGACAAGATGAGCCGCGAGAAGATTTCCAACCTCAAGGCCATGGGGGCTGAGGTTGTCATTACCCGATCCGATGTCGGCAAGGGCCACCCGGAGTACTACCAGGATCTGGCTGCGAGCATCGCCGCCCGGACGCCAGACAGCTATTTCATCAACCAGTTCGGCAACCCCGACAATCCGGCCACTCACCAAACCGGGACCGGACCGGAGATCTGGCGGCAGATGAACGGCCGCCTCGACGCGATCGTCGTCGGCGTCGGCTCCAGCGGCACCATCACGGGCCTGTCGCGCTACTTTGCCGAGGTGGCCCCGGATCTGGAGCTGGTGCTGGCCGATCCGGAGGGCTCCATCCTGGCAGAATACATCGCCACCGGCCGCGTGCGCGAGGATGCCGGCGGTTGGCTGGTCGAGGGCATCGGTGAGGACTTCCTGCCGTCGATCAGCGACTTCTCACGCGTGAGCAAAGCCTATTCGGTTTCCGACCGTGACAGCTTCCTGGGCGCACGTGAGTTGCTCCAGCGCGAAGGTCTGATGGGCGGCTCGTCGACCGGCACCCTGGTCACGGCGGCGCTGCGCTACTGCCGCGCACAGACCGAGCGTAAAACGGTTCTCTCCATGGTGTGTGATACCGGCAACCGCTATCTTTCCAAGGTCTACAACGACCAGTGGATGCGCGATCACGGACTGTTGCTGGGCAGCAACCACGGCGACCTGCGCGACCTTATCGCACGGCCGGTGGCCAGCCGGGACGCGGTCACGATCGGCCACGGCGAAAGCCTGGCCAATGCCTACAAGCGCATGATGCTGTATGACATTTCGCAACTGCCGGTGATGGACGGCGAGCGCATCGTCGGCATCATTGACGAGTCCGACATCCTGGTCCACGTGTTTTCCGACGAGCGGCGTTTTGCCGAGCCGGTCACCGAGGCCATGGTTACGGAACTGGAATCCGTTGACTACCGCGCTCCGCTGGACGAACTGCTCCCGGTCTTTGACCGCGATCACGTCGCCATCGTGATGGACGACCAGCGCTTCCTCGGCCTCATCACCCGCGTCGACCTGCTCAACCACCTGCGCCAGCGTGCCGCCCGCGCCTGACCATCGCGCATCGGTGCAGGGCGGCTCATCGGTTGCTATCATGCTCGGGCAAATGACTCCGGCCCCGGCCCAGGCAGCGTCTTGAACTCCAGCCCCGCAAACAGCGTACACCGCAACTGGTTCACACGTTTTCTCGACACCGTCGAGTGGCTGGGGAACCTGCTGCCGCATCCAGTGACATTGTTTGCCCTGCTGGCCACGGCCATGGTCTTCGTCTCCGGGCTGTTTGGCTGGCTGGGCGTTTCGGTGACCGACCCAAGACCAGGATCGGAGGGCGTCTCGATCGAGGCGGTCAGCCTGATGAACGCCGAAGGGGTGCGCATGATCTTCGGCAACCTGGTCAGCAATTTCGTCAATTTCGCGCCCCTGGGCGTGGTTCTGGTGGCCATGCTCGGGGTCGGCGTAGCCGAGAAATCCGGGCTGTTGTCGGCCCTGGTGCGCGGCATCGTACTCAACGCGCCCAAACACCTGGTCACCGTGGCGCTGGTGTTTGCCGGAGTGATTTCCAACACCGCATCCGAGATGGGTTACGTGGTCCTGGTCCCCTTGGGCGGGGCGATTTTCCTTGCCCTGGGCAGGCACCCGCTGGCCGGCATGGCCGCCGCCTTCGCCGGTGTTTCCGGCGGCTACAGCGCCAACCTGTTGCTTGGCACCATCGACCCGCTGCTGGCCGGCATCACCCAGGAAGCAGCGCGCCTGATCGACCCGGAATACGAGGTCTTCGCCACCGCCAACTGGTACTTCATGATCGTGAGCACCTTCATGATCACCGCAGTCGGTTCGCTGGTCACCATCTTCATCGTCGAGCCCAAACTGGGAAGCTACGACGACTCCCGGGCCGATCCGCACGTGCTCGACGACAGCAAGATGAGCCCGCTGCGATCCGACGAGAAAAAAGGCTTGGCGATGGCCGGCCTGGCCATGCTCGGCGTCATCGGCCTGATCGCGCTGCTGGTTGTGCCGGAAAACGGCGTCCTGCGCGACCCGGCTGCAGCCGGTGAAGGCTTCCTGGCCTCGTCGGCCCCGTTCTTTCGTTCGATCGTCGCCTGGATCTTCGTGTTCTTCCTGGCCACCGGATTTGCCTACGGCAAGGTGGTCGGGACGATGAAAAATGACCGCGACGTCATCGACGGCATGGCCTCGGCAATCGCCACGCTGGGCCTCTATGTTGTCCTGGTGTTTTTCGCCGCCCAGTTTGTCGCCTTTTTCGGCTGGACCAACCTCGGCCTGATTACCGCCATTGCCGGAGCGGATTTTCTCCAGGCTATCGGGCTGACCGGGCCGCTGGTATTTTTCTTCTTTATCATCATGTGCGGCCTGGTCAACCTGAGCCTGGGATCAGCCTCGGCCCAGTGGGCGGTTACCGCACCGATCTTCGTGCCCATGCTGATGCTTATCGGCTACGCACCGGAAGTGATTCAGGGCGCCTATCGCATCGGGGATTCCAGCACCAACATCATTACCCCCATGATGAGCTACTTTGGCCTGATCCTGGCCTGGGCCACCCGCTACGACAAGAAGTTTGGCATCGGCACCCTGATTGCCACGATGCTGCCGTACTCGATATTCTATTTCGTCAGCTGGACGATCCTGTTTTTTGTCTGGGTTTTCGCCCTGGGCATGCCGGTCGGCCCGGGCTCACCCACTTACTATAATCCCGCCTGAGACGCATCCATGCCCGACCCGACCGAAATCCGCCTGGAAAAACAACGCCGTGTGCTTATCGTCGAATTCGACGATGGCGCGAGCTTCGAACTGCCCTGTGAATACCTGCGCAAGCAATCGCCCTCGGCCGAGGTACGCGGTCATGGCCTCAGCGAGCCGATCCTGTTGACCGGCAAGGAAAACGTCAATATCGACAAGATCACGCCGGTTGGCAGCTATGCGGTCTGTCTGCACTTTGACGACGGCCACAACACCGGCATCTACTCGTGGCCGTTTCTTTACGAACTTGGCGCTAACATCGACAGCTACACGGCGCGCTACGATGAACGTCTGCGTGCAGAGGGGCTCAAATAGCCACCGGTGCCAAGGCATTGAGCCGCGCCATAGATCAAAAACCAGCGCCCGCACAGGATAGATATCAAATGACCGACTTCGGCTACAAGGAAGTGGCCCCGGAAGAAAAAACCCGCCTGGTGAACCGGGTTTTTGACTCGGTCGCGCGCCGCTACGATGTCATGAATGATCTGATGTCGCTGGGCGTGCACCGGATCTGGAAACGCCGCTTTGTGGCCGGATGCCGCCTGCGCAGCGGCGAGCGCCTGCTTGACCTGGCCGGCGGGACCGGAGATATCGCACGGCTGGCCAGTGATCGAGGAGCCCGGGTCAGCGTCGGTGACATCAACCGATCGATGCTGCAGGTGGGTCGCGAACGCATGGACGACGAGGGCCGGATTGCCGGCCTCGACTGGCTCCAGGTCAACGCCGAAAAACTGCCCTTTGCCAGCCGCAGCTTTGACCACGTCACCATTACCTTCGGCCTGCGCAACGTCACCTTCCGTGACCAGGCGCTGGCCGAAATGCAGCGGGTTCTGCGCCCGGGCGGACGGGTGCACATCATGGAGTTTTCCAAGGTCGGTCTGCCCGTGCTGGGCCGGGTCTACGACACCTGGTCGTTCCAGGTGCTACCGCGGCTGGGTGCCGCCATCGCCGGCGACAAGGAAAGCTATCAGTACCTGGCCGAGTCGATCCGACGGTTCCCGGACCAGCCGACCCTGGCCGGCATGCTGGAAGCGGCCGGCTTCGAGGATGTTGCCTGGGAAAATCTCTCCGGCGGCATCTGCGCGATCCACCGCGGGGTCTGCCTGTAGTGATCCAAACCGGCTCGACTGCTGCGCGATCCCGGGCGGCCGCATGAGCCGCTACCTCACTCCGCTGCCCGGCCTGCTGGCCGCGGCCATGGAGCGCGCACTCAACCAGGCCTTGAGCACCGACCCCGAGGCGGCCCGGCGCATGGAGGCCCTGGAGGGGCGCTGCCTGCAACTGGACCTGCGCGGCCTGGGGATCGACCTGTACTTCTCCGGCCAGACCGACCGACTGCAGATCCTGGCCGAGACCGACGCAGCACCCGACACCATCATTCGCGGATCGCCCGGCGCCCTGCTCGCCATGGCGGTGCCGGACTGGTTCGGCAGCGGCAGTGGCGTGCGCATCGAGGGCGACGCCGGTGCAGCCCAGGCGCTGGAGAAGCTGCTGCGCAGGCTCGACCCGGACTGGGAAGGCCTGCTGACCGAGCAGTTGGGCGAGGTCCTCGGCCACCAGGTCTGGCGCATGCTGCGCGACAGCGTCTACGGCGGACGGCGACTGGCGGGCGTGGCCGGTGATCAGTTCGGTCACTACCTGCGCGAGGAAAGCGGGCTGCTGGTTACCCGGCCTGAGTTCCAGGCCCTCAGCCGCGATGTCGACGAGTTGCGCGAGGCAGTCGATCGGCTCGAGCTCAATTTGCGCCGGCGAGGGCTGGCATGATCCGCCACTCCCTGCGCCTGGTCAGCATCGTGCTGACCCTGACCCGATACCGGCTCGATGATTTGCTCGCCGACATCCCGGTGTTTCGCATTGCCCGCACCGCCCGCCTTGTGACCTGGGGCCGCAAGCCGGTCGCCGAGCTCGATCGCGGCACCCGCATCCGACTGGCGCTGCAGGACCTGGGGCCGATCTACGTCAAATTCGGCCAGATCCTGTCGACTCGACGCGACCTGTTGCCGCCGGACATTGCCGATGAACTGGCCGGCCTGCAGGACGCTGTTGCGCCGTTTCCGTCTGACCAGGCTCGTGCCATCATCGAACAACAGCTTGGCAAACCGGTCAGCGAGCTGTTCGCCGAATTCGAAGACCAGCCGCTGGCATCTGCTTCCATCGCCCAGGTGCATGGCGCGCGCCTGAACAGCGGCGAGTCGGTGGTCGTCAAGGTCGTTCGACCCGGCATTGACGAACAGATCCAGCGTGATCTGACCTTGCTCAAAAGCCTGGGCGCGCTGGTTCGACGCTTCCATCCAGAAGGAGATCGCATCCGTCCGGACGACATCGTCCGTGAATTCGGCCGGGTCATCCACAACGAACTCGACATGCAGGCCGAGGCCGCCAACGCCTCCCTGATCCGGCGCAATTTCGAGAACTCCAACGAGCTCTACATCCCGGCCATCTACTGGCAGCTGACCGCAAGCCGGGTCATGGTCATGGAGCGCGTCAGCGGCATTCCGGTGCGCGATATCCCCGAACTCAAGCGCCGCGGAGTGGACCTGGAAGTGCTGGCGCGACGCGGCGTTCGACTGTTCTACACCCAGGTCTTCCGCGACAACCTGTTTCATGCCGACATGCATCCGGGCAATATCCTGGTCGACGCCAGCAACCCGGCCGACCCGACCCTGATTGCGCTGGATTTCGGTATCGTGGGCAGCCTGCTGCCCAACGATCTCTACTACATCGGCGAAAACTTCCTCGCCATCTTCAATCGCGAATACCGACGCGTGGCCGAGCTGCACGTCGAGGCCGGATGGGTGCCGCCGGACACCCGTATCGATGAACTCGAAGCCGCCACCCGAACCGTGTGCGAGCCGGCCTTCACCCGCCCGCTCGAAGAAGTCTCCTTTGCCGAAACCGTCATCAGCCTGTTCCAGGTCGCACGCCGTTTCAAGCTCACCCTGCAACCGCAACTCATCATGCTGCAAAAAACCCTACTCAACATCGAGGGCATGGGACGCGACCTCTACCCGCGGCTCAACATCTGGGAAGTGGCCAAACCGGAACTGGAAGGCATTTACCGCGAGCGTTATGGCCTGCCGCGCACGGCCGAGAAAATCGGCCGGCAGTTACCCGGGCTGCTGGCGCGCAGTCCGGAAGTACCCCACCTGGTCTTCGAGGCTCTCAAGCTGGCCAGCACCGGCAAGCTGCGCACGCGCATCGATTCAAGCGATCTCGAGCAGCTCGGCCAGGCGGTCGGACGCCATAACCGACGCCTGCCCGGCGCCATCCTGGCTGCCGGCTTCATCATCGCCGGTGCCGTGCTGGCCGGCTACGCGGTGCCGCCGATTGCGCTGGACTACTCGTTGCCGGCCATCACCAGTCTGCTGGTTGGCCTGGCGGTGGCCTGGCGAGCCTTGCGCAGCTGATTTACAGAATCGGGCGCAGGAACCCCATCATGCGGCTGACCATGGCCGTGACCACGCGTCGCTGGGCCGCCACCACGTCGGGCGCCAGGCCCACGGCTTCGGGCTCGGTGTCCTCCGACTGTCCCAGGGATTGTCGATACTGCTCGAAGCGATAGCCCGGCCACAGATCAAACGTCGGCGCCCGCCGCGACCAGCGCGCACCGAATCGCTGAATCCCCCCGATCAACCCACCCGGACCCGGGCGCAGGGCCGAGACCCAACTGTTGCCGGGAGCGGTCATCACCGCAATGACATCCAGCACGGCCGTAGCGAAAGCGGCATCGTCGACCACGATCCCGTTTTCGGTGTTGTACAGCTCCGAGCGCGGATCAAGATTGTGCGAGGTCACGATCACGTAGCGCTGGTCGACCACCACGACCTTGGCGTGCAGACTCAGACGCGGCCCCGGCACGTCGCGCGTGGCCGGCGCCGGATCGCCGCGCATCGGCGTCTCGATGCCGGCCGCGCGCTCGGCCACCAGTTCGGGGTAACGCGGCACCAGGGTTTCGAGATCAGCCGGGTACGGCATGGCCTCGAAAAAACGCACGCCCAGATCCTCCAGCAGAAACGCGCGCTGCTTGCGCGAGACGGCATACACCGGGAAAGCATCGGTCGAGGCCAGCGAATTCGAACTGATGACCACATCGACCGCTTCATCGAGCTCCATCAGCACGTCACGAAAGCGATTCGACAAGACACTGTAGGGCGTCTGGATGACCACCTCCCGCCGGGCTGCGCCAATCAGGGCATGAATCTGCGCGGTGCTATCGGCTGCCGGCGGGTCGATATTGTCGCCGCGATCTTCAGGCAGGTCCGAAAAATAGCCGACCGCGGCGACCCGATACGTGCGCTCCTGCATCAGCCGGTGCAGCCATTCACCGTCCGCGAACTGGGCATCCAGCCGGCGCAGGCGGTCTGATACTTCCAGATTCACGCGCTCGGGAAGCTCGCTTTGCAGGCGCCGGTGAACCCGCCGGGTGTGGCGTGGCGGCAGCGCCAGCGGATGGCCCCAAAAAGCATCGAAACCGGCCCGCATGGACTCCACGACCCGGCCGCTGACCAGGATCTCGAGATCCGTGAACACCATACGCGGGTCGAGATCAAAATAGCGCGCCGAGTGGTTGCGACCGCCCACCAGGGCGTGCTGCCCGTCAGCCACCATCAGCTTGTTGTGCATGCGCTGGTTGAGCTCGTGAAAACAGCACAGGATCGCGCCAATGAATTCGCCGTCGCGCAGGACCGATTGCTCGAGCACCGGCCGGTACACACGCAGATCGAAGTTGGGGTGGGCCAGTTCCAGCGCAGCCTGCAGTTCTTCATCAGGCAGCGAGAACAGGCTGTCGACCAGCACGCGCACGCGCACCCCGCGCGCGGCCGCGGCCAGCAGTTCGCGCAACAGCAGCTGCCCGGAATCATCGAGCAGGAAAATGTAGTTCTGGATCTCGATCGAAGTCGTCGCGGTGCGGATCAGATGCAGGCGCAGCGCTAGCGCGTCATCCCCGCGATCGACCAGCACCAGCCGGTGGCCCGAACCCTCCGGATTCGGCAGGCGCTGCAGCGGCCAGGTCGACTCGCCCCCGTGAAGCTCCAGCCCGGAGTGCTCCTCCACTAAAGCATCAACCAGCGCCCGCTGTGCCGGTGCGACCGCACAGCCGGCCAGCAGGCCCAGCCACGCCAGCAAAGCCACGGCGCGCAGCGCTGCCAGGTGCCGCCCGTGCCGACTCATGCGGCGAGATCCGGTCGGCAGTCCAGTTCCAGGGTAACCAGCCTGCACGGCTGCGGGAAGGTCACCAACGCACCCACCAGCCCGACCGGCAGAGCGGGGTCGGCAAACTGCCAGTGCGCCGGTTGCGGCCAGCCCGAGGGCAGGCGAGTCGGAATGAGCCGATCCGGGTCCAGCTCGATCTCCGACAGGCTTTCGGCCAGGCTGGACCCCATCGCCTTGATCAGCGCCTCGCGTCGGCTCCAGAGGCGGAAAAACAACTGCGCTCGATCAGGTTCCGGCAGACTCTCGATTCTTTCGGCTTCGGCACCGGAAAGAAAGCGGCGCGCCAGGGCAAGAGCCCGCGGCAGCTCACGCTGGCGCTCGATATCCACCCCCAGCGCCTGGTCACGGGTCACCGCTACCGCCAGCCAATCACCGGAATGCGACAGACTGAACTGCAAGGAAGGGCGAGCACTACCCGGAACCAGCTCCGGTTTGCCGTGCGCCCCACGCTGAATCCGCACATCCTTGCCCGGACAGCCCAGATAGCTGCCCAGCAGCAGGCGCAGAACAAATCGCTGGCGCAGTTTTCTGGATCGCACCTGCTCGACGCGGCCACCAGCCGCTCCCACCTCAGCCAGCGCCAGAAAAGACAGGTTGGTCAGCCACAACTCCATGACGCCGGTCGCCGGCAGCGGCCGCGGTCGAACCGGCAACCTCAGAATCTGCCGATTCACGGCTCGTCAACCCCGAAGCGGCCGGCTACGCCGAAACCGCCATGGGCGCGCACAAGGGCCAGGTCCGCGGGCGCCAGAGCGCCGGCGGCCAGCACCGGCAGCGGCGAGCGCGCGCACAGGTCGGCAAAATCAGCCCAGTCCCAGGACATCGTAGAAGGATTGTTTTCCGCCGGCGACGGCAACAAGATCACGAAATCCAGCCCGATGCGCCCGGCCTGGTCCAGATCCTCCGGGCCTCGACAGGACGCGCAGGCAATGTGTGCGGCCGAGACCGGACGCGATGAGCACGCCTGCAGGGTGGGGCCGTCAAGATGGATGCCATCGGCCCCGGCCGACTCGACCAGCTCGGGATCCCCCTGCAAAAGCCAGCGTGCACCGAAGGCGCGCGCCCGTGTGCTGCAGTCTCGCGCCAGGGCCAGCATGCGGGCATCCGGCAACCGGTAGTCGGGGAACTGCAGCCAGCGATAGCCGGCGCGCAAGGCCGCCTGCCAGAAGGCCAGCAGAGCCGGGCCGGTATCAAGGGCGTCGGGTTCAGGCGCCAGCACGTAGCGGGGATCGAGGTCCAGCGCCTTGAGCATCGGCCGATCAGCGGCGGGCATTGCCAATTGATGCGCCTGGGCAGGTTCGATCCAGTCCAGGGCCTGGCCTTCCCGACCGACGGGCTGTCCCTGGTAGGCGCTGACCGCACGCAGCCACAGCCGCACGCTGCGATCAGCGTATTGATGGGTCAGCGACAGAAGCGGCTCGGAGGCCAGCACTTGAATCCCAAGCTCTTCGGCCAGTTCTCGGGCCAGGCCACTTTCCCGGGATTCCCCGGCTTCCAGCTTGCCGCCGGGGAACTCCCAGGTGCCGGCCAGGTGTTTACCTGCCGGGCGCTGCGACAACAGCAGACGCCCGTGCTGATCGTAAATCACCCCGGCGACCACCGGAACCCTCATTGCGCTGGAACCGACTGCCTCAGGTCAGCTTGCCATGGCACTGCTTGTATTTCTTGCCCGATCCACAGGGGCAGGGTTCGTTCCGCCCGATCTTGCGACCCTCACGCACAAACGGCTCAGGCTGGGCCTGGGCCTGCGCGCCCGCCTCAGCCCCGGGCTGACCCGCGGTCGCAGACCGCGCCTCGGCATGCTGGAACTGCATTGGCGTCTCGCGTCGGCGCTGGCGGTCGACTGCATCCACGTCTTCCTCGGAGCGAATGCGAACCCGGGCCAGCGCCTTCATCACCTCATGCTTCATGGTGTCCAGCATGGTGGTGAACATCTCGAAGCCTTCGCGCTTGTATTCCTGCTGTGGTTTCTTCTGGGCGAACGAGCGCAGATTGATCCCGCGCCGCAGGTAGTCCATGCTCGCCAGGTGCTCCTTCCACTGCTGATCGAGAATACTCAGCATCAGCGCTTTCTCGAACTGACGCATCACGTCTGAGCCGGTCATCTCCTCCTTGGCCCGGAAATGCTCGCCGACGGACTCCATGATGCGCTCGCGCAACCCGGCCTCGTCCAGATCGGCATCGGCCTCCAGCCAGTCCCGAAGCGGCACCTCAATGCCGAATTCTCCTTCAAGGGCCTTCTCCAAGCCTTCGGGATCCCACATCTCATCGATAGATTCCGGCGGAATGTAGCGACTGATCAGGGCATCGAAGGTTTCCTCACGGATCGAGTCGATGAGGTCCTTGATATCCTCGGCCTCCATCAGCTCGTTGCGCTGGGCGTAAATCACGCGGCGCTGGTCGTTGGCGACGTCGTCGAAGTCCAGCAGATGCTTGCGCAGATCGAAGTTGTGGGCCTCGACCTTGCGCTGGGCGTTCTCGATTGCCTTGGTGACCCAGGGATGCTCGATTGCCTCGCCGTCTTCCAGGCCGAGCTTCTGCATCATGCCGCCGAGACGGTCGGAGGCGAAGATCCGCATCAGGCTGTCTTCCAGCGACAGGTAGAAGCGACTGGAACCGGGGTCGCCCTGGCGGCCGGCGCGACCGCGCAACTGGTTGTCGATGCGGCGCGACTCGTGGCGTTCGGTACCGATGATGTGCAGGCCGCCGGCGGCCAGAACCTGGTCGTGGCGCTGCTGCCACTCCTGCTTGAGCTGGTCGCGTTTTTCCGCCGCCAGCTTGTCGCCGTGCTCGGCGAGTTCGGCATCAAAATTGCCGCCGAGCACGATATCGGTTCCGCGACCGGCCATGTTGGTGGCGATGGTGACCGCGCCGGGCTGACCGGCCTGGGCGACGATGGTGGCCTCGCGCTCGTGCTGCTTGGCGTTGAGCACCTCGTGGGGCACGCCTTGTTTCTTGAGCTTCTTCGACAACAACTCGGAGGTCTCGATCGAGGTGGTACCCACCAGCACGGGCTGCTTGCGCTCCACGCAGTCACGGATGTCTTCGACGATGGCGTCGAATTTCTGGCCCTGGTCGAGAAAAATCAGATCGGCGCGGTCTTCCCGCACCATCGGCTGATGGGTGGGAATCACAACCACTTCCAGTCCGTAAATGGTCTGGAACTCGTAGGCCTCGGTGTCGGCCGTACCGGTCATTCCGGACAGCTTGTCGTAGAGCCGGAAATAATTCTGGAAGGTGATCGAGGCCAGGGTCTGGTTCTCACGCTGGATGGGCACACCTTCCTTGGCCTCGACCGCCTGGTGCAGGCCCTCGGACCAGCGCCGACCGGCCAGCGTACGCCCGGTGAACTCATCGACAATCACCACCTCGCCGTCGCGAACAATGTAGTCGACGTCTTTCTGGAACAGGTGATGCGCGCGCAGCCCGGCATTAAGGGTGTGCATCAAGCTCAAATTGTTGGCGTTGTACAGGCTGTCGTCGGGTTCGATCAGGCCGGCTTCGGCCATCAGCTTTTCGACCTTGGCCATCCCGTCTTCGGTCAGGTAGACCTGCTTGGTCTTTTCATCGACGCTGAAATCGCCCGGACCCTCCTCTTCCTGCTGCCGGTCCAGAAACGGCACGATGCGGTTGATTTTGACGTACAGTTCCGGGCCTTCGTCGGCCGGACCCGAAATGATCAGCGGCGTGCGGGCCTCGTCGATCAGGATGGAATCGACCTCATCGACAATGGCAAAGGCCTGACCGCGCTGTACCTTCTGCTCGAGCGAAAAGGCCATGTTGTCGCGCAGGTAGTCAAACCCCAGCTCGTTGTTGGTGCCGTAGGTGACATCTGCAGCGTACGCTTCGCGCTTTTCGGTCGGCTGCATCCCCGGCACGGCCACGCCGACGCTCAGGCCGAGCGCGTCGTAGATCGGCTTCATCCAGGCGGCGTCGCGGCGGGCCAGGTAGTCATTGACCGTAACCACGTGAACACCGCGGTCGGCAACGGCGTTGAGATAAACCGCCAGGGTCGACATCAGGGTCTTGCCCTCGCCGGTCTTCATTTCGGCAATCTTGCCCTGGTGGAGCACCATGCCGCCGATCAGCTGGACATCGTAGTGGCGCAGGCCCATGGTTCGGACCGAGGCCTCGCGCACGGCCGCGAACGCCTCGGGCAGCAGATCGTCCAGCGCCTGGCCGTCGGCATGGCGCTGGCGAAATTCGGCGGTCTTGGCCGTCAGTTCTTCGTCGGACAGCGCCTGGAACGCCGGCTCCAGGCTGTTGATCGCCTCAACCGATTTCTGCATCTGCTTGATCAGCCGCTCGTTGCGGCTGCCCACGAATTTGGTGATCAGGGCTTTGAACATGAAAGAAAGATCCGATGTCTCTTCTGGGCAGGCAACAGCAACACACGTGGGGTCGCCGGTCACGGCCTGCAAGGGTAGCTCCTCATTTTAGCCCGCGCAGAGGCTACACTGCAGGCTGCCGCGCCTGAACAACACCCACGGAGAGGATTGCCGATGGAAGATCGCGCCGAAAAGCCGCTTGCCGACACTTTGAAGGGCAGTACCGTCCTGCAGCGCCTGGTGCGCAGCCGGCGCATTTTCGACGCGCTGGACCGCGAACTGCAGCCCCGCCTGCCGCCTGCCGCTCGCGGCCATGTGCGTGTTGCGTGCGTGCAGCAAGACACCCTGGTCCTGGCCGCGGCCTCGTCGGCCTGGGCCAGCCGGGCGCGGCTGGAATCGTCCAGCTTGCTGGAGGCCGCACGCGCGCTCTGGCCCGGGCGCCTGGAGCGCGTTCAGATCATTGTCAGTCCAGGTCTGGACTGACCATTAGCGGGAACGAGCGCGGCTTAGATGGCCTGGGCCGGCTGGACATAGGAAATGGGCGCGTTGGCCTGGTCGGCAAAGATCACCTCTTCCCAGGCCGAGGCGTCGGCAAGCAAGGTACACAGCAGGCGGTTATTGAGTTCATGCCCGGACTTGTAGCCGACGAATTTACCGATCGCGTTGCGGCCGAGCAGGTAGAGATCCCCGATCGCGTCGAGAATCTTGTGCTTGACGAACTCATCTTCGTAGCGCAGCCCGTTGGGGTTGAGCACGCGATAATCGTCCAGCACCACCGCATTGTCCATGCTGCCGCCCAGAGCCAGGTTGTTGCGGCGCAAAAATTCGATATCGCGCATGAATCCGAAAGTACGCGCGCGGGCAATTTCCTTCAGGTACGAAGTGGTCGAAAAATCCAGGTCGGTGCGACAGGAACGACTGCGAATGACCGGGTGGTCAAAGTCGATGGTGAAATCCACCCGAAAGCCCTCGTGCGGCTCGAACCGGACCCACTTATCACCGTCGCGCACTTCCACAGGCTTGAGGACCCGGATAAAGCGCTTCGGTGCAGCCTGCTCGACAATACCGGCCGACTGCAGCAGAAAGGCGAAAGGGCCGGAGCTACCGTCCATGATGGGGACCTCGGAGGCACTCAGATCCACATACAGATTATCAACGCCCAAACCAGCGAGCGCGGACATCAGGTGCTCGATGGTGGCCACGCGCACGCCGTTGGCCACCAGGGTGGTCGAAAGCGAGGTATCACCAACCCGATTGGGATCGGCCGGAATCTCTGCCACCGGGGTCAGATCGACCCGGCGGAACACGATACCAGTATCGGCCGGGGCCGGACGCAGGGTCATGACGACTTTCTCGCCGGTATGCAGACCCACACCGGTGGCCCGGATGACGTTTTTCAAAGAGCGCTGGCTGACCAAGGGGTACCCACCTTGCAAACAAGAGATATCAAGCAGGCGCTGATGGTAGCACAGCCAATCGTCGCAAAAAAGCAATAATTCATCATTTCTGCAACACTCGTTGCTGAAAAACAACACCTGGCTGCGGATTCGTGCCGCGGCTGCCGCGATGCAGCACGCCGAGCGCGAATACCAGCAGCCTGCCTCAGTCGGCCTGATTGCGCAAAAAAGCCGGAATATCCAGGTAATCGAACTCCTTTTGCTCACCGAACAGCCGCCCTGACTCACCACGACCGGCCGGCTCGGAGCGCTCTTTGTGCGTACCTGCCTCGTCATGGTCAACGGCCCGAAACGCCGGCTGGCTATCAGTGCCGGTACGAACCACGCGCATCGGCTTTTCCTTCGGCTTCGGGCGCACTTCGCCCAGCCCGGTGGCCACTACGGTCACCCGGATCTCGTCGCTCATATCGGGATCGATGACGGTACCGATAACCACGGTGGCATCTTCGCTGGCCAGATCGGCAATGGTCGTGCCCACTTCCTCGAACTCTTTCATGGTCAGGGTCATGCCTGCAGTCACGTTGACCAGGATGCCGCAGGCGCCGTTGAGGTTGACGTCTTCCAGCAGCGGCGACCCGATCGCCGACTGGGCGGCCATCAGGGCGCGATCCTCGCCCGAAGCGCTGCCGGCCCCCATCATGGCCATGCCCATCTCGCTCATGACGGTTCGTACATCGGCGAAGTCGACGTTGATCAGCCCGGGACGGGTGATCAATTCGGCGATACCCTGGACTGCGCCCGACAGCACCTGGTTGGCTGCCTTGAAGGCGTTGAGCAGTGAAATCTCCTCGCCGAGCACGCTGAGCAGCTTGGCATTGGGAATGGTGATCAACGAGTCCACGTGGTGGCCAAGCTCATCGATCCCCTGCTGGGCGACCGCCATGCGGCGCTGACCCTCGAACGGGAACGGCCGGGTCACTACCGCGACGGTCAGAATCCCCATCTCCTTGGCCGTCTGGGCAATCACCGGAGCGGCACCGGTGCCGGTACCGCCGCCCATGCCGGCGGTAATGAAGACCATATCGCAGCCGGACAGCATTTCGCTGATTCGGTCACGGTCTTCCAGCGCGGCCTGGCGGCCGACTTCCGGGTTGGCTCCAGCCCCCAGGCCCTTGGTCACGCTCGACCCAATCTGCAGGGTGGTCTTGCCGGCAAAATTCCGCAGGGCCTGAGAATCGGTATTGACGCAGATGAAATCCACGCCTTCGATTTCGGCGTCGACCATCTGGTTGACGGCATTCCCGCCGCCACCGCCGATTCCCACCACCTTGATGGTGGCGCCCGGGCTGTAATTTTCGATCAGTTCAAATGGCATATCGTGCACTCCTTAACGCTCGCAATCAATCAACAATCAACGGTTTTTCCAGGGTGGATCGGGGCGTTGACCCGCGCCAGGCATCTCTTGGCGGATGCTCTGGCGCGGCGCCCTGAAACCACTCCGAACGAACTTCTGAAATCATCTAGAACTCTCCCTGGAACCAGCTCTTGACCCGGCTCCAGATCCCTTCCCGTCCCCGGCGGATCAGGCTTGGACCTGATCCGCCCGCGCGGCTGCCGTACAGCAACAAGCCCACGCCGGTGGAATGAATTTCGTTGTGCACCACATCGGACAGGCCAACCACCCCATGCGGGCAGCCCAGCCGCACCGGCATGTGCAAGATTTCCTCGGCCAGCTCGACCACGCCTTCCATTTTCGAGCCTCCCCCGGTCAGCAC
This sequence comes from Gammaproteobacteria bacterium, assembly GCA_003565625.1. Classification (GTDB taxonomy): domain Bacteria; phylum Pseudomonadota; class Gammaproteobacteria; order Xanthomonadales; family Wenzhouxiangellaceae; genus Wenzhouxiangella. The sequence continues at coordinate 91,362 of PXBD01000031.1, forward strand.
CAGGCCGGCCGGAATCATCGAGTCAAAACCGGACTGACGAAGCTGGGCGTGGACGTGGTTGAACAATTCGCGGTAGCGCGCCTCGACCACCTGGGCCAGGGTCTGGCGCTCAAGCCGGCGCGGCGGCCGGTCGCCCACGCTGGGCACCTGGATGGTTTCATCACTGCCCGCCATCTGCTCCAGTGCGCAGGCATACTTGACCTTGATTTCTTCTGCATGCACGGTTGGCGTGCGCAGAGCTACGGCAATGTCGTTGGTCACCAGTTCGCCGGCAATCGGAATACACAGGGTGTGACGGATGGCGCCATCGGTGAACACGGCCACATCGGTCGTGCCGGCGCCAATATCAACCAGAGCGATACCCAGGTCTTTCTCGTCATCGCTGAGCACGGCATAACTCGACGCCAGCTGCTGCAAGATCAGATCATCGACCTGCAGACCGCAGCGGGCCACGCACTTGCTTACATTCTGGATGGCGCTGACGGCGGCAAATACCAGATGGACCCGCGCCTCCAGGCGCACGCCTGACATCCCGACCGGCTGACGAATGCCGTCGGTGGAATCGATGACATATTCCTGCGGCAGCACGTGCACGATCTGCTGATCGGCAGGTACCGCGACCGCTCGCGCCGACTCCAAAACCCGCTCCAGATCACCTTCCGTAACCTCCTTGTCGCGGATAGCCACCGCACCGTGCGAATTGAGCGACCGCACGTGCGAACCGGCAATCCCGGCAAAAACCGCCTGGATTTCGCAGTCAGCCATCAGTTCGGCTTCCTCGACCGCGCGCTGGATCGACTGCTCCGTGGACTCGATATCGACTACCACCCCGCGCTTGAGTCCGCGCGAGGGGTGCGAGCCCAACCCGATCACCTCGACCTGGCCGTCCGGCTGGATCTCGCCAACGATGGCAACAATCTTGCTGGTGCCGATATCCAGCCCGACCACCAGTGACTTTTCCGCCCGCTTAGCCATGATCGGCCCCCTCGGCCCCGGCCTGCTCGGCCCAGCGCACCGCGACCCCGTTGGTGTAGCGCAAGTCCACCCGGCTCAACGGCCGCCCCCGGGCCTGCAGTTCGTCATGGACGCGGATGTAGCGAGCCAGGCGTTCATCCATGTGATCGCGCCCGAGGGCCAGCTCCAGACCGCTGTCGAGATGCATTGTCCAGGCGCCGCGCTCGTCGAGAGCAAGCCGGGCAATATCCTGCCCGATGCCGGCCAGTTCACGGCGCATCCTCAGCCACCGCTCCAGCATCTCGTCCCGGCGCGCTTCCGGCCCAGCAAGCCGCGCCAGCCCCTGCATGCTGGCGCTACCGCTGACCGCAAAGACTTCGCCGCGATCGCTAAGCAGATAGTCTTCATTCCAGCGCGCAATCGGACGATGCTCGACCACGCGCACGCTCAGAGCATCCGGCCACTGGCGACCAACCGCCGCCTCGGCCACCCAGGGCAGGGCCTCGACCGCGCGTCGAACCTCATCGAGATTGACCGCAAAAAAACCGCTGGAGGCCGGGCCGATGGCAGCCGAGCGAACCTGGCTGGCGCTGGTTCGCTGCAGCGTGCCTTCCACGTCGAGCCAGCGCACCGGCCAGCGCTCCGCACCGACCAGCCCGCTTCGCAGCCAGATGCTGCCAACCAGCACCGCGGCCAGCACGAGCAAGGCCAGCAGCGCCGGGGCCCCGATCAATCGATCCGGCATGTATTCAGTATCTGCCATACCAGTTCCTCAAATTCAATTCCGGCCGCCCGGGCGGCCATTGGCATCAGCGATTTCTCGGTCATCCCCGGCGTTGTGTTGACTTCCAGCAGCCAGGGCCGCTGCCGTGCATCGAGCAGGAAATCGACCCGGCCCCAGCCGCTGGTGCCGACGACCTCGAACGCCTCAAGACACATCCGGGCCAGATCCGCCTCCCGCTCTGCCGAGAGCTCGCACGGGCAGCAATAGACGGTATCGCCGGACTCATACTTGGCCTGGTAGTCGTAGAACTCACGCCCCGGCTTGAGCTCGATCAAGGGCAACACCCGCCCGGCCAGCACCGCGGCGGTAAACTCGCGCCCCACAATCAGCTGTTCGATCAGGGCCCGGCGATCGTGCGCCAATGCCCGCTCCACGGCCGGCTCGAGCTGGTCTGGCGTACTCACCCTGCTCATGCCGATACTCGAGCCCTCGCGCGCCGGTTTGACGAAAAGCGGCAGCCCCAGGTTGGCGATGACGTCCTCGGTCGACTGGCTATGCTCGACCACCCGCCAGCCGGGGGTCGGCAGGCCGCAGGCAGACCACACTCGCTTGGTCTGTTCCTTGTCCATGGTCAGCGCCGAACCCAGCACGCCGGAACCGGTTACCGGCACCCCGTACAGGCGCAGCGCGCCCTGCAGTGCGCCATCCTCACCGCCGCGGCCGTGGAGCAGGTTGAACACCCGGTCGAAGTGACCGGCAGCGACCTGTTCGAGCAGGCGACGCGGCCCATCGACCACGCTGAACTCCACGCCCAGGCTTTCCAGTGCGGCGGCCACCGCGCGACCACCGCGCAGCGAGATCTCGCGCTCGGCGCTGTCGCCTCCGATCACCAGCGCGACATGGCCCATTTGATGAGCTGCCCGGGGCGTCATGCCTCACCCTCCAGCGCGCGTTCGCGCAGGCTCTGTCCAAGACGCCCGACATCACCAGCCCCCATCACCAGCAGCAAATCACCGTCATGGAGCACAGACTCCAGCAGCGTCGGCACCTGGTCGACCGTCGCCGCGCGGTGAATCTGCATTTCACTGCGCTGGACGACGGCACGCGCCAGCGCGTCAGAATCGATACCAGCCAGCGGCTCTTCTCCGGCCGGATAAATGTCCGCCAGAACGAGCTCGTCCACCGAACCCAGAACCCGGGCAAAGGCGTCGAACTGATCGCGCGTTCGGGTATAGCGATGCGGCTGAAACACCAGCACCAGGCGCCGCTCGGGCCAGCCGGAGCGGGCCGCGCGCAAGACCGCATCCAGTTCGGTGGGATGATGGCCGTAGTCCTCGAAAGCCAGCACCCGCCGGCCCCCGAAATCCAGCTCACCGAGGGCGGCGAAGCGCCGGCCGATCCCGCTGAAGGCGGCCAGACCCGCCACGATATCGTCCGCCTTGATCCCCAGCTCCCAAGCCACCGCCGCAGCGCCGAGCGCGTTCTGAACATTGTGCCGACCGGGCTGGGCCAGGCAAACCTGCAGCCCCTCATCGTGGTCGGGCAGCCAAAGCACAAAGTGCATGTTGCGGCCTTGCTGGACGAGCTCGGTGGCGCGCACATCGGCGGCCTCGTCAAATCCGTACGTCACCACGTTGCGCCCCACTTCGGGCACCAGCTGGGCAACATGCGGGTCGTCGATGCACAGCACCGCCACACCAAAAAACGGCAGATGGTGAACAAACTCCAGGAAAGCCTGCTGGAGGCGATCGAAGCTGCCCTGGTAGGCATCGAGATGATCACGGTCGATATTGGTCACCACCGAAATCACCGGCTGCAGCTGGAGGAAGGAGGCATCACTCTCATCGGCTTCGGCAACCAGGTAGCGGCCATCACCGAGGCGGGCGTTGGAGCCGAACGCGTTGACCAGGCCACCGATAATGAAGGTCGGGTCCAGTCCGGCCTGGGCCAGAACGCCGGCCAGCAGAGAAGTGGTGGTGGTTTTGCCGTGGGTGCCGGCGACGGCTATCCCCTGGCGGAACCGCATCAACTCGGCCAGCATCTCAGCGCGCGCCACCACCGGGATGCGGCGCGCGCGCGCCGCCTGCACTTCCACGTTGTCTTCGGCCACCGCGCCGGAGACCACCACGACGTCGGCCGCGCCGAGGTGTTCGGCTGCATGTCCGACATGGACGCTGGCGCCCAGCCGGCGCAGGCGCGCCACCGAATCCGACGCGGCCAGATCCGAGCCGCTGACGGCAAAGCCCAGGTTGACGAGCACTTCGGCAATGCCGCTCATGCCGGCCCCGCCAATACCGACAAAGTGGATCTGGCGGACGCGGTGCATCAGGCTTGGCGCCGGTCGCTGGCTGCGCGTCATGACGCCACCTCCAGGCAGCCTGTGACTACCGTTGCCACTGCCTCTGTCCGGGCCAGCCGGCGCGCGGCCTCGCCCATGACCACGAGCTGTGCCCGATCCAGCCCGGCCAGACGCTCGGCCAGACGCTCGGCAGACAGTTCGCTTTCCGGCATCAGCCAGGCCGCACCGGCGTCACTGAGAAAGCGGGCATTGGCGGTCTGGTGATCGTCGACAGCATGCGGAAACGGGACCAGCACGCTGGCCACTCCGGCAGCGGCGAGCTCGGCCACGGTCAGGGCACCGGACCGGCAGATGGCCAGGTCGGCCTGCGACCAGGCCGCGGCCATGTCGTTGATGAACTCGATGACCTCGCCGGCAACGCCGGCCTCTTGATAAGCCAACCGGGTCTGTTCAAGCTGCCGGCCGGCCTGGTGAATCACCTCGGGGCGCTGTCCCTCGGGCATGCGCGCCAGCGCCTGCGGAACGATTTGCCCCAACGCGGCCGACCCTTGGCTGCCGCCCACGACCAGCACGCGCAGTCGACCGGAACGCGGGCGGGCGCGCTCCGCCGGTGGAGCCAGGCCCAGGATTTCAGCCCGCACCGGATTGCCGCTGTGGATGGAACCCTTGAGCACCCCGGGAAATCCGCTGAACACCCTTCCGGCCAGGGGCCGCAGCAGACGGTTGGTCCAGCCGGCGATGGCGTTTTGCTCATGAATGACCAGCGGAATCCCCAGCAGCCGAGCCGCCAGGCCGCCAGGCCCGGCCACGTATCCACCCATGCTCAACACCACTTGCGGCCGCTGACGGCGGAAGATGGTCAGGGCCTGGCGCATGGCTGTCAGCACCCGCCACGGTGCCATCAGCCAGCCCAGGGCACCTCGTCCGCGCAGACCGGCAATGCCGATCGCGTCCAGTTCCAGCCCGGCGGCCGGTACCAGGCGGTTTTCCAGACCACCCGGTGTGCCCAGCCAGCGCACCTGCGCACCCCGCGCAGCCAGGGCCCGGGCCACGGCCAGACCCGGAAAGATATGACCGCCCGTGCCCGCAGCCATGATCGTGACCCGGAGCGCGGTCATGACGCGAACCGCTCCCGCCGGCGCGGTCGCGCCAGCTGTGCCTGGGCCAGTTCCCACTGGATTCGAACCACCAGCGCAATGGCCAGGATGGTCATGATCAGGCTGGAACCGCCGGCGGAAATCAGCGGCAGGGTCAGACCCTTGGTCGGCAGCAGACCGAGGTTGACGCCAATGCTGACCAGCGCCTGCAGCCCGATCCACAGCGCAACACCCCAGCAAATAAAAGCCTGAAAGGGTTTTTCCATCGCCTGGGCGCGCAGGCCGATCTGCAGCATGCGACCGATCAGAACCCCAAACAGGACCAGCACCGCGACAATGCCGATCAGCCCGAATTCCTCGGCCAGAACAGCAAAAATGAAATCGGTATGGGCCTCGGGCAAATAAAACAACTTCTGAACGCTTGCGCCCAGGCCGACCCCGCTGATCTGGCCGCGGCCAACCGCAATCAGCGCCTGGGTCAACTGGAAGCCGGCATTGAACGGATCTGCCCAGGGATCGACAAAAGTCATCACCCGCTGCAGCCGGTAGGGCTCGAGGGCAGCGACGGTGATCAACGGCACGCTGGTCAGGCCCAGCACAAACAGATGGCGCCAGGCCGCTCCGGCCAGCCACACCATGCCGCCCACGATCGCCAGGATGACCACCGCCGAGCCCATGTCGGGCTGTTTGAGCAAAATTACCCCCAGCAGTCCGGCGGCCAGCAGCGGCTTGAGCGTGTCGGCAAATCCACGCCGGTCCAGTTCCGGCCGCCGCGCGAGGTAGCAGGCGACGTACAGGATGATCACCAGCTTGGCGGCCTCCACGACCTGGAAGCGAACAATGCCGAGATTGATCCAGCGGGTTGAGCCGTTGACCTCGTGCCCCAGCCCCGGAATGAAGGGCAACAGCAACAGGATGATCGCTGCGGCCAGACCGTACGGCGCCATGGCGCCGATCTGGCGCGTCCCCAGCACTCTCAGGCTCAGCGCCAGAACCAGGCCGAGGGCGATGTACATCAGATGGCGAATCACGAAATGCCAGGGTCCGACGGCATAGGTTTCGGCGACCGCAACCGAACTCGAAGCCACCATGACCACACCCACGGCCAGCAGGCCAATGGCCGGCACCAGCAGGATCGGGTCGAGCCCCACCTGACGCGAGGCGTCTTTCCAGCGCTGTGCTTGTTTTCGTGCGCCCACGGTCATCCTCGTCAACGAATCTTCAGGGTGGCCAGGCTGGCAAGCACCAGCATCACCGCAATAATCCAGAACCGAACAATCACCTTCGGCTCGGGCCAACCCTTGAGCTCGAAATGATGGTGAATCGGCGCCATGCGGAACAGGCGCCGACCGGTGAGCTTGAAAGAAGCCACCTGCAGGATCACCGACAGCGTCTCGATCACGAAAATGCCCGCCATGACCACGAACACGATTTCCTGGCGCACGGCGACCGCCACCAGGCCGAGGGCCGCGCCGACGGCCAGCGCGCCGATATCGCCCATGAACACTGAAGCCGGGTAGGTGTTGAACCACAAAAAACCCAGCCCTGCACCGGCCAGGGCGGCGCAGAAAATGGCCAATTCCCCCACGCCAGGCACATAGGCAATCTGCAGGTAATCAGCAAAGACCACGTTGCCGGTGGCATAGGCAAAAATCCCCAACCCGGTTGCCACGAACACCGCCGGCATGATGGCCAGACCATCCAGGCCATCGGTCAGATTGACCGCATTGGACGCACCGACAATCACAAAATAAGCAAGAACAATGAAACCCAGCCCGAGCGGAATGGCGACATCCTTGAAAAACGGCACGAACAGCTGGGTATTGGCGGCGACATCGGCGCTGGAGTACAGAAACACCGCCACCGCCAGTGCGGCAAGTGACTGCAGCAGATACTTCCAGCGGGCCGGCAGACCGGCGCTGTCTTTGAGCTTGAGTTTGCGGTAGTCGTCGATAAAACCGATCAGACCGAATGCCACCGTAACGAACAGCACGGTCCAGACGTATCGGTTGCCCAGATCGGACCACAGCAGCGTACTCACGACCAGGGCGATCAGGATCATGGCCCCGCCCATGGTCGGGGTACCGGCCTTGACCTGGTGGCTTTCCGGCCCAAGCTGGCGAATCGGCTGGCCGTACTGCCGTTCGGTCATGTGGCGGATGAAGAACGGGCCGATGACCAGCGACACCGCCATTGCCGTGAGCGCGGCCATGATGGTGCGGAAGGTGATGAAACCAAACAGGGCCACCTCTCGGGCAAGGAACTGCTCGAACAGCCAGACCAGCATCAGCCTTGCCCTCCCAGCAGACCCGCAACGATTTGCTCCATGGCCATCGAACGCGAGCCCTTGACCAGGCAGTTGACGCCGGAGTGAAGATCGCTCTCCAGCTTGCTCAGCAGCGCCTGGTGGGAATCGAAATGCTGCCCGCCGGCCCCGAAGGCCTGGCAGCTGTGGCGGCTGACCGGTCCCAGGCAGTACAGGCGACGCACTCCCAGATCGGCCGCCGCCTGCCCCATTTCCGCGTGCAGCTTGTCGGTATCCGGCCCCAGTTCGGCCATGTCACCCAATACCAGCCAGCGCTCACCGCCCATGTCCTCGAGCACCCGAAGCCCGGCGTACAACGAAGCCGGATTCGCGTTGTAGGTGTCGTCGACCAGCGTCCAGCCATCGGGATGGTGGCGAACCTGTAAACGGCCCGGCAACCCGATCACACCCTCCAGTGCGGCAATGGCGGCGGCGCGCGGAATGTCCAGAGCATAGGCAACGGCCACGGCGGCCAATGCGTTCAGCAGGTTGTGGCGTCCCGGCAACGCCGGCCGCAGGATGGCCTCGCCGTCCGGGGCAATGATGCGCAATTGTCCCCGATCCGGAATACCGCGCACGTCGGCCTCGTGGTCGATGGCAAAACTCAGCACGCGCCGCGGCCCGGCCAGCTCGCGCCAGAGCCGAGCAAAGCGGTCATCGGCATTGATCACGGCAACCCCGTCGGCGGGCAGCGCGGTCAGCAGTTCTCCAGTGGTTTGGGCCACACCTTCCAGACTGCCCATGGTCTCGAGATGGGCAGGTCCGGCGTTGGTGATGACGCCGATTTGCGGCTGGACCATCTCGGCCAGGTAGCGGATATCGCCCGGGCAGGCTTCGCCCATTTCCACGGCGGCGTAGCGATGTTCCGGCTGCAGGTGGGCCAGGGTCAGTGGGACCCCGATTTCGTTGTTGTAGTTACCCGGGGTCGAAGCGGTGGGGCCGGCAGCCGCCAGCACGGCAGCGACCATCTCCTTGACCGTGGTTTTGCCGTTGCTGCCGGTGATCCCCACGATCCGGATGTCCAGGGGTGCTCGCCAGGCGGCCGCGATCCGGCCCATCGCGGCGAGCGGATCAGGCACCTGCACCTGCACGATACGTTCGGGCAACGGACGACTGCACAACACCGCCGCGGCTCCGGCCTCCATCGCCCGGCCGGCAAAGCGGTGGCCATCGTCACGCTCCCCCGGCAGCGCCACGAACAGCTGGCCGGCAGTCACCTGGCGGCTGTCATGGGTCATGCCGTGAATTTCGGCATCCGGGCCGGCGAGGTAGCCACCGGTCAGCGTCGCCAGTTCGGATAGCAGCATGCGCATCAGGCCGCCACCTCGAACACTTTGCGGACCACGGCCTCATCGGAATGCGAGCGGCACTGGTCGCCAATCCACTGCTCGGTCTCGTGTCCCTTGCCGGCCACCACGACCAGGTCCCCCGGCATGGCCTCGGCCAGGGCGGCCGCGATGGCTGCGGCGCGATCGCGGATGACGCGACTGCGCTCCGGCTGGCCCATGCCCGTCTGAATGTCCCGGATGATCGCCGTGCCGTCCTCGCTGCGCGGATTGTCATCGGTGAGGATGACCTGGTCGGCCAGTGCTTCGGCCACCCGGCCCATCGGCGCACGCTTGGAAGCATCACGATCCCCGCCACAGCCAAACACGCACAACAAGCGTCCCGGCGTGAGTTCGCGCAGGCTGGCCAACAGCCGCTCCAGGGCGTCGGGCGTGTGCGCGTAGTCGATCACCGCGCAACGGCCGCGGGCATCGCGCATGGTTTGCATTCGGCCCGGCACCGGAGTCAGCGCGCTGATTCGCTCGCTGATCTCCGATCGCTCGACACCACGAGCGTGCAACTCCAGGGCGACGATGGCCAGATTGTGCAGATTGGTCCGCCCGATCAGACAACTGGACAGTTCGAGGCTCCCGCCAGGCAGGCGCGCGGTGGCCAGGATCCCGGTCAGATCCAGTCGGCGCGCTGCTATGCGGCCAACGGCGGCTTCGCGCTCGCCCAGCGAATACCCCAGGACCGGCTCCTGATTACCAAGCCGCGCGGCCAGTTCGCGGCCATACGGGTCGTCCAGATTGATGATGCAGCGCCGACTCGGGTAGTCGGTAAACAGGCGCGACTTGGCCTCGAAGTAGGCCTCCAGGCTGTGGTGGTAATCCAGATGATCGTGCCCCAGCCCGGTAAAGATCACGCTGGAAAACGCCAGACCGGCCAGGCGACCTTGGGCCAGGGCATGCGAAGAAGCTTCAAGCACGACCACGGCAGCGCCCTGGTCGCGCGCGCTGGCCAGGCCTCGGTAAACGCTCAACACGTCCGGCGTGGTCAGCGTGCCAGCCACCTGGTGGCCCGGACGCCCCAGACCGAGGGTGCCGAACATCACCCCATCGAGCGCGCTTGCCAACAGCCAGGCCAGCGAGGTCTTGCCGTTGGTACCGGTCACGGCGATCAAATCCAGATCCTCCGGTGACCCCCAGAAGCGGCGCGCCAGTTCGGGCAGGCAGGAACTGATCTCTGCGATTTCCACCAGCGGCACGGGACAAGCTGCGGGCACGGACTGCGTGCCGTCGTGCAGCACCGCCACAGCTCCGCGGGCCACGGCGTCGTCGAGATGGCTCAATCCGTGTTCGCGGCCGCCGGCGCGCGCGATGAACAGGCTGCCGGGCCGACACTGGCGCGAGTCCAGGCACAGATCGGCCACACGGACATCGACCGCCGGCCGAGCGATGCCGGCCAGCAATTGGCTCAGGGCCATTTCCCGAACGCCCGCACTCACGGTCGTTCCCCTGCTGCGGCGACCAGGGTCGACAAGTCGTCCGGGGGCACGTTGAACAGGCGCAGGGCCGCGCCCATCAGCTCAGCAAACACCGGCGCGGCGATCTGGCCACCGTAGAAGCGATCGCCGGCGGGGTCGTGAATGATCACAACGGCCGCCAGCCGCGGGCGCGAGGCCGGAGCAAAGCCGGCAAAGCTGGACACGTAGCGAGACTCGTAACCGCCGGCGCCGACCATACGCGTGGTGCCGGTCTTGCCAGCCACACGGTAGCCGGGCACCCGAGCCAGGGTTCCGGTGCCCTCCGAGCCGGTCGCGGCCTCCAGCATCCGGACCATGTCGCGGGTCAGCGCCGGATCCATGACCGACTGCACCGGGTTATCGGCCCCGATAATGAAGCTGGGCTGGTGCAAACGGCCTTCGTCTGCGATCGCGGCGACCGCGCGCACCAGCTGCAGCGGCGTGACCGACAGTCCGTAGCCGTAGGCCAGGGTGGCCTGCTCCAGCTTGCGCCAGCGCTCGTAATCGCGCAACACCCCGGCCGACTCACCGGGAAAGCCGGTCCCGGTCACCGACCCGAAGCCGAGCCTGGAATACAGACCCCAGAGGTGACGCGCGTCCATCGACAGCACCAGCTGAACCACGCCGACGTTGGAAGACTTGACCAGCAGGCCTTCCACCGTGGTCGAGCCAAAGTCACGCACATCGCGAATCGTGTGGCCGGAGACCCGCATGGTGCCGGGCGAGGTGTCAATTGACATCGACGGATACGCCAGACCGGCCTCCATGGCTGCGGCCACCGCGAACGGCTTGATCACCGAACCCGGCTCGAGCACATCGGTCATGGCCCGATTGCGCATACCCTCGCCGACCGCGCGCGTCGAGGCGTTCGGGTTGTAGGACGGAAAATTCACCATGGCCAGGATTTCACCGTTGGTGACATCCATGACCACCGCCGAACCGGACCGGCCGCCGACTTCCTGTACACCCTGTTTCAGGGCACGAAATGCCAGGTACTGGAGGCGCCGATCCAGGGTCAGCTGCAGGTCACGCCCGGGACGAGCATCACGAATCAGCTCGACATCCTGAACCACCCGGCCCAGGCGATCCTTGATCACGCGCTTGGCACCCGGCTCGCCGTGCAACCAGGCGTTGTAGGCCAGCTCCAGACCCTCCTGGCCAATGTCATCGATATTGGTGACTCCCAGGATCTGGGCGCTGACTTCACCGGTCGGGTAGAAGCGGCGGTATTCGCGACGCAGAAACACCCCGGGCAGTGCCAGTTCGCGAACTCTTTCGGCCAAATCGGGATGAATCCGGCGACGCAGCCAGACGAACTCCCGGTTGGCGCGCTGCGTCAGCCTGCGCTCCAGAGCATCGGCCGGCGTATCGAGGATGCGCGCCAGTTCGGGCAGCCGGTCAGCCGCCTGGAGCAACTCACCGGGGTGCGCCCAGACCGACTCAACCGGGGTCGAAACAGCCAGTGGCTCGCCATGACGGTCAAGAATGTTGCCGCGAACGGTCGGTATGGCGACCTGGCGCAGAAAGCGCGCCTCGCCCTGGCTTTGCAGAAAGTCCGTGTCGGTGACCTGCAAATTGATCGCGCGCGCCATCAACATCCCGGTGGCCAGCAGCATGATGAGCGCCGTCAGCCAGACGCGCAGGCGGGAGGAGGTTTGCGGAAGCGGGGCGTTCATCGGACCTCCACCAGCACACCTGTGCCCTCGGGCCGAGCCATATCGAGCTGCTCGCGCGCTTCGCGTTCCACGCGGCCGGCTTCGGCCAGCCAGGCCTGCTCAAGCTGCAGACGACTCCACTCGACGTTGGCATGGTCACGCTCGCTGCCAGCTTGCTGCAGGGCCGCGAAAATCTGACGCGACTCATGGCGCAGCGCGACCACGCCGATGGCGGACCCGAGCAAGGCCAACAGCAGCACCAGGAAAAGAATCCAGCGCATCACGTTGCCACCCCCGCCAGCTTCTCGGCCACGCGCATGCGTGCACTGCGCGCGCGCGGATTGTGCATGCGCTCATCAGCGTCCGGCCGAACCAGCTTGCCAACCAGCCTGAGGCGCGGTTGAAATCCTTCGGCTGCAGGGCGGCGCCGCGAAGCCGCGGGCGGCCGGGCCATTCGGGTCCAGGCCTGCTTGACCCGCCGGTCTTCCAGCGAATGGAAACTGATCACCACGAAGCGCCCGCCCGGCGCCAGCACATCAACCCCTTCCTGCAGCACTCGCTCCAGGGCACCCAACTCATCGTTGATGTGAATCCGGATCGCCTGGAAGGTGCGCGTAGCCGGGTGGCGCTCGCCGTGCGGACTGCCGCTGGCCGAGGCCACCACCGCAGCCAGCCGGGCAGTGCCGCTGAGCGGCTGTTCGCTTCTGGCCCTGACGATGGCGCGCGCAATTCTGCGTGCATGACGCTCTTCCCCGTAGTCCCGGATCACCCGGGTCAACTCGTTTTCATCGGCATGGTTCAACCACTCCGCGGCCGATGGGCCGGACAATGGGTCCATGCGCATATCGAGCGGACCGTCCTCGCGAAAGCTGAAACCCCGCTCCGGTGCATCCAGCTGTGGTGACGACACGCCCAGATCCAGCAGCAGCCCGTCAACGCGACCATCCAGCTCATGTTGCCGGGTCACTTCGGGCAAGTCGCAGAAACTGGCCTGACAGACCGTGACTCGCTCATCGCCGGCAAAGCGTTTGCGGGCGTGGGCCACGGCCAGCGGGTCACGGTCAATCACCAGCAGGCGCCCAGCCGAGCCCAGGCAGGCGACGATGGCCTGACTGTGCCCACCGCGGCCGTACGTGCCGTCGACCACCACTGCATTGGCTGCCAGATTCAAGGCGGCCACCGCCGACTGCAGCAGCACCGGTACGTGTTGGTCTCTCTCCGTCATGGCCGCTTACAAGACCAGCCGGGCCATTTCGGTCGAAGCCTGCTCCTGCATTTCGCGCTCTTCTTCGACTCGGCGTTGGTTGAGCACGTTTTCATTCCAGATTTCAAAGCGTTGCCCCATGCCCATCATGACGATCCGCTTTTCCAGCCCGGCCTGCTGGCGCAGCGTCTGCGGCAATAACAGACGGCCATTACTGTCCGGTTCGGTTTGGGTGGCCGAGCCCACCAAGCGGCGCTGCAGGCTGCGGTGACTGGGATTGAATGTCGACAACGCCATGACCTGTTCGCGGACCCGATCCCACTCGGTTTCCGGGTACAGCCAAAGGCATCCGGCATCAAAGGCCGAGTACGTCAGAACCAGCCGGTTGGCACAATCCGCCGCGAGATCGTCGCGATACCGGGTCGGTATCGCCATGCGACCTTTCGCGTCCAGGTTGATGGCGGTCTCTCCGAAAAACACCGAGGCTGCAACTCCTTACCCTCTTGAACCACTTTTTCCCACAATTTACCACTAGGCGCCACGATAGTCGCGAAGCGAGCGGGTGTCAAGGGAAACAGGCGCAGAGGGCGATCGAGCACGGGCGGACGACAGGAGCGCGCCATACAGTGCGAAAGGAGCAGGAAAACGGGGGTTTTAACTGACGATCTGATAACAGGGCTTGTAGCTGGCGCCGCCGGGCAGTTTCATGCGGTTCTGGGACACGAAGCGTCGGAGCAGGTGGTCAAGCGCTTCCATGATCTCGGGCTCGCCATGGATCTCGAATGGACCATGCTCGCGAATGGAGCGCACGCCACCGGGCTTGACGTTGCCGGCCACGATGCCGGAAAAGACCCGACGCAGGTTGGCGGCCAGGTGATGGGCCGGCAGGTCGCGCGAAATGTCCAGCGCGGCCATGGCCTGATGGGTTGCCGCGAACGGCTGCTGGAACTCAGGCTGGATCTCGAGCAGCCAGTTGAAGTAAAAGGCATCGTTGACCTCGACTCGCCAGTCGCGGACCTGATCAATGCCGCGGTTCATTTCGCGGGCCACTGCAGCCGGGTCATTGACGATGATCCGATACAGCTGCCGGGCATCTTCACCCAGCGTCAGGGCAATGAAGCGATCGATTTCCTCGAAGTACTCGCGCGAGGAAGCCGGCCCGGTAAAAATCAGCGGAAAGGGCGCTTCCCGGTTGGCGGGGTTGAGCAAAACGCCCAGAATGAACAGGATTTCCTCGGCCGTGCCTACACCGCCAGGAAAAACCACGATGCCGTGTCCCAGTCTGACGAACGCTTCCAGGCGTTTTTCAATATCCGGGAGGATGACCAGTTCGTTGACAATCGGGTTGGGAGACTCTGCCGCGATAATGCCCGGCTCGGTGACGCCGACATAGTGGCCCGGCATGTTGCGCTGCTTGGCATGGCCGATGGTGGCGCCTTTCATCGGCCCCTTCATGGCACCCGGACCACAGCCGGTACAAATATCCCGCCCCCTCAGTCCGAGCTGATAGCCGACCCGCTTGGTGTAATCGTATTCCTCCAGGTTGATGGAGTGCCCGCCCCAGCACACCACCAGATTGGGTTCGCGCTGGGCGTCCATCAGGTGGGCATTGCGCAGGATCTCGAAGACCGTATTGGTAATGCCTTCCGGCTCGTTGAGATCGTAATAGGGATTGGGCCCGATCTCGGTATGAAAGTAGACAATGTCGCGGACCACGGCCGAAAGCAGCTCGCGAATCCCCCGGATCATTTTGCCGTCGACGAAGGCGTGCCCCGGCGCGTTGTGCAAATCGATGCGCATGCCGCGGTTGACCTGATGAACCTGGATGCGGAAATCGTCGAAAGCCGCCAGCATGGACTCGGCATCATCGCCCTGCTCGCCCGAGTTCAGCACGGCCAGAGCGCAGCGACGGAGGACCTCGCCCACCTCTTCGCTGGCATCCGACAGACGCGCCACTTCCTCGCGCGAGAGCATGTTCAGGGTGCCAGCCGGGTAGACCTGGGTCGACACCCTGGGGGCATCTTCGAGATTTTCAGTATTGGTGTGATCGTGCATTCCTGCGATTATCCTTCAAAGATCACCGACGCGTGCCGTCTTGCTTGAAATAGCAAACGGCCAGCACGAGGCTGGCCGTTTGCGCACCTCCGGCAAGATACACCGGATGGGTTGGGCGCTGAATCAGAAGTCGAAGCGTGCACCCAGCTGGATACGCCAGCGCGACTGGCCGACTCCGTCCTGGCGGCTCTCGTAGTCACCGGCCTCGGTA
Source organism: Gammaproteobacteria bacterium (assembly GCA_003565625.1). Lineage (GTDB taxonomy): Bacteria > Pseudomonadota > Gammaproteobacteria > Xanthomonadales > Wenzhouxiangellaceae > Wenzhouxiangella. The sequence continues at coordinate 106,657 of PXBD01000031.1, forward strand.
CCGCGATTCAACCAGCGGTACAGCATTTGACCGGTTTCCGGATCGACGCCTTCGAAGGCCACCGGACGAGCGGTCCAGTTGAAGCCGACCTGGTCGATGGCGCCCCAGCTCGAGTTGAGCAGGTTGGTGAAGTTCTCGATGTCGAAGAAGAACTGCCCACGGTAACGGTCACCGAAGTTGAAGTCCTGAGCGATACGGACGTCCATTTGGGTCACGCTGCTGCTGCGGTTGCCGTTCTTCTTGACCGCGGCACCCTGCGAACGACGCAGATCCGCGACGTTGGCGACCAACTCGTTGAACGCCGCTTCGCCGGCCGGATCCGGATTGCCCGACCGGTCGACAAAGCGGACCTCACCGGGGTTCGGCACGTAC
>PXBD01000047.1 GCA_003565625.1 Gammaproteobacteria bacterium
AGCAGATCGCCCTGGCCAATCCCATCGTCTACATGGTCAACGCCTTCCGCTACGGGTTGCTGGGGGTGACCGATGTGCCGCTGTGGGTGGCCTACGCGATGATCATCGGCTTTGGCGTCGTCCTGTTCTGGTTCTGCTTGAGCCTGTTGACCCGAGGGGTGGGCTTGCGCAGTTAGGCGCCTGTTGCCGAGCCTCAGCGCAGCTTGATCCCGCCGCCGGGTATGCTGCCGCTGTTGCCGCCGCCCTTGAGATCGCCGAGGCCGGCACCGCCCTGCCCCGGCACCATGATGGATGAGGCCTGTTCGCGCTGCAGGCGCTTGATTTCTTCCACCGCCTCTTCGATTGCCTTTTCGGCTGCCGCGGGGAACCCCTCGATGGCAGCGGCCAGCGAGTCGCCGGGCAATTCGAAACTCAACGGCAGGGGTCCGGCCTGGGTCATCACCTGGGTCTGGCCGAGGTAGGCCTTGGCGCGGGCCGGGTCTGGCTGGCCATTGGTATCGACCGGGGTGAGGACGCGGATCGAGCCCACCCGCTGGTCGGTATAGGTTTCCTCGCGAACGAGGCCGGCCGTATCCATCCGGAACTGATCCTGGGTTGCTTGCTGCATTGCTTGGGCACTCTTGAATGACATGAACGTTGGAATTGAGGGCAAGCCGGGCCGGATTCAACGTCGGCTCTGAGGAACGGGACGCCTGCTGCGCGGTCTGAACAGGGCCTGAGTCGGTATTGACACGCCGCTCAGGCCCGATTGAGTCTAATGGGAGCCAATGAAAACAAACCACGTCTCTACTCGCCGTTGGCACCTCTCGTATGGTGCTCTCGGATTGTTCCTGATCGCGCTCGCTCTGGTTCTGTTGGCCCTGCCGCAGCCACGGGCGGGCGATCGTTCGGTCTACGTGCTGGACGTGTACGGCCCGATTGGTCCGGCCATCAAGGATTACATGATCCGCGGCATCGAGCGGGCCGAGGACGAAGGCGCGCAGATGGTGGTTCTGCGCATGGACACGCCGGGCGGCCTGGATGCCTCCATGCGCGACATGATCAGCAAGATTCTCAACGCCGAAGTGCCGGTAGCGACCTGGGTCGGGCCGGCCGGTGCGCGTGCGGCCAGCGCCGGCACCTACATCCTCTATGCCTCGCACGTTGCCGCCATGGCGCCGTCGACCAACCTCGGTGCGGCCACGCCGGTGCAGATCGGTGGCGGAGGCGGAGGCGAAGACCAGGCCGAGCGGCCACGCACGCCGGTCGAGCGCGCTCGCGATGCCTTGCGGGGCGAAGACGGCGATGAAGAATCCGACGAGGTCGCGGAAGACTCTGATCAACCTTCCGAGGAATCGACTGAGCGGGCGCCTGACGCGCCGGCCGGAACCGCGACCGAGCGCAAGGTGCTCGAAGACGCCTCAGCCTATATCCGTGGCCTGGCCGAGCGGCACGGACGCAACGCCGAGTGGGCCGAGCGGGCGGTGCGCGAAGCGGTCAGTCTGACCGCCAGCGAAGCGCTGGACATCAACGTCATCGACCTGATGGCCGAATCCCTGGAGGATTTGCTCGCCCAGGCCCATGGGCGTGAAGTGCGGATGGGCGATGCCATGATGACGCTTGATGTGGAGGGTGCACGCATTGAAATCATCGAGCAGGACTGGCGCAGCCGTTTTCTGGGTGTGATCACCAACCCCAGTCTGGCCTACATTCTGCTGCTGGTGGGCATCTACGGCCTGATTCTGGAAGGCTACAACCCGGGCGCCCTGGTGCCAGGCGTGATTGGCGGCATCAGCCTGTTGCTGGCGCTGTATGCTTTCCAGATATTGCCGGTCAACTATGCCGGGCTGGCCTTGATGGCGCTGGGGTTTGCGCTGATTGCGGTGGAGTTGTTCGTGCCTTCTTTCGGAATTCTGGGAATCGGTGGCGTACTGGCCGTGGTGTTCGGGTCGATTATCCTGATGGACACCGACGTGCCCGGCTTTGCCGTCAACACCGGGCTGATCGCCGCCATGGGGTTGATTTCCGCGCTGGTGTTTGGTGCCATCGTTTACCTGGCCGCGCGTTCGCATCGCAATCCCCGTGTGAGCGGTTCGGAGTCGCTGGTCGGGCACCAGGCCGAAGCCATTGGCGAGTTCACCGATGGCAAGGGCCGGGTGCACGTCGAGGGCGAGGACTGGAGCGCGCGCGGGCCCGACGGTATTCACGCCGGAGATCTGGTCGAAATCGAAGCGGTGGACGGGCTGATACTCAAAGTCCGGCCTGCCGCCCATTCATCCCGAGACTGAGGAGAAGACTTCCATGAATCTCGATTTTCTGTATTTCCTGGCCACCGTGGTGGTGGTCATCGTCTTGTTGATCGCCAACACCATCAAGATCCTGCGCGAATACGAGCGCGGGGTGATTTTCACCCTGGGTCGATTCTACAAGGTCAAGGGCCCGGGCATCATCATCGTGATCCCGTTCATCCAGCAGATGGTGCGGGTGGATCTGCGCACCATCGTGCTTGACGTGCCGACCCAGGACGTGATCTCGCGCGACAACGTCTCGGTCAAGGTCAACGCGGTCATCTACTACAAGGTGGTAGACCCGCAAAAAGCCATCATCAACGTCGAGCGCTTCATGGACGCCACCAGCCAGCTGGCCCAGACCACGCTGCGATCGGTGCTCGGCAAGCATGAGCTTGACGAAATGCTGTCCGAGCGCGACAAGCTCAACGAAGACATCCAGGTGATTCTCGACCGTCAGACCGACGGCTGGGGGGTCAAGGTCAGCAACGTCGAGATCAAGCACGTTGACCTGGATGAATCCATGATCCGCGCCATCGCCCGTCAGGCCGAGGCCGAGCGAACCCGACGTTCGAAGGTGATCCTGGCTGACGGTGAGCAGCAGGCTGCCAAGAAGCTGGTCGAGGCGGCGGTGGAACTGGCCGAAGCGCCAGGCGCGATGCAGCTGCGCTACCTGCAGACCCTGAGCGAAATCGGCGGTGAGCAGAATTCCACCATCGTGTTCCCGCTGCCGCTGGATGTCATCACGCCGTTCATGAAAAACCAGGGCGGCAAATAAGCAGGCTTCAATCGTCCCACTGCGGCGCCAGCCCGTCGGGCTGGCACAGCCGCATGCCCCGCGCCAGCCTGGCAATCCGGGTCTGGTCCTCGGCGCTGAGGGCAAAATCGAAGATGTCGATGTTGGCGCGCGCGTGGTGCGGATTGGAGGTGGCCGGAATGGCCGCCACACGATCCTGCTCGACCAGCCAGCGCAACGCCACCTGGGGCGCGGTCTTGCCGTACTGTGCGCCGATCTCCCACAGCACCGGGTCATTGACCGAGTGCGCCTTGGCCAGCGGCATGTAGGCCGTCAAGACCAAGTTGTGCCGGGCCAGGACGCGCTTGAGACGCTCCTGACCGAGGTAGACGTGGAACTCGACCTGGCTGGTCGCCAGCGTACCCGGCCCGCAGAAGGCCACCGCCTGCTCGGTCTGATCGATGTTGAAGTTGCTGATGCCCACATGCCGGGCCAGACCGTCGGCGCGCGCGCGAAGGAGCGCTTCCAGGGTCGGGTTCATGCCCCGCCCGCCGAATACCGGCCAGTGCAGGAGCAGCAGGTCCACGTAGTCAGTCTTGAGCCGCTCCAGGCTCTGTCGAACCGAGGCCAGCAGATCGTTGGGCGCGTAATGCTCCGGCCAGACCTTGGTGGTCAGGAACACCTCTGATCGATCCACGCCGCTGTCCACCAGGGCTTGGCCGATGGCCTCCTCGTTGCCGTAAATCTGGGCGGTATCGATATGGCGGTAGCCTGCATCCAGCGCCACGGGCACAATCTCCGCGATTGTTTCCGGCGCAATCTGCCAGGTGCCCAGCCCTAAAGCCGGCATATTCAGTCCGTTGGCGGCAATTCCCGGTACATCCGAGGTCATCGCGCAGGCTCCTTGTATACTCGGAATCGAGTCGGCGAAGCGGGCAGTTTAGACAAAGATGACGAATCAGGAAATAGCCACGTGCACCTTGCTCGACGACTGGGTGGCGGCTATCAACCGGCGCGATATCACTGCCGTAACCGCCTTGTACCACCCGCAGGCCCAGTTCTGGGGCACCCTGGCAGGGCATTTGCGTACCTCCAATGAGGACATTGGGGGCTATTACCGCCACTTTCTCGATTGCCATCGCATGCAGGTCGAGATTGACTCGGCCGATCTCGTCCCCCTTCCTGGCGGCCTGTTGCTGGCCGCCGGCGCCTATCGGTTCTGTTGGCAAAACACCGAGACGGCGGCCCAGGTTCATGCCCGGGCCCGTTTCAGCATGGTGTTCGGCCGCGACGCGAACCGCTGGCAGATCCGCCAGCACCACTCATCGGGCTGGATCGAAAACGGAATCTGACCGGATGCGCTCAGTTGTCCAGGTAGCGATCCTTCAGCTTGACGTAATGCCCGGCCGAGTAGCGCAGCATGTCCAGCTCCTCGTCTTTGAGGCGTCGCGCCTGGGTAGCTGGTCGGCCGCGATACAGCCAGCCTGACTCCAGGCGTTTGCCCGGGCTGATCAAACTGCCCGCACCGATCATCACATCATCTTCAATCACCGCGCCGTCGAGCACGATGCTGCCCATGCCGACCAGGCAGCGGTCGCCGATGGTGCAAGCGTGCAGGATGGCGCCGTGTCCAACGGTGATATCGGCCCCGATCAGCAACGGGATGCCGCCCGGTGTATAGCGGCCGTCGTGGGTGACATGGCAGATCGAGCCGTCCTGAATATTGGTGCGCGGCCCGACCACGATCCGGTTGACGTCGCCGCGCAACACCACCTGGGGCCAGACCGAGACATCGTCGGCCAGTTCGACCTGGCCGATCACGCTGGCCTGGGGGTCAATGAATACGCGCTGCCCCAGGCGCGGGGAGTGATCCAGGTAGGGGCGGACGGGGTTCATTTATTGCAATCTCCTGCAAGTTATGCACATCGTCATCGACGTGTAACGGAAAACAAAGGCTTACCGGGTTTGGGGTCTTCTTGGCTTCAGGAAACCACTATAAAGCATTGATAAAAAACATGTTCAAGATATTGAATGATTTCTGGCCAATCTGGCGGAAGCGGCCTGATCACGGCCTTTCCGGGGCGGGATCAAAAAACTGCCCACAACGTTTTCCACAGGCGCTGTGGATAACCTTTCTGGCATCACCGCGCGCGGTGGGCCGTTACAATAGCGCCTGTTTCCCCACGATGCCAATCGATGCGCGCGCACATCAAGGAACTGGTCAGCCAGGCTCTCGGGTACCTGAAGCGAGACGGCGAATTCGAGCTCGACGCCGAGCCGTCGCCCGAGGTCGAACGGACGCGCTCGCGCGAGCACGGCGACTACGCCTGCAATATTGCCATGGTGCTGTCGCGCCGGCTGGGCATGAAGCCGCGCGACCTGGCCGAAAAGATTCGCAGCCGCCTGCCCGATTCCAAGCGGGTTGAAAAGGTCGAAATCGCCGGGCCCGGGTTCCTGAACTTCTTTGCCAGCGCCCACTATCTCAAGGTCGTCGTGCGCGACATCCTGCGCCAGGGCGAGGACTACGGCCGGGCGCCGGCCGGCAGCCGCGAAGACGTGCTGCTGGAGTACGTCAGCGCCAACCCGACCGGGCCGCTGCACGTCGGCCACGGCCGGGGTGCGGCACATGGCGCCAGCCTCAGCGCCATCCTGGCGGCGGCGGGTCACAATGTTCAGCGCGAGTACTACGTCAACGACTATGGTCGCCAGATGGACATTCTGGCCGTCTCGGTCTGGATGCGCTACCTGGAACTGGCCGGTGAACGTATCGAGTTTCCGGCCAATGGCTACCGCGGCGATTACATCTTCGATATCGCTCGCGAAGTCCGCAGCCGCCACGGCGATGATTTGCGTCATCACGGCGCCGACGTGGCCGAGGGTTTGCCGCCCGACGAGGCCGCTGGCGGTGATTCGGAGATCTTCATCGATGCCCTGATTGCGCGCGCCCGCGAAATCCTCGGCGAGGCCGGCTACGAGGCCTGTTTCCGGGCCGCCCTGGAAACCATGGTCGACGACATTCGCGCCGACCTCGACGATTTCGGGGTCACTTTCGATCGCTGGTTCTCCGAGCGCAGCCTCGAGCAATCCGGCGCTCTCGCCCGCGCGCTGGAGCGGCTGCGCGCCGGCCACTGGCTGTACGAAAAAGAAGGCGCGACCTGGTTTCGCGCCGCCGACCTGGGGGATGACAAGGATCGCGTAGTGGTCCGCGACAATGGCCGCACCACCTACTTCGCCTCCGATGTGGCCTACCTGCTCGACAAGTTCGAGCGCTGCCCCGGCACCGCGCTCTACATCCTGGGTGCCGACCACCACGGCTACGTGCCGCGGCTCAAGGCCGCCGCGCGCGGTCTCGGGGTGGATCCCGACCGGCTCGAGGTGCAGCTGGTCCAGTTTGCCGTGCTCTACCGCGGCACTGAAAAGGTGCAGATGTCGACCCGTTCGGGCAGTTTCGTGACCCTGCGCGAGTTGCGCGAAGAGGTCGGCAACGATGCCGCGCGCTACTTCTACGTCATGCGCTCGCACGACCAGCACCTGGACTTTGACCTGGAGCTGGCCAAGTCGCGCGCCAGTGAAAACCCCGTCTACTACATCCAGTACGCCCACGCCCGCATTCGCAGCGTGTTTCGCAAACTCGAAGAAACCGGTCACCGCTACAACGCAGCATTGGGCGAGACCGCCATCGACCGCCTCGACAGCGACCATGAACAAGACCTGCTGCGCGCCGTGGCGCGCTATCCGGAAGTCGTCGAGAGCGCGGCCGAGCGGCGCTCACCGCACCTGCTCTCGCACTATCTGCATGATCTGGCCGCGCTGTTCCACGCCTGGTACAACAACAGCCATTTCCTGGTCGACGACGCTGAATTGCGCAACGCCCGCCTGAACCTGACCGCGGCCATTGGCCAGGTCCTGCGCAACGGGCTGGGGTTGATTGGTGTGCACGCGCCGGAGGAAATGTAGGTGGCCCGCCGCCAGGCCAGACGCGGCGCCGGCACCGGCGCGCGCGGATTGCTGTGGTTTGGTAGCGGCGTGGTGTCCGGGCTGGCCCTGGCCACCGTCGCCATACTCAGCGGTGTCGTGCCGGGCGCACGCAACGGCGACGGCCCGGGGATGCCGCTGGGCCACGACGAGCCGCCGATTGCCGATGCCGAACCGCCGGCTCGCTCGCGCAGCTACGACTTTTTTACCGTTCTGCCGGAAATCGAGGTTGTGGTCCCCGAGCGCGAGATCGAGCAGCGGGCCCGCAGTATCGAGCCGGAACCCGGCGAGCCCGGCGCCGGCCCCTACCTGCTCCAGGTTGGCTCGTTCCGCTCGGCCGGGGATGCCGAAGGTCTGCGAGCCCAGATGACCCTGCTGGGCCTGAGCGCGCGCGTCCAGACCGTGAGCGTCGACGACAACACCTGGCACCGCGTGCGCGTGGGCCCATTTGACAGCGCGCGCGGGGCCGACGAGGCGCGCCGACGCCTGCTTGAAAACGGCTTTGAAGCCATGGTGCTGCGCGGCGGCTGAAGCGCCCATTTCGTGCCGGCGCCTTTTTGAGCTAGTCTATGGGCCGGATTCGATGAGGGACATCGCATGCTTGATCTGATCACCAACGCCAACAACTGGCTCAACGGCATTGTCTGGGGACCGCCGTTCATGATTCTGCTGGTTGGCACCGGGCTCTACCTGACCGTCCGCCTCGGGTTCTTCCAGTTCCGGTACTTGCGCCATGCCTGGCGCCACAGCTTCGGGCGCATGTTCCGGCCGTCTGCAAAAGACGAGAGCGGGGCGATTACGCCGTTTCAGGCCGTCACCGCTGCCATGGCCGCCACCATTGGTGTGGGCAATATCGCCGGGGTGGCGACCGCCATCGTGCTCGGCGGGCCGGGCGCGATTTTCTGGATGTGGATGGTCGCGCTCGTTGGCATGGCCACGAAGATGGCCGAGGCCACGCTGGGCCTTAAGTATCGCCATGTCGACGCCGACGGTCATATTTCCGGCGGGGTGTTTTACTACATCGAAAAAGGCCTGGGCCCGCAGTGGAAATGGCTGGCGGTGCTGTATGCCTTCCTGGCCGGGTTGGCCGCCTTCGGCATCGGCAACATGGTCCAGTCCAACACCCTGGCCCAGTCGGTAGCCACCGGTTTCGGGATCCCGACCTGGCTGACCGGCTTCGTGCTGGTGGTGATGGTCGGCGCGGTCACGCTGGGCGGCATCAGCCGGATTGCGGTCACCGCCGAGAAGATCGTGCCGATTATGGCTGTGGCCTACCTGGCCGGTTCGCTCGGCATCCTGGCCATCCACATCACCGAGATTCCGGCCGCGCTGGGCATGATCGTCCAGCACGCCTTCCAGCCGATGTCGGCGGTGGGTGGTTTTGCCGGCGCCTCCATGGCCATGGCCATCCGTTTCGGTATCGCGCGCGGCATTTTCTCCAACGAGGCCGGGCTGGGGTCGGCATCCATTGTCCACGCCCAGGCCCGCAACCACCCCTTCCGCCAGGGTTTCTGGGGCGTGTGGGAAGTGTTCATCGACACCCTGGTGGTGTGCACCATGACCGCGCTGGTCATCCTGGTGACCGGCGTGCTCGGCAGCGTTGATGAAAACGGCCAGGTGATTACCGGGGCGGTGCTCACCAGCCAGGCCTTCACCCAGGGGCTGCCCGGCGTGGGTGGCTACGTGGTCCTGCTGGCGATCGTGTTTTTCGCCTACACCACCATGCTGACCTGGAATTTCTACGGCGAGAAAAGCTGGGAATACCTGTTTGGCCGGCGCGTGGTTGTGCCCTATCGTCTGCTGTTCCTGGTGTTTGTGTTTCTCGGCTCGGTCGGGGCATTGGAGCTGGTCTGGGACATTGCCGATACCTTCAACGGCCTGATGGCCGCGCCCAACCTGGTCGCCCTCATCCTGCTGGCCGGCGTGATGGCGCGCGAGAAGCTGGATTACTTCAACCAGCTGCGCGACCGATCTGCCGGAAACCAGTCTGATGGGAACAAGAAACCGTAGTCACCAACCCTCGCCGCGCCGGAAACCAGACTAAAATGGTCTGGATTTTCCGGCGGCGGCACGTTAGGCTGGCGGGCTAAAACGAATCAAGAGATGTTTGGGGTATGAGTGAAACCAACCAGAACGTGCTCAAAATGCGGGTACTGCAGGACACCCGCAAGCGGCCGCTGAAAGATTTGCGCATTTCGGTCATGGACCGCTGCAACTTCCGCTGCCCGTACTGCATGCCGGAAGACAAGTACGATCGCGACTTCCAGTTCCTGCACAAAAACGAACGTCTGTCGTTTGCCGAAATTGTGCGCCTGGCCCGGCTGTTCGTCGATCGCGGCGTGACCAAGCTGCGCCTGACCGGCGGCGAGCCGCTGCTGCGGCGCGACCTGGTCGATCTGGTGGGTGAATTGAGCCTGATCGACGGCGTCGAGGACCTGGCCCTGACCACCAACGGCATCATGCTGCCGCAGCACGCCGCGGCCCTGAAGGCGGCCGGGCTGGACCGGGTTACGGTCAGCTTTGATTCGCTCGACCCCGACATCTTCCGCATGCTCAGCGGCGGCCGCGGCAGCCCGGAGCAAGTGCTCGAAGGCATCGACGCGGCCATCGAGGCCGGACTGACGCCAATCAAGATCAACACCGTCATCCAGCGCGGCGTCAACGACGAAACCATCCACAACCTGCTGGAGCGCTTCCGCGGCACCGGCGTGGTCGTGCGCTTCATCGAATTCATGGACGTCGGCACCCTCAACGACTGGGATGAAAACCAGCTCGTGCCGTCGGCCGATCTGCTTGAGCGCATCAGCCGAAAATGGAAGATGGAGCCCCTGGACGCCAACTACCGCGGCGAAGTCGCCCAGCGCTACCGCTACGCCGACGGCCAGGGCGAGATCGGCTTCATCAGTTCCGTGACCCAGCCGTTCTGCGGCGACTGCACCCGCGCCCGGTTGTCCTCGGAAGGCAGCATCTACACCTGCCTGTTCGCCAACAAGGGCGTTGACCTGCGTGGTCCCCTGCGCGAAGGCGCCGACGACGCCGCCCTCGGCCAGATCATCGATCGTGTCTGGCGCAAGCGCACCGACCGCTACAGCGAAGTCCGTTCCGAACTCAGCGGCGAGCGCGAAAAAATCGAGATGTACTACATCGGCGGCTGACCCCCGGGTCAGCCGATCACTGCCGATTCAACCGAATCAGCGCCGCGGTGTTTTTGCCGGTGTATGACTGATTGCCATAAAGTATTATCACGTCATGGACAACATTTCGATCAAGATTTCCCACGAACTGCGGCAAAAGCTGTCCAGTGCTGCTCGCACGACCCGGTTGAGTCAGTCCGAAGTCGTTCGCCGCGCGCTGACCCTGTACCTGGATGAGCAAGTCCAGTCGCGGGATTTTCAAAGCGCCGCCGATCTGGCCGGCGACCTGGCCGGGTGCGTCAAGGGCGGTCCCGTTGATCTGGCCGAAAACCCCGAGTTCCTGGAAGATTTCGGTCGTTGATGAGGCCTGCGGTCTTGCTCGATACCGGGCCTTTGGTGGCGTTCTTACATGCAGGAGACCGTCACCATTACTGGGCTAAGCATCAATTCAGGGAATTCGAAGCGCCTCTGCTGACCTGTGAGGCAGTCATCGCCGAGAGTTGCCACTTGCTCAGACGAATCCCCGGTGCTTTGACGCGGGTCTTTCAGTTGATCGAGCGGGGAAGCATTCGGATTGATTTGTCGCTGCAACAGGAGCACAGGGCATTGGCCTCGTTGCTGAAGCGATACAGTGACCTGCCGACATCACTCGCCGATGCCTGTCTGGTTCGAATGAGCGAAATGCATGACCCCTCCGTCGTTCTGACGCTGGACTCCGACTTCCACGTGTATCGGCGCCTGGGGCGCAAGACCATAGCGGTGATCTGCCCCTGAAAATCTACTGCCGCTTCAACCGAATCAGCGCCGAGATGTCCTTGCCGGGTTCGCCCTGGTCGACCAGGGTGGTGTAGTCGGTAATGGCCTGGTGCACTACGCTGGATTCGAAGCCGGCTTCTTCGCACAGGCTGCGGCAGATCTTCAGATCCTTGAGGAAGAGCGCCGGGGCGAAGCCGACGTCGAACTCATCGGCCAGCATGGTCCGGCCGCGCTTTTCAAGGAACCACGACCCGGCCGCGCCGCTGGAGAGCAGTTCCAGCATATGTTCCCTGGGCAGGTCGAGTTTGTCCATCAGGGCCAGTGCTTCGCACACCGCCTCGGCGATGCCGCCCACCATCAACTGGTTGACCGCCTTGGCCGCCTGGCCGCTGCCGACATGGCCCAGGTGGTGGGTTACCCGGGCATAGGCTGAAATCTGTGGCTGGACGGATTGAAACGTGCCCCAGTCGCCGCCGGCCATGATCGCCAGCTGACCCTTGACCGCGCCTTCGACCCCGCCGGTCACGGGCGCGTCGATGAAGCCGACTTCACGCTCGGCCAGGCGCTCGGCCACCCGGCGCGCCGCCGCCGGGCTGACCGTGGAATGATCGACCAGCACCTGGCCCGGCTGCAGGCTGGGCAGCATGGACTCGACCACCGATTCCAGATCATGGTCGGCCGACACGCACAGCATGATCACCTGGCAGCGCTCGGCCAGGGTTTCCGGCGTGGTCGCCGCGAGGGTGTCGTGATGCTGTTCGGCAAACGCGGCCGACTTGTTCAGGGTGCGGTTCCAGACCGCCTTGAGCTGGCCTGCGGCATGCAGGTGACCGGCCATGGGCCAGCCCATGGCACCCAGTCCGATCCAGCCGGTGTTGGCTTGTGTGCTCATTTCGTCTCCAGGTAGGTGTAGGCCGAAAGCCCTTCGGCCAGCAGGCGCTCCAGCGCCTCGGCCTGGGCCGGTTCCAGCCCGGCGGCCGAGACCTTGGCCCGGCAGGCCGTCATCAGCGCGCGCGCATCGTAGCCGCAAAGGCCCAGCAGCATGTCGGCCGAATCCCCCGAGCGGCCATTGTCCAGGCGCACGCCGGTCTCGTCCAGGCTCACGTCCACGCTGTCGGTATCGCCAAACAGGTTGTGGATGTCGCCCAGGGTTTCCTGGTAGGCCCCGGCCATGAAAATGCCCAGCAGGTAGGTCTCGCCCGGCGCAATTGCATGCACCGGCAGGGTCGGCTCGAGCAGGCCGCGGTCGACGTACTGGTCAATCCGCCCGTCGGAATCGCAGGTCAGGTCTTCGAGCACGGCCCGTTCGGTCGGCGTTTCATTCAACCGGCTCAGCGGCACGATGGGAAACACCTGGTCGATGGCCCAGATATCGGGCAGCGACTGGAAGATCGAAAGATTGATGAAGTACTTGTCCGAGAGCTGGTAGCGGATGCGGTCGCGCAGCTCGCGATGGCGCCGGTGCTCCGGGTCGAGCCGGTCGACCAGGCGCTCGAGGATGGCGTAGTACAGCGGCTCGATCCGGGCCCGGTCGGCCAGCGACAGGTCGCCGTACAGGAACAGGTTGCGGCCCTCCTCGAGCAGGTGCTCGGCTTCCAGGAACAGCTCCTCGGGCTCGTGCCGGTCGAAGCCTTCGAGCACTTCGAACAGGCCGCGGATGACGGTATGGTCGTTCTCGCCCGGGCTGCCCGGGTTGCGCGGCAGGCGCTCGGTGGCGGTGACATTGGTGATCAGTACCGCGTGGTGGGCGGTCAGCGCGCGGCCGGATTCCGACAAAAGATGTGGCGGCGTCAGGTCGCGCTCGCGGCACAGCTCGGCCAGCCCGGCGACGATGGCATGGGCGTACTGGGCCAGCGAATAGTTCATCGAGCAGAAACTGCGCGTGCCGCCGCCCTCGTAGTCCACGCCCAGGCCCCCGCCGATATCCAGGTAGCGCACGGCGACCCCGGCCTGGCTCAGTTCGACAAAGTAGCGCCCGGCCTCGCGCACGCCGCGCTGAATGTCGCGCAGGTTGGAAATCTGCGAGCCCATGTGGAAATGCAGCAGGCCCAGCCAGTCCAGGCAGCCGGCCGCGCGCATGGTCTCGACCAGGTCCAGCAGCTGGCTGGCGGCGAGGCCGAACTTGGCCCGCTCGCCGCCGGTGTTTTGCCAGTTGCCGGTGCCCAGCGAGGCCAGGCGCAGGCGCACGCCCACCGTCGGGGTGACGCCCAGGGCGCGGGCCTCGCGCTCGATCAGCGGCCACTCGCCCGGTTTTTCGATCACGATCACCGGCTTCAGGCCCAGCTGGATACCGCCCAGGGCCAGGCGAATATAGGCCGCATCCTTGTAGCCGTTGCAGATGATGGTCGTGCCCGGCCGGCTGACGGCCAGCGCGGTGATCAGCTCGGGCTTGCTGCCCACTTCCAGACCCAGCCCGTCCAGCCCGGCCAGAGTGCGCACCACGGTGGCCTGCTGGTTGACCTTGATCGGGTAGACCGGGGTATAGCCGGACGGGTAGCCGACTTCGTCCATTGCCTGGGCAAAGGCATCGCCGAGCTGGTTTGCCCGGCGACGCAGGATATCGGGGAAGCGCACCAGCAGCGGCAGGCGCAGGCCCTGTCCGCGGGCCTGGTCGACAACCTCGTTCAGGGCAATGGTCGCGCTGGCATCGGCCTCGGGTCGGGCCACCAGCCGGCCGGAATCATCAACGTCGAAAAAGCCTTCCGACCAGCGCGCCATGGCGTAGCGGCGGCGGGCATCGGCGATGGGGTCTGGCTTCATGGAAGGTCTCGGTCAGCGCTGGTTGGTGGGAAGCCGAGATTGTACCGCCCGGCCCGGTATCCGGCGTATTCGCGGTACCATCTTCAGGCATGCCCAACCGGAGCCCGTCCATGCTGCCTGCGCACGAAAAATGGTTCACCGAAGTCTGCAAGGAGGCCGGCTCGGCCATCTCCTGGGGGGTCGAGGCCCACCTGGCCCACGCGACCACCGACTACCAGACTATCGATATCTACCAGACCACCCACTGGGGCAAGTTGATGGTCATCGACGGCTTCGTCATGCTGACCACGCGCGACAACTTTCTCTACCACGAGATGCTCACCCATCCGGCCCTGTTCAGCCATCCCGACCCGAAGCAGGTGGTGGTCATCGGCGGCGGCGACTGCGGCACGCTGCGCGAGGTGCTGGCCCACGACGGCGTGCAGGCCGCAACCCAGGTCGAAATCGATGAGCAGGTCACCCGCCTGGCCGAGGAGCATTTCCCGGAGTTGTGCGAACGCAACCACGACCCGCGCGCGCAGCTGCTGTTCGACGACGGCCTGGCCCACGTCAAGAACATTCCGCCGGGCAGCGTGGATGTCATCATCGTCGATTCCACCGACCCTATCGGCCCGGCCGAGGGCCTGTTCGGGCCCGGCTTCGTGGCCGACTGCTTTGCCGCTCTGGCCCCCGGCGGCATCCTGGTCCAGCAGAGCGAATCGCCGCTCTTACATCAGAAACTCATCCACGGCATTCACGCCAACATGGAACAGGCCGGCTTCGAAACCATCCGCACCCTGGGCTTTCCGCAGCCGTGCTACCCCTCGGGCTGGTGGTCAGCCACCCAGGCCCGCAAAGGCGGGCCCATCGAGCCGGTCAGCCCGGAACGCTTCACCGCCAGCGGCATCCAGACCCGCTACTTCAACCCGGGCGTGCACGTGGGGGCGCTGGCGACGCAGTTGCCGTGACCTTTATTGATTTTGCCGCCCTGCGGGGTGCCTCTGCTAAAAAGTGAGGACTATTCCTGAGCAATCTCGCTCACCTGAAGATGCAGCTTGGGCAAGTCCTTGTGGATGGTTCTCCAGACAATTTCAAAGTCCACGTCGAAATAGCCGTGAGCAAGGGCATTTCGCATTTGGTAGGCAACGGAGAGGGGCAGTTCCTGGTGAGTTGCAGCGAATTCTGGAAAGTGCTTTTCAATGTTGTTGCTGGCCTCACCGATGATCTCGAAATTCCGGATCACGGCATCCTGCACCAGACCATCGTTCAGGAAAGCTTCTTTGTCCATGTCCTTCGTGTATCGAGCAATTCGCTCGATGGCCTCCAGGATGTGAGCCAGATATTCAGCCAGGCGCTGCTGGTCACGACTCATACTTCGCGTGCCTCGGCAAGTACTTTGGCTCGAAAGCGCTCCGGGAGTGCGTTGGGCGTGAGCACATCAACCGGCACGCCCAGCAGCTGCGCCAGTTCATGTCGGATTGCTCCGATGTCAAATAGCGTCGTTTCCTCCGTTGGATCGATGAGTAGATCCAGATCACTGGCCTCGGTGTCCTGACCGCGAAGGGCTGAACCGAAAACCCGGGCATTCGAGGCGCGGTGGGACTTGACCACCCGGCGAATTGCAGCGCGGTTGGAGGCCAATGCTTCGGATGGCTTCATCGGCTCAGTTCCTCGTAGCTGGTTTGCAGGTTCAGCCAGAAACGGGGGCTGTTGCCAAAAAAATGACCCAGCCGAAGCGCGGTGTCGGGCGAAATCCCGCGCTTGCCGTTGAGGATTTCAGTCAGGCGGCCAGAAGGTACCCGCAGCGCCAACGCAAGACGGTTGGCGGATAGGTCACGCGATACCAGCTCGCGCTTAAGGATTCGGCCTGGGTGAATGGAAAACATAAAAACCAATGTACTGGATTTCAGGCTGTCTCGCCAACGGCCGCATGCCCGCCGCGGCGGCTGTCGGCGGCGGCTGAATCCGGGCCGACGGCGTGGACGCCGCCGAAGAACAGGTTGCGTTCCGGCCAGGCGCGGGCGTTGCGGTAGTTCTGCATCAGCCAGTCCTGGGCTTCTGTCGGCCAGGCTTCGGCCAGTTCCACGCTCAATCTGCCGCGCTCCAGGTGTACGCGCGGGGCGTTGACCGCGTCGCGCAAGCCCATGCCGAAATCGATCAGGTTGCACAGCACCTGGGCCAGGGCGGTGCGGATGCGGTTCGAGCCGCCGCTGCCGACCAGGTAGCGATGTTCGCCGCGGCGGATGATGGTCGGGGCCATCATCGAGGCCAGGCGGCGGTTGCGCGGCCAGTTGTGGAAGCCGGAGCGGTTCAGGTCTTCCTCGCCGAGCATGTTGTTCATCATGATGCCCGTACCCGGAATCACGTAGCCCGAGGCCTCGCCGTTGGACAGCGTCATGGCCACGGCCAGGCCGCGCCCGTCGTCGATGCTGATGTGGGTCGTGCCGCGCCGGCTGACCTGCTGCGGCGCTTTGGCAAGCCCGGCAAATGCCGTGCGCAGGGCGCGTTCCGAGGCCAGCAGTTCAGGCTGCTCGAGCTGGGCGCGCAGGTCTTCGGATTCGGCCATGGCCTGGCACAGCGCGGCCAGGTGGTCGGGCGAGCCGAAACCGGCGCGCGGCGAGATATGTTCGGCCAGGCGGTGGCTGGCCAGCGCCACCATCAGCCCGCCAAAAGCCGGCGGCGGGGTCGACCACAACACCGCATCGCGATAGCGCCAGCGCAGCGGCCGGCGCCAGCGCGCGGCGTAGCCGCCAAGATCTTCCAGGCGCAAATGACCGCCCTGTTCGACTGAATCGGCCGCCAGCCGGCGCGCCGCCTCCCCGCGATAGAACAGATCCGGGCCTTCCTCGGCCAGCGCTTCCAGAAAATCGGCCAGTTCCGGATTGGCCAGCGGCGCGCCTTCGGTGGGCAGCGGTGCCTTGCGGTCGGCCAGGCCGAAAAAGCGCGCGCCGGGATCGGTGGCGCGCACGATGGGTTCCAGAATGGCCAGGGTAAAGGCCTGCACCCGGTTCAGCGTCAGCCCCTCGCGGCCAAGGCGCACCGACGGTGCAACCAGCTCGCGCATCGGCCGGCTGCCGTGGCGCTGGTGGAGCTCAAACAACCCGGCGACCACGCCCGGCGTGGCCAGCGAAGCCATGCCGACGTGAAACTCCTGCGTGTCGGGCCCGAAATTGCCGATGATGGGATAGAAATCCAGCTCGCCGCTGCGCCGCCGGCGCGGCGTCTGGGCAAAGAAATCCAGCGCCTGCGGTGCCTGACCGTCGCGCTGAACCAGCGCGTGCCCGCCACCACCCAGCGAACACAACAACGGCTCGGCCATGGTCGCTGCCAGCGCCGCAGCAACCGCCGCATCGGCCGCGTTGCCGCCGTCGTCCAGCACGGCCTGCGCGGCCTGCGTGGTGCGCTCATGCCCGGTGGCAATACGCCAGCGTGCGGGTGGGAAGCTGTTGTTCATTGGGGGTATTGTAGGTGGTCGTCAGGCGTGGAACAGCCGCCGCTGCAGCAGGCTTTGCATGTCGCGCCGGCCTGCGCAGTCTAATGATGGAAATCACTTGAATCCCGCCGGATTCTGGGCGACAATGCTCGGCTATCTTTCAGTCCGAATACAGGTTTGCCGTCATGAAGGCCGATATCCATCCCAAGTACCGCGAAGTCGTTTTCCAGGATCTGTCCAGCGACCTGGTCTTCAAGACCCGCTCCACCGTCCAGACCAAGGAAACCATTGAGTTCGAAGGCGAGGAATACCCGCTGGTCAAGGTGGAAGTCTCGAGCAAGTCCCACCCGTTCTACACCGGCAAGCACAAGATCATGGACGCCGGCGGGCGCGTCGACAAGTTCAAGAAGCGCTACGGCAAGTAAGCGCTCAAGCCCTCTGGTGCAGCCAGCTGCGCCAGGGGGCACAATTTCGACCCGGTTCGCGACAGGCCGCCTTGGTGGCCTGCTGGGAACCGAACAAACCACTGGCTGACCTCTGCTTTTTGCGGATATTGGCCTGGTGTGGCTGAGGCCGGAGTGATGGCAACGAACTGATTCATGCAGGCTTCGCCCGTCGTTCCAGGGCGGCCAGGCGCCCTTCGTCGTCAATGCACTCAATCCGGTGCGGATGATTACGGCTCCAGCGCCAGGCTACGAAATTGGCGGCTCTATCCGGTGCGCCCGGCGCGACGCTTGG